>CAYHCX010000007.1:10867-36732 GCA_964355095.1 uncultured Acidobacterium sp.
GCCACCCACGTGATGGCCGCGTAGGGGTCCATGATGTCGCAGGTCTTGCAGTGCACGCAGTTGGACGCGTTGATCTGCAGCTTCAACCCACCCGCACCGTTATCCACCATTTCGTAGACGCTGGCCGGGCAGAAGCGCACGCATGGGTGGCCGTATTCCGGTCCGCAGATGCTGTGGCACACGTCGGTCTGCACCAGCAGGTGCACCGGCTGATCCTCGTCGTGGTGCGTGCCCGAATAGTGCGCGCCGGTCACCTTGTCGAACGTGATGCGGCGATCGATGGGCGCGGCGTTGGACGGCACCAGGATGTCGCGCTTGGCCATCCCGTAGTAGTGCTCGATCGTCTGCATCGCCTGGTGGCCGGGATGGCCGGAGATGTCGGGCAGGCCCTTGCCGTTGGTGAACATCGCGATGCCGGCGTAGGCGCTGCCCGCCATGGTGCCGGCGCCGAACGCCTGGTGCACGTTGCGCACCGCATAGAGCTCGGTCTTGATCGGGCTCGCATCCACCAGCTGCTGATAGCGATGCAGCGACGCCGAGCTCGTGTCATCCGCGCGCACCGCGTCGAACGCCGCCTCGGCGGCGAGCATGCCGCTGCGCATGGCGAGGTGAATGCCCTTCAGCCGGATCGAATTCACGAAGTTGGCCGCATCGCCGACGATCAGGCCGCCATCGACATGCAGGCGCGGCTGCGTGTTCCAGCCGCCTTCCGGCAGCGCCTTGGCGCCGTAGCGCACGACCTGACCGCCGTCGAGAATGCCGCTGATGAACGGGTGCCGCTTGAAATGCTGGAAGGCGGCATGGGGATCGAACAGCGGGTCCTTGTAGTCGAGGCCGACCACGAAGCCAATGGAGAGCCGGCCCTCGGGCATCGCGTACAACCAGCTGCCGCCGAACTCCTCGTCGCGCAGTGGGTAGCCGAGCGTGTGGATGACGGTGCCCGGCGCCAGCCGATCCTTCGGAATGTCCCAGAGCTCCTTGATGCCGAGGGCAAACTGCGCCGGCTCGGATTCGCCGCCCAGCTCCAAGGTCTGCATCAACTGCTTGGTCAGGTGGCCGCGGACGCCATCCGCGAAAATCGTCACCTTGGCGTGGATGTCGGCGCCGAGCTCGACGGCGCCCTTGGGCTGGCCGTCCTTGCCGATGCCGCGGTCGCCCGTGCGCACGCCAATCACCCGGGTGCCGTCGTAGAGCACGTGCTGGCCGGCAAAGCCCATGAACAGGTCGACGCCTTCGGCCTCGACCTGCCCCGCCAGCCACTTCGTGAACTGGTTGAGCGAGATGATGTAGTTGCCGTGATTCTGGAACGGCGGCGGCGTGATCGGCAGCCGCAGCTTCTGCCCGGGCGTCAGGAAGTAGATGTTGTCCTGGTGCACTTCCGCCGCCAGCGGCGCGCCCTTGGCCTGGAAATCCGGGATGAGGTCGCGCAGCGTGGACGGGTCGAGCAGGGCGCCCGAGAGCTGATGCCCGCCGGCGTCGCGGGCCTTTTCGATCACCGCGATCGACAGCGGCTCCCCGCCCTTCTGCTTGTGCAGCTGCGCGAGGCGCAGGGCCGCGGACAAGCCGGCAGGCCCGCCCCCGACAATCAGGATGTCTACTTCGAGGGTCTCGCGCTCAGCCATTCGCGCTACTCAAGCCCCAAGCCTCAAGCCTTCTGTAATTCCGCGATAATGGCCGGCGCCAGCTCGAACAGGTCGCCCTGGATGCCGTAGTCGGCCACTTCGAAGATCGGCGCGTCGGCGTCCTTGTTGATCGCCACGATCACGCGCGAGCCCTTCATGCCGACCAGGTGCTGGATGGCGCCCGAGATGCCCAGGGCCACATACAGCTTCGGCGCCACCGTCTGGCCGGAGCTGCCGATCTGGCGCTCCATGGGCAGCCAGCCGTTGTCGCAGATCGGCCGCGACGCCGCCAGTTCGGCGCCGAACGCCTTGGCCAGCTGTTCCGCCACCGCGATGTTCTCCTGCGACTTGATGCCGCGGCCCACCGAGACAATGCGCTCGGCCTGCGACAGGTCCACGGCCTGCTTGGCTTCCTGGAACGGCGCTTCAGGCTTCTGGCGAATCTTCGACTCGTCGATCGTGATGGCGGCCGCCGCGATCGGCGCGGCCGCGCTCCCGCGTGCCGCGGCGTCGGCGCGATAGGCGCCAATCTGGATGCTGACGAAATGCGGCGCCGGCCCCTGCGGCACGACGTCGGCCACCAGCTTGCCCTGGAACATCGGCCGCGCGAACGCGGTGGCGCCGCCGGCCTGCCGGATCGCGATCACGTCGGTGACGAGCGCGCGATCCATGCGGGCGGCGAGCATCGGCGCGAAGTCGCGGGTCTGATAGCTGTGCGGGAAGAACACGTACGCCGGCGATACCTGCGTGATGACCTGCTGCAAGGCCTGCACGAACGCGTCGGGCGTGTAGATCGCCAGCGCGGCGTGCTCGACCGTGATCACTTCGGCCACCGCCGCCCGCGACAGCTCCGCGGCCACGGTGGCGACGCCCTGCCCGGCCACGGCGACCTTCACCGGCATCGATCCGCCGGCCAGTTGCTGGGCCGCCGCAATGGCTTCCCAGCTCGCGCGATTGAGCTTGCCGTTGGTCTGTTCCGCGATCACGAGAATCATAAGACCCTCGCTTCTTCGCGAAGGCGCTTGACGAGTTCCTTCGCGGCTTCGGCGGGCGACCCGCCGATCATGACCGTTTGCTTCGACTTCTGCGGCGCGCTGAGCGCCACCACCTTGAGGCGCGGCGTCAGCCCGGCCGGCGCCGCCACCTTGATGATTTCCTTCTTCTTCGCCGCCATGATCCCCTTCAACGTGGCGTAGCGCAGCTGGTTGATGCCGCTCTGGATGGTCAGCAGCGCCGGCAGCGGCATCGTCGCGTACTGGAACCAGCCGCCTTCGAGCTCGCGCTTCACCTTCAGCGTCGCGTCAGTGATCTGCACTTCCATGATGATGGTCGAGTGCGGGATGCCGAGCTTCTCGGCCAGCACCGGGCCGAACTGGGCGTGGCCCTGGTCGTCGGACTGCAGGCCGGTCAGGATGAGATCAAATGCCTGCTCGGCCATGGCCGGCGCGAGGGCCGCGGCCGCGGTGAAGGCATCGGCGGCGCCGAGCGCGTCATCTTCGACGTGCAGCGCGCGGTCGGCGCCGCGGGCCAGGGCCTCGCGGATCACCTGCTGCACGCGGGCCGGACCGGCCGAGCACACCACGACTTCCCCGCCATGCTTCTCGCGGAGGCGCAGGCTCTCCTCGAGCGCGTAGGCGTCGGGCTCGTTCATCTCGTAGCTGACATCCTGCTCGCGCACCCACGTCTTGTCGTCGTTCAGACGCGGCTGCCACTCGCGGGTAGGCACTTGCTTGATGCAGACGGCAATTTTCATGGAACCTTCATGGCTTGGCGCTTGGGGCTTGGGGCTTGGCCGTCGCTGCAGCGGCGGCCGCTAAAGCGGCCGCCCTCCGAACGTCACGGTCGTCATCCGTCGTATCTCTTCATCAACAACGCGCCGTTGGTGCCGCCGAAGCCAAACGAATTCGACAGCGCGTAGTCGATCTTCATCTCGCGCGCCGTGTGCGGCACGTAGTCGAGGTCGCAGCCCTCGTCCGAATTCTCGAGGTTGATGGTCGGCGCCACCTTCTGGTGCCGCACCGACAGCGCGGTGATGCCGGCTTCGAGGCCGCCGGCGGCGCCCAGCAGGTGCCCGGTCATCGACTTGGTCGATGAAATCGCCAGCTTGTAGGCGTGGTCGCCGAACGCGCGCTTGATCGCGATGGTCTCGATGCGATCGTTGTGCGGCGTCGAGGTGCCGTGGGCGTTGACGTAGTCGACCTGATCGGGACGGATGCCGGCGGAGGCAATCGCCGTCTTGATGACGCGATAGGCGCCGTCGCCGTCTTCCGACGGCGCGGTCATGTGATAGGCATCGCCCGACATGCCGTAGCCGACCATCTCGGCGTAAATCGTGGCGCCGCGGCGCTTGGCGAACTCGAGTTCCTCGATCACGACAACGCCGGCGCCCTCGCCCAGCACGAAGCCGTCGCGGTCCTTTTCGAACGGACGACTGGCGCGCGACGGGTCGTCGTTGCGGGTTGACAGCGCGCGCAAGGCGCCGAAGCCGCCGACGCCCATGGGACAGACGGCCGCTTCCGCGCCGCCGGCGATCATGGCATCCGCGGCGCCACGCTTGATGATTTCGTAGGAATCGCCGATGGCATGCGCCGACGCCGTGCACGCGGTGCAGGTGGCCAGGTTCGGGCCCTTGGCGCCGTGCCGGATCGACACCTGGCCGGCGGCCAGGTTGATGATGGACGACGGAATAAAGAAAGGGGAAATCCTGCGCGGGCCGCCTTCAAGATAGGAGGTGTGCTCCCTCTCGATGGTGGCGAACCCGCCGATGCCCGACCCGATGAACACGCCCACCCGATCGGCAAACTCGGGCGTGATCATCAGGCGCGCATCGTCCATGGCGTATTGCGACGCCGCGACGGCGAACTGAATGAAGATGTCCATCTTCTTCAGCTCTTTCTTCTCGATGAACTGCAGCGGATCGAAGTTCTTCACTTCGCCCGCGAAGCGCGTCGAGAATGCTGTCGCATCAAAGCGCGTGATCGGGCCGATGCCGCTCGTGCCCGCGCACAGCGCGTCCCAGTTTGCCTGAGTGCCCATGCCGACCGGCGACACCAAACCCACGCCGGTCACTACGACTCGCCTGCTCACTTGACCTCCGGAAGAAGCAACGGCACCCCCAAAGGGGGTGCCCGACTCGGCGCGCGCTACTTCTTCTTGGCGTGCGACTCGATGTAGTCGACCGCTTCCTTGACGCGCGTGATCTTCTCCGCCTCCTCGTCAGGGATCTCGATGCCGAACTCCTCCTCGAACGCCATCACCAGCTCGACGGTGTCGAGTGAGTCGGCGCCCAGGTCGTCCACGAACGAAGCATCCGGGGTGACTTCTTCCTCATCCACGCCCAACTGCTCCACGATAATGCTCTTTACTTTGTCGGCAACGGCCACGATTCCTCCTACATGTACATCCCGCCGTTAACGGCGAGAACTTGACCAGTAATATACGCCGCATCGTCGGAAGCCAGAAACGCGACCGCCGCCGCAATGTCGTCCGGCGTGCCCAGGCGGGCCAGCGGGATCTGCGCCGCCCAGTCGGTCTTGGCATCCGCGGTGATCGCGCGCGTCATGTTGGTCTCGACCAACCCTGGCGCCACCACATTCACCGTCACCTGGCGCGACGCGACTTCACGCGCCAGGGCCTTGCAAAACCCGATTAATCCCGCTTTCGACGCCGCGTAATTGGCCTGGCCGGCATTGCCCATCTGCCCGACCACCGAGCTGATGGCGATGATGCGGCCCGCGCGCCGCTTGATCATCGGCCTGAGCGCGGCCTGGCACAGCGTAAACGCCGCCGTCAGGTTGGTCGCGATCACCTCGTCCCAGTCGGCGCGCTTCATGCGCAGCATCAACTGGTCGCGGGTGATGCCCGCGTTGCTGACCAGGATGTCGAGCCGCCCGTGGCGCTCGACGGTGCCCTTGATCAGCGCCTCGACCGCCGCCGCGTCGGTGACGTCGGCGCCGTGGGCGACGGCCTGGCCGCCGCTGGCGGTGATCGCGGCGGCGGTCTCGTCGGCGTTCGACCCGCGCGCGACGCACACCACCGTGGCGCCACCCGCCGCCAGGCGCTGCGCAATCGCCCGGCCAATGCCGCGGGACGCACCCGTCACAATCGCAATCTTGCCGTCGAACTGTGTCAGAGCAGTCCCTCGAGCGCGGCGAGGTCAGCGGGACCCTCGACGTTCAGAATGGTGGCGCCCGGAGCGATCTTCCTGGCCAGACCGCTCAACACTTTCCCCGGGCCTACTTCAACATATCGGGTGACGCCTTCCGACGCAAGGCGCTGCATGACGTTTTCCCACCGTACCGGCGATGACACCTGCCGAATCAACGCCTCGATCGACGCCGCCGCGGTCCGCTTGGGTTCCGCGTCAACATTGGCCACGACCGGCACGCGCGGGTCGTGCGACGCGGCGGCGCGCAGTTCCGGCGCCAACCGCTCCTCCGCCGGCTTCATCAGTGCGCAATGGAAGGGCGCGCTCACCGCCAACGGAATCGCCCGCCTCGCGCCCAGCGCCTTGGCCCGCTCGCCGGCGCGCGCCACGGCCGCCGCCGATCCGGCAATGACGATCTGGCCGGGGCCATTCAGGTTGGCCGGGCTGACCACGTCGCCCTGCGCCGCTTCCGCGCACGCTTGCGCGACGCCCGCTTCGTCGAGCCCGAGAATGGCGGCCATCGCCCCCTGCCCCACCGGCACCGCCTCCTGCATGTAGCGGCCGCGGTGGCGGACCAGGCGCACGGCGTCGGCGAAGGCCAGCGTGCCGACCGCGACGTGCGCGGAGTACTCGCCCAGGCTGTGCCCGGCGACGAAGGCCGGCGACAGCCCGCGCTCGTGCAGCAACCGCCACACCGCCACGCTCATCGTCAGGATCGCCGGCTGGGTGTTCTCGGTCAGCGTGAGCCGATCCGCCGGGCCGTTGAAGATCAGGTCGCCGAGCGACTCGCCGAGCGCCGCATCGGCTTCGGCAAAGGTGCGCGCGCAAATGGGAAACTGATCCGCCAGCGCCTTGCCCATGCCAACGGCCTGGGAACCCTGCCCGGGAAAGAGACAAGCAATCACGACTGTGTCACCGCAAAGGTCGCCATCTCGAGTCGAAGCCGCTCCACCATTTGTTGGTCCGCCATGCGCGACGCCATTGCCACCGCATTGCGAACCGCCTTCACCGACGAACGCCCGTGACCGACGATGCACAGGCCAGCCACGCCCAGCAGGGGCGCACCGCCAAACTCCGAGTAGTCCACGCGCTTGCGGAAGCGCCGGAACGCGCGACGCGAGAGCAAGTACCCCATCTGGCTCGAAAAGGTGCTTTGCAGCTCCTCGCTCAGGAGGTCTTCGACCATCTCGACCAGCCCTTCGCTCAACTTCAGCGCGACGTTGCCGGTGAACCCGTCACACACCACCACGTCGGCGTCGCCCGAAAAGATGCCGCGGGCTTCGACGTTGCCGATGAAGGCCAGCGACGAGGCCTTGATCAGCTGATGCGCCTCGCGCGTCAGCTCGTTGCCCTTCGTCTCTTCCTCGCCGATCGACAGCAACCCGATCCGCGGCCGCTCCACTCCCAGCCCCACCTTCGCGTAGACCGCCCCCATGTGGGCGAACTGCAGCAAGTGCGAGGGCCGGCACGCGACCGTGGCCCCGACGTCCAGCAACACCGCCGAACCGAGCCGCGTCGGCACGGTCGGCGCGAGCGCGGGCCGATCGACACCCGGCAACATGCCGAATGCCGCGTGGGCGGCGACGACGCATGCCCCGGTGTGACCGGCGCTGAACAGCGCCGCGGCCTCGCCGGACGCGACGAGATCGGCAGCCACGCGGATCGAGGCCCTGGGCTTGCGGCGCAAGGCCTGGGCCGGCGATTCGGCCATGTCGACCACGTCTGGCGCGTCGATCACGCGCACATCCAGGGTGGTGACGTCGGGATGGCGTTGGAGCTCGGCGCGGATCTCGCCGGCACGGCCGACCAGGTCGATGCCCAGGCCCAGGTAGCGCGCGGCGGCCAGGGCGCCGTCCACCGGCCGCCCGGGCGCGTGATCGCCGCCCATCGCGTCAACCGCGATGCGCATTGTCCCTGAAGCTGCCTATGCGCGAGACCAATCTGCGCATCTGCGCAATCCGCGGCTAGTCTTCGTTGACCGGACGCACCTGGCGCGCGCGGTAGAAACCGCAATACGCGCACACACGGTGCGCGGCCTTGGGCTCGCTGCACTGCGGGCATAGGCCGGGCGTGGTGGCCTTGAGCGCGTCATGAGTGCGGCGCTTGCGGCCGCGGGTCTTGGAGTGTCTGCGTTTTGGATTAGGCATCGTCGGGCTTTCGCTTCGTAATCAACGTCTTCAAACCAGCCATCCGCGGATCCGCCATCTGCGGATGGCAATCGCAGGGGGCCAGATTCCGGTTGGTACCACATTGCGGGCAAATCCCCAGGCACGCCGACTTGCAAAGCGGCTTCATCGGCAAGGCCAGGTAGAACTGCTCCCGCAACAACTCGTTCAGGTCGATCTCGTCGTCCCGATAGAACGTTATCGAAACGTCGTCTTCCTCGACTTCGGCCTCTTCGTCTTCGTCCTTGTCGGCATCAACCACCGCGGACGGCAGGAACCGCAAGTCGAATTCGCGATCGACCGGCAACACAAACGGCTCGAGGCAGCGGCTGCACACCTGCTCGAGAGCGGTCTTCACCGTGCCGACCAGCCGGAACCGATCGTGATCCATGTGGACCACCATCTGAAGGCTGACCGGGGCAATCACCTTATAGTCCTCGTCCCCACCCGGAAGGTCGGCCGGGGTAAAGACCCTGGAGAACTCGGTCTCGGGCAGACGAATATGGGCAAGTTCGAGGCGCATCGTGCTCACCGCGGCTGTCGGCGGCACTAAAGCGCCGCCCTGCTGGCACAACCTAAAGCCAGACCCTACTGGTACTTGCGGCTATCTCGCAGCCAGACAAGACTTTTCAGTATACCACGCGGGGGCCAACCCAAGGCTTGGGGATGAACAGGTTCTGGAACAGGTCCACGGCAAAGCGGTCGGTCATGCCGGCCACGAAATCCTGGGCGGCCACGTCCACTCCCTCGGCGGCAATAGTCCGGACGTCCAGGAATTCCTCGGGCCGCTGCTGGACCTTTTCCCACAACCCTCCCAGGATGCCCGCCGCCTTTGCGAACTCGGCCGTGGCAACCTGGTTCTCGTAGACGGCTTCGAATAGGTAGCTGCGCAGGTCCACCAGGGCGGTCAGGACCGGCTCGCTCATCCGGATCTCGGTCAGCCCGCCGTCCAGAGTCTGGTGCACGACGTCGCTGACCAGCCGGCCAATGCGTTCCGACGGGGAGTGCCCCAGCAGGTCCACCGCGTGCCCGGGGAGGAGCGACTCCGACAGGATCCCCGCCCGCACGGCGTCGTCGATGTCGTGGTTCACGTAGGCGACGATGTCGGCGACGCGGGCCACCTGCCCCTCAATGGTGCTGGCGCGATGTTCCGGCGCCGCGCCGACCGGCATGCCGTGCTTGCCCTTGGAATGGCGGGCAATGCCGTCGCGCACTTCCCAGGTGAGATTCAGTCCCTGGCGATTGTTTTCGAGCACATCGACAATGCGCAGGCTCTGCTCGTAGTGATTGAAGCCGCCCGGCACCAGCGTGCTCAGTACGCGCTCGCCGGCATGGCCGAACGGCGTATGCCCGAGGTCGTGTCCCAGCGCAATGGCCTCAGTCAGTTCCTCGTTCAGGTGAAGGACCTTGGCGATGGTCCGTGCGATCTGTGACACCTCGAGTGTGTGCGTGAGGCGCGTGCGGTAGTGATCGCCCTTGGGCGAAAAGAACACCTGCGTCTTGTGCTTGAGGCGGCGGAACGCCTTGGTGTGGATGATGCGGTCGCGATCGCGCTGGAACGCGGGCCGGATGGGATCCTCGACCTCGGGGCGAACGCGCCCCTTGCTGGCGCCGCTCTTCGAGGCCTGTGGGGCCAGGATCTCGCGCTCGCGCGCCTCGAGTTGTTCGCGAATCACCGCCCGCCCTGCGCTCGTCATCTCGCTATTGTAGCGTCCGGCCTTGCCGGGCCATCACCGGTGACGTCCGGCTTCTGCCGGATGCTCAGCTTCGGCGTCCGGCTTCAGCCGGACCATCCTCGCGCAGGATCTGTCGGAGGAAGCTCGCACCGTGGGCCATCGGGCCGACGCCAAACACCTCGGCCAGCGTCTGCGCGAGATCGGCGAACGTGGTTCTGGTGCCCAGATCCACGCCGCCGCGCACGCCGGACCCGTACAGCAAGACCGGCACGTGCTCCCGTGAATGGTCGGTGCTGGGCGTGGTCGGGTCGTTGCCGTGGTCGGCGGTAATCACCAGCAGATCGTCGGGCCGCAGTCTGGGCAGCAACTGCGCCAGCCGGGCGTCGAACCGGTCCAGGTTCGCGGCGTATCCGGCGGTGTCGTTACGGTGACCGTACAGCGTGTCGAAGTCCACCAGGTTGGCGAAGATCAGCCCGCGGGCCTGCGTGGCCATCAACGCCTCGACGTAATCCACGCCCTCCGCGTCGCTCTTGGTCGGGTGAGACTCGGTCACGCCCTGGCCGGCGAACAGGTCAGCGATCTTCCCCACCGACGTGACCGGGTGTCCCGCGGCCACCAGGCGATCCAGCAGGGTTTCAGCGACCGGCGGCATCGCGTAGTCGTGACGGTTCGACGTGCGCGCGAAGCAACCCGGCAGGCCGATGAACGGCCTGGCGATGACGCGGCCCAGGCCGAGTCCGCGCACTGCCAGGTCGTAGGCGGCGTCGCACCACTCGTACAACTGCGGCACCGGCACGATGCCCTCGTGCGCGGCGATCTGAAACACGCTGTCGGCCGAGGTGTAGACAATAGGGTAGCCGGTCTCCATGTGCCGGGGACCGAGTTCGTCGATGATCGCCGTGCCGGAGGCCACCACGTTGCCAATCGACGGCCGCCCGATGCGCTGTTCGAACGCGTGGATCAACTCCGGTGAGAAGCCGTTGGGGAACGTCGGGAAGGCGCGGTCGAGGACCACGCCCATCAGCTCCCAATGACCGGTGACGGAATCCTTACCGGCGGATCGCTCCGCCATGCGCCCGAAGGCCGCCGTCGGCGACGCCGGCGCGGCAATGCCGGCAAGCGGCAGCAACCGCGGCAGGCCCATCGCCGCCAGCGTCGGGATGCGCAAGGGCACCGCGGCGGCGATGTTGCCGAGGGTGTTGCTGCCCTGATCCTCGTACAGCGCGGCATCCGGCAGTTCGCCGATGCCGACGCTGTCGAGCACGATTAGGATGACGCGCGCAAACACCAGCGTCGCTTTGCCCCGCCTCCGGCGGGGCGAGACGTCTTGAAGACAAGACGTCTCATCAGGGATGGTGTGACGAGAAGTAATTCGGCACGCTGCGAGGCGTGCGAATCGTCGCGATGGCGTGCTTGAAAATCAAGTGGTCCATGCCGGCGTGCTCGACGATCAGCGCAAAGCGATCGAAGTTCTTGATGCGGGCTTCGAACTCGCGTCCATCGAGCAGGTGGACGGTGACGGGCAGTTTCTCGCGACGTGCATAGTTCAGGAAGACGTCCTGAATGTTCGGCGCGCCGGTCTTGGCTTCAGGTAGCGGCGACATTTTTCCCGTCCTTCAAAAAACCCCGCGCGGTCAGCTCGTTAATCACGCTGTCCTGCACTTCGGCGTTAGTGCCGGGGCCTTCAAACCAGACAAGGTTAGGCTCTTTTCGGAACCAGATCAACTGCCGGCGCGCGTATTTCCGGTTCTCTTGCGCAATCAGGGCGCGCGTGGACGCCTCGTCGCGCACGCCCCGCAGGTGCTCCATCGCCTGGCGGTAGACGAGGCCCCCGAACGGCCGCGCCTCCGGCGGGACACCGGCGGCCAGCAGCGCGCGGATCTCGTCCAGCAGCCCTGCGTCGAACTGTGCATCGACCCGCCGGGCCAGTCGATCGGCGAGCCACGCCGCCGGCGCCCGCAGCCCGATCGGCATCACCTGCACGTCCGCATCGAGCAGCGACACGGTGTCTTCGAAGTGGGCGCTCAGCGGACGGCCGGTCTGGAAATACACTTCCAACGCCCGCACCAGCCGCTTCAGGTCGCGGGGCTGGATCCGCCGTCCCGATTCCGGATCCACCCGCGTCACCATCCGGTGCAGCGCTTCGACGCCGCGCTTCGCCGCAATGCCTTCCAGCCGGGCGCGCAATTCCGGATCCTTGCCTGGCCCGGGGAACAGGCCGCGCGTCAGCGCCCGGTAGTAGAAACCGGTGCCGCCCACCAGAATGGGCACGCGTCCGCGGGCGTGAATGTCGCGGACCGCCGCCGCGGCATCGCGCGCAAACTGCGCCGCGGTGTATTCGTCGGTGGGGTCGGCGATGTCGATCAGGTGGTGCGGGATGCCGCACCGCTCGGCCACCGGCACCTTGTCGGTGCCGATGTCGAACCCGCGATACACCGCGGTCGAATCGCAGTTGATGATCTCACCGCCGAACCATTCGGCCAGCGCGATGCCCAGGGCGCTCTTGCCGGCAGCCGTGGGTCCGAGAACTGCGATGAGTGGTTTCACGGAGTATCCGGCCAGCCTATTGGCCTGGAGGATTTTCGTTGTAGAAGAAGGTCACCGTGAAGAACGCCTTGTCGTCCGGATACTCCGGCGGCAGCGGCGTGGTGGGGTTCGAGGCGAGCAGCGCGTTGACCGCCGACGTATTGAACGACTCGATTTCTGACGGGCGCAGCACCGTCACGTCGGTCAACTGGCCGTTCCGGTGCACGTTGAAGGTGATCACGACCCGGCCGCGCATGGTCATGGCGGCATACGGCACGAACCAGTTGCGGCGGACCTGCGACACGAACCGCCGGATCCACGGCCCGAACTCGACGCCCTTGGTATCGAACTGCAGCGGGCCGAACTCCTGCGTCTGGCCCTTCTGGTTGTTGAACGAATCGTTCTGCACGTACTTCTGGAGGTTCTTCAGCGCTTCACCGAGAGACCCACCGGCCGGCGGTTGCTGCCGCGGACGCTGCATCATCGCCATTTGGGGATCGGTCCGCGGATCGGAGACCGGCGGGGTTTCGACGGCCGGGGCCGGCGGCGCCGGTTGCGGCGCGGGGCCCTCGCCGCGCATCTTCTCTTCAGCCGAGGCTTCCGTGCGTTCCGTCGAGTTGCCGCGCGCGGCGGGCAACGGGTTGGTCATCTCCGGCACGCGCTCGGGCGTGCGCGCGCTGCGATCGACGTCCGACATCTCCGCGCGTTCCGGCTGCCGCGTCGGCGGCAGATCCATCTTCGGCTGCACGAACACGAACATCGGCTGGTTCTCCGGACGCTGTTGCGGCGGCGGCACCGCTTGCGCCTCTTGAGATCGATCAGGCCAGTACTGGGGCAGGAACAGCAGCGCGAGGATCAGGCCGGTGTGGAAAAGGACCGACACGGCGACGCCGTCGCGCCGGTTGATCGCCGACCCGACGGGTTCGATGTCGCGATAGCGATCGTCGAAGTCGAAGTACATCAGTAGGTTACGCGATTATACATGGTGGCTTGGGACTTGGGGCCTCGGGCTTGGGCTCAGAATCGAGACCTCGTCCTCAAGCCTCAGGTCTCAAGTCTCAAGCCGACGGTTTCGTCCCCGTATATAGATAGACGATACCGAACGCCAAAGGCCGGGAGCTCACCTGTGAAAATCCTGTGTCAGTGAGGATGCGGGCGAATTCGCCGCCGAACTGGAAGGTGCCGACCGACTCAGGCAGGTAGGTATAGGCGGCGTTGTGCCGAGACACGGCGCGGCCGATGCGCGGCAGCACGTGGTTGAAGTACCAGAGATACAGCGGGCGCACCGCCGGAATCACCGGCAAGCCAAACTCGAGGATGGCCAGCCGGCCGCCGGGCCGGAGCACCCTCAACAACTCCTGGCAGGCCTCGGCCGGACGCTGCACGTTGCGAATGCCGAACGCGATGGTCGCGGCATCCACCGACGCGCCGGCGATCGGCAGCCCCATGGCGTCGCCGCGAATGAGGTGGACGCGGGCTCCCAGTCGCTCCTGCCGCACTTTCTCGAGGCCATGCGTCAGCATCGCGCCGGAGAAATCCACACCGACCACCCGCGCGGCCCCGGCCGACGTGCGCGCGGCGCCCAGCGCCACGTCCGCGGTCCCCGTGCACACATCGAGCAGCCGCTCGCGGCCGGTCAGCCCGAGGGTGGCAATCGCGCGGCGGCGCCAATAGCGATCGAGGCCGCCCGACAGTACGGTGTTCAGCAGATCGTACCGGCTGGCAATGGCGTCGAACATGCCCGAGATCTTCGCGGGCGACTTATCTGGACTCTCTGTGTCCAATCTGCGTCCAATCTGTGGCCTATCCGACATACAACGCCAATCCCGTCGTCAGGAAATACAAGATACCCACCCACCCATTCAGATCGAACGCTCGCTTCACCTGCGACAGATCGTGCTCGCTGACCAGGGACTGCTCGTAGATGAGCAACACCGCCACCAGCGCGACGCCGCCCAGGTAAATGGGCCCGAGCGGCAGCACCCAGGCGAGCGCCGCCATGCAGGCGATGGTGGCGATGTGCATCACGCGCGAGATCAGGAGCGACCGCGCGATGCCGAAACGAACCGGAATGGAGTTGAGGCCGTGCGCGCGATCGAACGCCAGATCCTGGCAGGCGTACAGGATGTCGAACCCGCCGACCCAGAGGCCGATGGCCAGCCCCAGCAGCCACGGCTCCCACCCACCGCGGCCGCCGGCCGCCAGCCACCCGCCCACCGGCGCCACCGCCATGGCCAGGCCGAGGAACGCCTGCGTATAGGAGGTGTAGCGCTTCGCCACCGAATACCAGAACACGAGGCCAAGCGCCACCGGCGACAACATGCCACAGAGCGGATTGAGGCGCGCGGAAGCGACGATGAAGATGATCGACGAGACGCCGACGAACACGGTGGCTTCACCGCGGCTCATGGCGCCGCGCGGGATCTCGCGCATCGCCGTCCGCGGGTTGAGGGCGTCGAACCGTGCATCCACGAGGCGGTTGAATCCCATGGCCGCGCTGCGCGCCGCCACCATGGCCACCATCACCCACAGCACCTGGCTCCAGTGGAACGGCGCCTCCCGCCACGCCAGCAGCGCGCCGGTGAGCGCAAACGGCAGCGCGAACACCGAATGGGAGAAGCGGACGAACGACAAATAGGTGGTGATGCGGCTCACGGGTTTCTTGTGCCTAGGGGGCCTAGGGGGCCTAAGGTGCCTGGGGTGCCTGGGGTGCCTGGGGTGCCTAAGGTGCCAAGGTGCTGAATGCGAGACGCGTCAACGCCGCTGACCAGAAACGCCTCGACATCATCCACCGGCCCGGGGAGTTCGATGGCGAGAATCTCCGCTCGCTTGCCTGGCGTCAGGGAACCGAGCTCGTCGGCCAATCCCAGGGCGCGGGCGCCGACGAGGGTGGCGCTCTCGAGCAGGGCCTGTGCCGGCACGTTCGGGGCAATCCAACGCATGGCCTTCAACTCGCTGAACAGGTTCAAATCCTCGACACTGGCCAGGCTGTCGGTGCCAATGGCCACGGCCACACCCGACCTGTAAAACCGCTCGATCGGCGGCATGCCCACGCCGACCCATTGGTTGCTTCGCGGACAGGTCACGAGCGTGGCGCCCAGCGCCGCGAGCCGCGCCAGCGCGACGTCGTCGAACTGCACGCCATGCACCACCAGGGTCTTGTCATCGATGACGCCCAGGCCGTCGAGGTACTCCACCGGCCCGCAACCGGGGATCGTCCAGTCGTCGCGCCACACGCCGATCAACTCCAGCATGCCCCGCCACGGTCCCGTGCCGGTGGCCAGCAACTCGCTCTCCTCGGCCGACTCGCCGAGGTGGACGCTCATGATCGGGCAGCCCGACTCGTTGACCGCTTTCCGAATGGCCCGGAACAACTCGGGCGAGGTCGAGTACGGCGCATGCGGCGCCAGCGACACGCGCATGGCGGCCGCCGCCCGCTCCGCGCGCGCGCGATCGATCAAGGCGCCATCACGTTCCCTGAAGCCGAGCAGCTCATGGAAGACGAGACCGTCGAGGCCGGCGTCGCGCATCGGCCCGGGCGAGGCCAGCGAGTTGCTGATGTCCCCCACGGCCACCGTTCCTGATGCCTGCAGTTCCCTGATGGCGGCCTTGAGCGGCTCGACCACCGCTGGGTCATCGGGCCGCTCCACGCTCCGCCGCGTGAGGACCAGCTGCTTGACCCAATCGGTGAACTTCGCGGCAGGCGGCACGCGCCCGCGCAACCACGACAGCTCGAGATGAACATGGGCGTTGATGAGGCCAGGCAGGAGGACCACGTTCCCAAGGTCGCGGGTGTCCTGAGCGTAGTCGAAGGACTCCCGACTCCCGGCGGCAACGATCCGTCCGTCGTGAACCGTGACGACGCCGTCCCTGATGGGAGGCTGGTCAATCGGGCAGACCCAGGCCGCCCGGTAGGCGGTCATGCGACCGGCGACGCCGGCGGCTGCGAGCGCTGGCGCTTGCCGGCGGCGCTGCGGGCGGGATAGTTCATCAGTTCCGCCGGCACCGAGTTATCGCCCGCCTCGCGCGCGGTCGACAGCTCCAGCGTGCGCGGGACCGCGTGCTCGCGAAAGAACGGGCCGCCCAGAATGTCGTAATGCATATTGCGGCGCTTGGCGACGAAACCGGCGTCCTCGGCATGGCGAACAATCTCGACTTCGTCCATGCAGTAGCTGGCCCCGGCCGCCCGCACGACGTTCTCCTCGATCATCACGCTGCCCATGTCGTTGGCGCCAAACGCGAGGCTCAACTGGCCGACCTTGCCGCCCTGGGTGACCCACGACGCCTGCAGGTTGTCGAAGTTGTCGAGAAACAGTCGCGAGATGGCCAGCGTCCGGAGGTATTCGATGCCGGTGGCTTCGACGCCGCCGCGCTCGGTATGCTCCGGCTGATAGCTCCAGGCGATGAACGCGGTGAAGCCGCCGGTCTCGTCCTGCACGGCGCGCAGCCGCGCCATGTGCTCGATGCGCTCTTCGTCGGTCTCCACCGTGCCGTACATCATCGTGGCGGTGGTCCGCAGACCGGCCCGGTGCGCGTGCCGCATGACCTCGAGCCACTCGTCGGCGCTGGCCTTGTTGAAGCAGTTGAGCAACCTGCGGACGCGGTCCACCAAGATCTCGGCGCCGCCACCCGGGATGCTGTCGAGACCGGCGGCCATCAGCCGGCAGATCACCTCGGGCACCGGCAGCTTCGACATCCGCGACAGGTGCAGCACTTCGGGCGGCGACAGCGCGTGCAGCTTGAAATCCGGGAAGCGCTGCTTCACCGATCGGAACAGGTCTTCGTACCACGCCATCGGCAGGTCGGGGTTGTGACCGCCCTGCAGCAGTAACTGGCTGCCGCCAAGCGCCTGCGCCTCCTCGATCTTCCGCGCGATCTCGTCGAAGCCCAGCACGTAGCCGTCGCCGTGGCCGACCTCGCGATAAAACGCGCAGAAGTTGCACCGCGCCACGCACACGTTCGTGTAGTTGACGTTGCGATCGATGATGTAGGTGACCAGACCTTCGGGATGCCGGCGCCGCCGCACGCCATCGGCCATGCGGCCCAGCCAGTAGGTGGGCGCCTGGCGATACAGCTGCAGCGCCTCGTCCGCGGTGAGACGGCCACCCGACTCGATTCGCTGCTCGAACGCCTTGAGATCCATGTCTATGGGTAGAAGTTGAGCGGCTTGAGGGCGGGGGCCAATCCCAGTTCGACGCCCAGTTCGTGGAAGCGCCGCAACCCGGCGGCTTCGCGCTCGCCTAATCCATGCTTGAGATTATCACGCAGATACCGCAACGCCCGCCCGGCGCGGCCGGCGTCGCCCTGGCCGGCCTGGTCCGCGATTCGCGACAGGTTGGCCACGCCGCGGTCACGGGCCGCCCGCAACGCGGCGCACTGCCCGGGCGAGGCCGCGCCCTGGCGGCCGGTCCACATGGCGTACACGAACGGCAGACCCGTGAGGGCGTCCCACTCGCCGCCCAGGTCGATCTTGAGCAGGCCGCGCGCGTCGGCGTCGATGGCCATCGCGGGGTCGCCAATCACCAGGGCGGCATCGGCGCGGGCCAGCATGGCGGTCACGTCCGGTGCGGCGGGCGTGAAGGCCGGGGCAATGCCCCACCGCCTGGCGCACAGGATGCGGGTCAGCGCCACCGAGGTCCGCGAGCTCAGGTCGAGGGCCATGGTTTTGACCTGGTCGATCGGCTTCTTCGAGAACACGGCGACGGAGGCGACGTCGCCGTCGGACGCAATCGAGACGCCTGGCACCATCCAGTAGTCCTCGGTGCCCCGCAGGTATTCGATTGCGGGAATCAGGCCGAGGTCCACCGCGCCCTCGTGCAGCAGCGTCGCGCACTTCGCCGGCACGTCGAAGCGGAGGTCGAACTGATCGGGATGGGCGTCGAGGCCATACACGAGCGGCTTGGTATTGAGGTACGACACCGCGCCCAGGCGGAGCCGGGTCATGCGTCCGTATTCCGTTCGCGCGGTTGAAAACCCGCCGCCGTGATGTTGCGCATGACGTCTTCAACGGAGGTGCGGCGGCGGCCCAACGATTCGTCGTTGACGACCGACACGCGATCGAGGTCGTTGGCGCCAAACGTCAGCGCCACCTGCGCCAGCTTCGGCCCGTACTGCGACCAATCCACCTGCACGTTCGGCACGCCGGGGAGGGCCAGCCTCGCCATCGCCACGGCGCGCACATCGTCGTAGCCCGTGGTCGGGACGGTGACCGACTGCTCGCGAGAGAGCGGGGCAATCGTGGTCAGCCAGGGAAACCTGGCGGCCAGCGCGCGCACCTGGATCAGCATCGGGGTGCGTTCCACACCGCCCGGCGTCTGGAGCGACAGACAGCCGACCTTCAACCCCGCGTCCTGGCACGCCTGTAGCGCGGCCCCGGCGTCGGCCAGGCGGTCGAGCGGCGCCTCGACCATGGCGTCGAGCCCGGCGCGCTTCAGCTGCGTCAGCACCTCTGCCAGGCCGCCCCAGTTGCGGTCGATGACGTCGGCGAGCGAGAAGCCGCTCAACACCCGGTGGCCGCTGCCGGCCCTGGCCTGCTCGATCGCGGCCACGGTGTCGGCCAACGTTGCGGGCAGCCGAGCGATCCGTACTTCCCCGCCCTGATCGGCCGCTGCGGGTTGCGTGGGCCACTCGCTGACCCTCACGAATGTGACCACCTCGCCCACGCGCAAGCGGCGGACCTCGTCGGCCAGCATGCCCAGCGACAGCACGTCGGCCGACGCCAGTTCGTCCAGTTCCGCGGGCGTCAACGCCTCTCCGGCGCGGGCGCGATCTGCGATCGATGAGTTGATGTTCACGGTTAGTGGAATATCCTCTCGATGCCAAACTGGGCCGTTCCGTAGGAACGGCCCATGAACCTTGAATGAGCGGCGGTGATCGCACCCTCAGCGTGGTTGATACGCCCCATTAGTCCCCATCAGTTCCACAATTCTCGTGGCCAGCGCCAGCGCCGCGCGGCCCTGTTCACCGGTCACCGCCGGCGCGCGGCCGTCGCGCACGGCGCCCAGAAAGTCTTCCAGCTCGCCCCTGAGCGGCTCGTCGCCGGGCACGTCCAGCTTGCCGCCGCCGATCTTGGGCAGGCCGGTGGGCTGCGGCACCAGGCGCCACATCTCCACCTCGCGGGCCGCGGTGTCGATCGACACGTAGGCGTCCTGCTGGAAGAAGCGAATCTTGCGGACCGGCTCGCGGCTGATCCGGCTGGCGGTGAGGTTGGCGATGCAGCCGTTGGCGAAACGCAGGCGCGCATTCGCGATGTCGATGCGCGGCGTCAGCACCGGCACGCCCACCGCCTCCACCCCTTCGACCTCGCTGGGCACCAGGCTCAGGATCAGGTCGATGTCGTGGATCATCAGGTCCAGCACCACGTCGATGTCGAGGCTGCGATCCGGGAACTGGCCGAGCCGGTGCACCTCGATGAAGCGCGGGTTCTTGATGTGCGGGCGCGCCGCCGCCACCGCCGGGTTGAAGCGCTCGCTGTGGCCCACCGCGAACACCACGCCCGCCGTGCGGGCCGCGGCAATCAACGCATCGGCTTCCGCAATGGTCTGCGTCACCGGCTTCTCGATGAGCGTGTGCACGCCCGCCTCAATCAACCGCATGGCGATGGCGGCATGGCTCTCGGTCGGCACCGCGACCACGGCGACGTCGATCTTGCCCGGCACGTCCCGCACGTCGGCATAGGCGGTGGTCCCGCGCTCCGCCGCGATCTGGCCGGCGCGCTCCTGATTGGTGTCGACCACGCCGGCGAGCGTCACGCCCGGCATCGACGCCAGGATGCGCGCGTGGTGCCTGCCGAGGTGTCCCACGCCGATCACGACCGCCCTCATCGCCCGCCTCCGCTATCGCTTCGGCGCGGCAGGCTCCTGCCGACGATGGCAATGCCGGCTTCATTCGCCGACGCGAAGAACGCGTCCTGGTCGAAGATCAAGGCGCGGCCGGCGTCGAGCGACAGCACCTTGGCCCCGGCCACGCGCATCGCCTGGATGGTGGCGAGACCGACGATCGGCACGTCGAAGCGCATGTCCTGGTTCGGCTTGGCCACCTTGATGATGGCGACCCCGTCGCCGGCGAGGTGCCCGGCCCGGCCGATGGTTTCGTCGGTGCCTTCCATGGCCTCCACCGCCACCACCGCCTGGTGCTTCACCGCGATGGTCTGGCCGATGTCGAGGCCGGCAATCGCGTCGGCCATGGGATAGCCGAACTCGAGGTCCTTGCGCTCGTTCTCAGTCGGCGCGCGCTTGCTCAACTGGCCCGCGCCGGCCAGCAGCGGCTCCAGGAACGCCGTCGAGTTGATCAGCTCAACGCCGTGCTCGCGCATCAGGTCGGCCACCGCGGCGATCAGCGCGTCCGTGTTCATCGCCTTGACCCGCGACAGCAGCGACATGGCCGTCATGTCGGGCACGAAGCCGCCGAAGATCTTGATGTGCTTGACCTGACCGGCCATCACCGCCTGTGTCAGGCCGGCGTCCTTGAGGATCTTGAGAAAGGTGCCCAGCTGGCCGATGGAGATCCAGTGCACCACGGCCTTGGGCTCGCGGGCGGCCGCCGCATCGAGCTCAGTCGACGCCTCTTCCTTGAGGGCAATGATGGTGACGTCGTAGCCGAGGGACCGCGCGGCGTCGAGCACCAGGAACGGGAACCGCCCGTTCCCCGCAATAAGGCCGATCTTCATCAGTCTTCGCCGGACTCTTCCGCCTTCTTGCCGGCGCGGCGCAAAATGACGCCGCGCGACGCCGTGCGGATGAACTGCACGAGGTTGTCGACTTCGGGACAGGCCAGGGCCGGATCCGTCTCGATGCGGGCCAGGGCCTGGGACGTATTGAGCTTCGACTGCGTCAGGTAGCGGTAGGCGGCACGCAGCTTCTTCAGGGCGTCGTCGGTGAAGCCGCGGCGGCGCAGGCCGATCAGGTTGAGGCCAAACACGTGTGCCGGCCGGCTGCCCACCGTGCGCCCGTACGGCAGCGCGTCCTTGGTGATCACCGAATAGCCGCCGATGAACGCGTAGGGCCCGACCCGGCAGAACTGGTGCACCGCCGACCCGGCGCTGACGTTGACGAAGTCCGACACCGAGACGTGGCCGCCGAGCGTCGCATGCGGCCCGAAGATGGTCTCGTTGCCGACGTGGCAGTCGTGCGCCACGTGCACGTAGTTCATGAACAGGTTGCGGTCACCGATGGTCGTCACGCCGCCGCCGCCGGCGGTGCCGCGGTGGATGGTGACGAACTCGCGGAAGATGTTGTGCTGGCCGATCACCAGGCGGGTGTCTTCGCCGCGGTACTTCAGGTCCTGCGGCGGCAGGCCAATCGAGGCGAACGGATAGATCTCGGTGCCGTCGCCGATGGTGGTGTTGCCGTCGATGACGGCCGAGGCGCCGATCTGGCAGTGGCGGCCGATGCGCGCCTTGGGGCCGATGGTGGCAAAGGCAGCGACCGTGGTGCCGGCGCCGACCTCGGCGCCCTCGTGCACGCGCGCTGACGGATCGATGTCGGCGCCGGGCGTGATCATCAGGAGCAGCTCGGCCTCGGCGACGGTCTGCCCGTCCACTTCAGCCACGGCCGCGGCGCGCACCAGCGAGCCCTTGGGTTCGGCGAGCGTGACGGTGAGTTTGAGGCGGTCACCCGGCACGACCTGCCGGCGGAACTTGGCGCCATCGACGCCGCGCAGGTGGACCCGCGACGTCGCATGGGCGCCGCTGCGATCGAGCAGCAGCGCCGTGGCGACCTGCGTCAGCGCTTCGATCATGAGCACCGCGGGCATCAGGGGTTTGCCCGGAAAGTGGCCCTGGAAGAAGTCTTCGTTGACGGTGACGTTCTTGACCGCCACCATCCGCTTTCCCGGCTCATGCTCGTCGATGCGGTCGACGAGGAGCGAGGGAAAGCGATGGTTCAGGCGATCGAGAACCGCGGGGAACCCGGCAATCACTGGCCGGGCGGCTTGGTGGGCGCAGCCGGCTTCGCCGTGACGGGCTTGGCCGAATCGAGCTTCTTGATGATTTCGCTCGAGATGTCGAGAGCGGCATCCGCCCACACCAGGCCGGCGTCAGGGCCGTTGAAGATGAACTGCAGGCCCATCTCCTGGGCCACCAGCTGGAGGACCGGTTCGAGGCGCTGCTGGAACTCGTTCTGCAGCGCCTGCTGCAGTTCCTGCACTTCGGCCTGCGCGTCCTGCGTGAAGCGCTGCACTTCGACGTTGATCTTCTCGACCTGCTTCTGCAGGTCGGCCGCGGCCGACGCACTCATGACCGAGCCTTCTTTTTCGAGCTTGGCCTGGAGGGTGGTCAGTTGCTGCTGCTTGTTGGTCAGCTCGGCCGCCTTCTTCTGCTGGAGCGCCTGGATGCGGGTGGTCGCGACGCGGCCGTCGGCCGATTCGTTGGCGATCCGCTGCAGCACGACGTACGCGACCTTGGCTCCCTGCGGGAACGGGCGCGGCGCGGGCGGCTGGGCCGGCGTCGGCGCGGGCGCCTGGGGGGCCGCCGCGGCCGGAGCCGGGGCCGGGGCCGGAGCCGCGGGCTTGGCCGGGGCCGCCGGGGCCTGGGCGAACGAGGGAGACGCGGTCAGCACCATGCTGAGCGCAACAACGACAGCAAACACTCTCATTACAAAGGTCCTTTCAGGGCGTAACGCTAAGCCGAAGATTTTACACTACTTGTGTTCGACCTTGATTTCGTAGGGCACCGACGCGGTGAGGCTCCCCACGTCGTAAATCCGCACGCACAGGCTCCCCGACAACGTCGTGACCGTGCCCGTAATCACGCTGGTCACCACGGCCCGGTCGTTGGCCAGCACGATCATGCACGTGGATCCGCTCAGGGTGCCCATGCTCAAACCGATCAGGTCCGGCGGGGTCTCGCCGAGCGAGGTCAGCGTCGCCGTCACGGAGCCGGTGGCGCTCGTGTAGAACGTGTGGGAGGCCGCGCCGTTGATGTTCACGGTGCCCGAAAACGTCTCCGTCACCGTCACCGGGTCCGGCGTCGTCGGGATGTTGTCGATCTCGCCCGAGCAGGCCCCGGCGAACATCACCAGAGGCAACACCAATACGACCAACTTGAATGCGCGCATGAGATTCCTTGGTACCGATCCGGGCTAGAACGTCGAGCCCACCGCGAACTTGAACGTGAACTTCTTGGCCGGGCGCAGGTTGTTGTCGAGCACGCCGAACCGCTGTGGGTTATACGCGAAAATCAGGCGGAACGGCACGTTCAGCACCGGCATGAAGAACCGGATCTCGGCGCCCGTGGAGGTCTTGAACGCGCTGGTCTGCCCGACCACCTGCTGGAACGTCGGCGGCGCATTGGGGTTCACCAGCGTCGTCGTCGTGTAGGGGTCGTAGAGGGTCGGCGCGCTCGGATCCACCGTTTCGGTGATGTCTTCCTTCATGCCGAACTTCTGGCCGATGGTGCGGACCTGGCCGGTGTCGTAGAACAACACCAGGCGGACCGGACCGGCGATGTGGATCAGGTACTCGGCGTTGAAGAGCATGCTCTTGTTGCCGCCCAGCACGAGGTACGGGTTCTGTGGGTCGCGCGGGCCGATCGAGCGGATGTCGTAGCCGCGGATGGTGTACTCGCCGCCGAGATACAACGCCTCGGTGATCGGGATGCTGGTCGTGCTGCCGTACGGCTTGATCCATTCCAACTGCGTCCGGAACCCGAACGAGGTCCGCCGGTTGAGCGGCTGGAACCGCGCGTACTCGAATCGCGGCTTGAGGAAGTTGGTGTTCCCGCCGAGGCCGGCGAGGTCGATCGAGCCGGTGAGGCGCGTGCCGCTGTTCGGGAAGATCGGGTTGTCCACCGTGTTGTGCACGAAGCTCGGCGTGACCTTGCTGATCGTGCGGCGGCCGCCCTCGCCGATCAGCAGCGAATCGGCCAGATAGGGATTGCGGCGCACCAGCTCGTCTGAATAATAGACGGGGTTCAGGTCGGAGACCTTGACGGCCTCGTAGCTGTAGACCATGAACATCCGAGAGAAGCCGGCCAGCGGGAAACCCGCGGTCACGTTGCCGCCCGTGGCTTCCTGCGTGAACTGGTCGATGTAGCGCAGCGTCCGCTTGTAGACGTCGACACCGCCCGTGATGTTGCGGTCAAACAGGAACGGCTCCGAGAAGGCGACCTGGTAGTTCTCCGACCGCGAGCCCACCTGCAGCGACACGGTGAGCGCCTCGCCGCGGCCCAGGAAGTTCGAGGTCTGGAACGAGAGCTGACCGAAGAAGCCCTCGAACTGCGACACGCCGGCGCCAAACGTCAGCTGGTTGCGATTCTGCTCTTCCAGCTTCAGCGTGACGTCCACTTCGTTCTTCGAGCCGGGCGTCTTCTGGACGTCGATGCCCTGGCCTTCTTCCAGCGGCTTGAAGTAGCCCAGCTGGTTCAGCCGCTTGACGCTGTACTTCAGCGACTCGGTGTTGAAGACGCCGCCCTCGACCAGCCGCACCTCGCGGCGAATCACGTTGTCGCGGGTGGTGGTGTTGCCGACGAAGGTCAGGCGGTTGACGAAGTACTGCTCGCCCTCCTGCATGCGCATCGTGACGTTGACGGTGGGCTCGGCCGGGCCGGCCACCGGCCCTTCGGCCGCGGCCACCGGCTCGAGGTCGGGGAACCCGGTGAACTCGAAGTAGCCGCCGCCGCCGTAGACTTCGCGCGACTTGATCAGGCCGTTGCGGATCGGCTTGTCGCTGTACCAGTCGCCCGGCTTCAACTTGAACAGCGGCTCCAGGAACTCGGTCTTGACGACCTTGTTGCCCTCGAACTTGAACTCGCCCACCTTGAAGCGCGGGCCCTCGTCCACGGGCACGTTGAGCTCGACCCAGCGGGTCTCCTTGTCAACGCTGTCTTCCAGGGTCTTGATCTCGGGCGAGCCGACGCGCGCCGAGATGTAGCCCTTGTTGCGGTAGTACTCGACGATCTTTTCGGCGTCTTCCTCGAACTTCGATTCCTGATAGGTGCCCTTGCCGCCGATCCACGACAGCCAGTTGTGCGCCTTGGTGGACTTCATCTGGCGGCCCAGCGTGCGGTCGCTGACGGCGACGTTGCCGTTGAAGTTGATGGTGCGGACCTTGACCTTGGGGCCTTCCTTGACGTCGAAGGTCACCTTGACGAGCTTCGGCCCGGTCGGCAGCGGCTCGACCAGCGGCGTGACCTCGGCGAACTCGTAGCCCTTCTCGGCCATGAAGCTCTTGACCAGGCCCTGCACGCGCTTGACCACGGCCTGATCGAGGAAGGAGTCGAGCCGGAGCGAGATGCCCAGCTCCTTCATCTTCTCGTCGATCTTCGTGCGCTCGACCTTGGTGGACCCGGTGTAGTCCACGATCTTCACGCGCGGGCGCTCTTCCATGTGGTAAATCACGCGCTTGCCCATGACGCCGTTCTCGAAGGGCTCGTCGAGCGTTTCAATCCACAGGTTGTCGAGGAAGCTGGTGGCCCACAACCGCTTGAAGTCGTCCAACAGCGACTTCTCGGTCGCCTCGTTGTACGGCACCCACACCCCCTCCGAGGGGCGGCTGAGCGGCGTCTGGATGTAATAGAGGTAGGTCTGCGGCTCGATGATCGACTCGTTGACCGGGTGGAACCGCAATTCGGTCTGCGACACCACCGGTCCCGAGTCGGCCGGCGGCTGACGCCTGGCCGGCTGGGCCGCCGGAGCCTGGGGCGTGGCCGGGGCTTGCCCCGCCGAAGCGATGGGCATGCCATCCGCGAAGGCGGGAGCCTGCCGCGCCGTAGCGGCGAGGGCTCCATCCGCGA
>CAYHCX010000007.1:36832-60868 GCA_964355095.1 uncultured Acidobacterium sp.
AGGCGGGAGCCTGCCGCGCCGTAGCGGCGAGGGCTCCATCCGCGAAGGCGGGAGCCTGCCGCGCCGTAGCGGCGAGGGCTCCATCCGCGAAGGCGGGAGCGGCCAAAAACGCCGCAAATATCACAAATATTGGAATCAAAGCGTACACACCTGCCGAACGCTGGCTAATCAACCCTTAATGCTACCGCAACCCCGCCGGAGGCGGGACAGCAAAAAATTAGACGTTCGAACTCAATCGGCGGCCGGCGACGACCGGCTGGCCTGCCGGACGGTAGGCCAATTGGCCCCCTTCCAGGTAGACCTCGATTTCGCCGCCCTGCAGGTTGCCCCGGATGAGCTCCTCGGCCAGGGGGTCTTCGATGTAGCGCTGAATGGCCCGGCGCAACGGGCGCGCGCCGTAGGAACGGTCCTTACACGTGATGTCGATGATCCAGTCGGCCACCTCGGGCGACATGATCACCTTCATCCGCCGATCGAGCAGGTTGACGTTCAGCAGTTCGACCAGCAACGACAGGATCTTGCGCAGGTCGTCGTCGGTCAGTGCCTCGAACACGATCAGCTCGTCCACGCGGTTGATGAACTCGGGGTTGAAGGTGCGCTTGACCTCGCCGAGCACCATTTCCCGCACGCCCTTGGCGGCATCGCCGGAGTTGTCCGACTGGAAGCCCATCGACGCCTTCTTCTGGATGAAGCGGGCGCCGATGTTCGAGGTCATGATCAGGATCGCGTTCTTGAAGTTGACGCGGTTTCCCAGGCCGTCCGTGAGGTGGCCGTCTTCGAAGACCTGCAGCAGGATGTTGAAGATGTCCGGGTGCGCCTTCTCGATCTCGTCGAGCAGCACCACCGAGTACGGGTTGCGCTTCACCTTTTCGGTGAGCTGGCCGCCCTCTTCGTGGCCGACGTAGCCCGGAGGCGAACCGATCAGCTTCGACACCGAATGCTTCTCCATGTATTCCGACATGTCAAAGCGGATCAGGGCGTTTTCGCTGCCGAACAGGAAGCTGGCGAGCGCGCGGGCGAGCTCGGTCTTGCCAACGCCCGTGGGCCCGAGGAACATGAAGCTGCCGACCGGGCGGTTCGGGCTCTTGAGCCCGGCCCGCGAACGGCGGATGGCGCGCGACACCGCCGAGATGGCGCGCTCCTGGCTGATCACGCGCTTGTGGAGGTCGGCCTCCATGCGAATCAGCTTGTCGCTTTCGTCCTGGTTGATCGACGACAGCGGCACGCCGGTCCACTTCGACACCACTTCGTCGATTTCGGCGCGCGACACCACGACCCTGCGCGCGCTCGACCGCACGTCGAACTTCTCGCGCACGAACTGCAGGTTCTCGCGCGCCACCTGCTCCTGCTCGCGATAGAACTGCGCCTTGTCGAAGTCCTTCTGCGACACCGCGCTTTCCATCTGCTCGACGGCGACCCGGATGCTCTTGTTGATCTCGCCGAATTCCTCGCTGTAGCCGGCCTCACGCAGCTTGGCGCGCGCGCCCGCTTCGTCCACCAGGTCGATGGCCTTGTCGGGCAGGAAACGGTCGGTGATGTAGCGGCTCGACTGGTAGACCGCGGCCTCCAGTGCCTCGCGCGTGTATTCGACGTGGTGGAACTGCTCGTAGCGATCCTTGATCCCCAGCAGGATCGAGATCGTCTCCCCTTCCGACGGCGGATCGACCTTGATCGCCTGGAAGCGGCGCTCGAGCGAGCGGTCCTTCTCGATGTACTTGCGGTACTCGGCCGGCGTGGTGGCGCCAATGCAGCGGATCTCGCCGCGGCTGAGCGCCGGCTTCAGGATGTTGGCGGCGTCGAGCGAGCCTTCCGCCGACCCGGCCCCGACCAGCGTGTGCAGCTCGTCGATGAACACGATGATGTGCGGGTTGTCGGTCAGTTCCTTCATGATCGCCTTGAGGCGCTCTTCGAACTGGCCGCGATACTTGGTGCCCGCCACGATCAGCGAGATGTCGAGCGCCAGCAGGCGCTTGTCGGCGAGGAAGTGCGGGACGTCGCCGTAGACAATCTTCTGCGCCAAGCCTTCGACAATGGCGGTCTTGCCGACGCCGGGTTCGCCGATCAGCACGGCGTTGTTCTTGGTGCGGCGGCACAGCACCTGCTGCACGCGCTCCAATTCGTAGTCGCGGCCGACCAGCGGGTCGAGCGAGTTCTTCATCGCCGCCTCGGTCAGGTCGCGGCTGAACTCGGCCAGCAGCGGCGTTTCCTTCACGCGGGTCAGCGACGTCTTCTCGTTCAGCAGCTGGACGATGTCCTCGCGCACCTGGTGCAGGCGCATCCCCTTTTCCATGAGGATAGTCGCCGCCACCGAGCGCTCCTCGCGGAGGATGCCCAGCAGCAGGTGTTCGGTGCCGATGTAGTTGTGCAGGAGCCGATCGGCCTCTTCCGCGGCGTACTGGAGCACGCGCTTGGTTTCGGCGCTGAACGGGATTTCGACCGACGTCGAAACCTTCTCGCGGAAGACCGTGCGGCCTTCGATGTCTTTGCGGATGTTTTCGAGGGACAGGTGGGATCGGGCAAAGATCCGGCTTGTGAGGCCCTTGCCCTCACGGATCAACCCCAGAAGCAGATGCTCGGTTTCAATCGAGATGCTTCCGAGCTGGCTCGCTTCATAGCGGGCAAAGAATAGAACCCGCCTGGCTCGTTCGGTATATCGCTCGAACATCCGCCTCCGCCAACGGCTACGGCGGGACTAATCCGCCGCCGCTGCCCCCTTGACGACATTATACGGCAGGATGGGCAGGTTTCGCGCCACGAGCGCCCGTAAGTGGCAGAAATTGCGAGACTTCGGAGTTTTGGATCGTTATTCTGTCGCCATGGCAAACACCATTGGCTTCATCGGACTGGGCCTCATGGGCAAGCCCATGGCCCTCAACCTCCTGAAAAAGGGCTTCCCCGTCGTCGTCCACAGCCGCAGCCGCGGTCCGGTGGATGAACTGGTGGCGGCCGGCGCCACGGCGGTCAACTCCCCCGCCGAGATCGCGAACGCGGCATCGCGAATCGTGACGATGCTGCCGGACGGCCCCGACGTGGCCCTCGTCCTCGAAGGCGCCAACGGGATCTTCAGCGCCATGCAGCGCGGCACGGTGATCGTTGACTCATCGACCATTGCGCCGGCCACCGCGAAGCGCCTGGCGGCGGCGACGGCGGAACGTGGCGGCCAGTTCCTGGATGCGCCGGTCAGCGGCGGCGAGATCGGCGCCATCGCCGGCACGCTCGCCTTCATGATCGGCGGCGAGGCGTCGGCCCTCGAGACCATGCGGCCGGCGATCTCGGCGATGGGCTCTCCAGAGAAGATCGTTCACGTCGGCGACTCCGGCGCCGGGCAGATCTGCAAGGCGTGCAACCAGATCGTGCTGGGCGGCACGATGGCGGTGGTGGCCGAGGCCATCGCGCTGTCGCGCAAGGCCGGCGTCGATCCCATGAAGGTGCGCGCGGCGCTGATGGGCGGCTTCGCGCAGAGCCGCGTGCTCGACGTCCACGGCGAGCGCATGATCACCGGCAACTGGAAGCCGGGGTTCAAGGCGAAGTTCTTCAAGAAGGACCTCGGCATCGCCATGAACACGCTGAGTGACAACGGCGTGCCGGCCGTGGCCAGCGCCGTCGTCACGCAGTTGGTCAACGCGCAAATCGCCGCCGGCGAAGGCGAAGAGGATTACTCGGGCTTCGCCAAGGCCATCTTCAAGCTCGCGAACCTGTGAACCGCCCGAGACGGGAGACCGGCGCTACTGCCAGCTCCCATACATGGGGTTCGGGACCAGGAAATACCGGACGCCGAAATCGGTGAACGCCGGCGCCCCTTGCGCCTTGCTCGATTGCGCGAGCCGTGGGAAGTCGAGAATGTTGTCGCCGACGAACGCGACGATGTCGGTCGGCGCGCTGCTCGCGGGCGATCGGCCGCCGGCCACCGCTTCGAAGCGGAGGTTCTTGTCGGACGGCGTGCCGTCCATGCGGCACAGCATCGTGTCGAACACCAGCGCATGCGCGGTGAACACGGCTTGCGTGTCCTCGCACTCGGATTGCAGGCGGTTGGTGACGATGGCAATGCGCCCGCCGAGTGCTCTCACGCGCGACAGGAACGCCGCGGCCCCCGGCAGCGGCGTCGCCTCGCGGCGTTTCACCCAGGCATTCCAGCTCGGCGCCGTGAAGCCGAGACCGAGCCGGCTGCGCTCGAGCTGATAGGTCGAGTTGTCAATCACGGTTTCGTCGGCATCGAGGACCACGGCCCAGCTCCCTTGCGGCCGCGCCGCGGCCGCCTGTTCCACGCGCGCGGTCGCGAGCCGGTAGACCTGGTAGAGGGCGGCGCGGTACTCGGCGGACTCACGAACCCAGCGGACGCTGTCGGGAGCGGCGGGCGTCGCGGTTGCCGCGGCGGGCGGCGGGGCGGGCCCAGTGGCGACCGGCGCCTGCTTCGGCGCGCAGGCCGCCATCGACAGCAACAAGACGAGGGACACCAATGATGCGCGCATGCCGCATCATAGCCTTCACCTGAATCGTCGTGGATCGAACAATGCGATCGCGTGGCGTGTTGCCCCGGCATGCGGCGCCGCCCCGCCCGAAAGATCGAACCGCTGAGACGCCCACATCGCCGGTGGCGTCAGACGCACCCCGTCGCCACGCCCAGGGCGCGACACACCTGTTGCATCTTGGCGGGGCTGAGCGCCCCGACGAAGCCGACCAACCGTGCCTGCTTGACGGTCTGGACGTGATCGAGGTTGACCGCGGAGTCGTGCTTCAGCCCTTCGTCAACACCGACGTTGACCTCGCTGGGCGCCCCCCGCCGCGTCGAGGTAACGGGCGCCACCATCACGGTGTGGAGCAGCGGGATGACCTCGGGGCGCGTCAGCACCAGCACGGGGCGGCGCTTGTCCGGCAACTTGAAGCGATAGCTCCAGATCTCGCCCCGGACTATTCGGCGGGCCATACCCCCTCCTTCTCCCATCCCGTAAACTCGTCCCCGAGTCCGGTGCCGTCACCGTAGGCGCGGCGGTAGGCGGATGAAATGGCGCTGGCCCGGCGCTGCCGGAGATACCGGTCGGCCGCGCGTCTCAGCACGGCCGATCGGCCGTCGCGCCGGACTTCGTCATCGCGGTCAAGGCGCGCGAGCAAGTCCTCGTCAAGCGTGATCTGTATAGCCTTCATATACAAAACATACACTATTGGCAATACCGTCTCAATGTTGGGTGCACTGCAGACGCTGCTCGCGGCGATTGAAATCGAGACGCTTCGGCGCGGTCGTTAAGCGGGCGTGAGCCGCCCGCCCTCGAGGCGGAGGGTGCGGTCGCACCGCGCCGCCAGGCGCGGGTTGTGCGTGGCGATGACGGCGGTGAGGCCGAACTCGGCGTGCATGGCACGCAGCAGCTCGTGCAGCGAATCGGCCGTGGCTTCGTCCAGGTCGCCGGTCGGCTCGTCGGCCAGCAGCAGCGACGGCTGCATCACCAGCGCCCGCGACACGGCGACGCGCTGCTGCTCGCCGCCGGATAGCATGCCGGGCCGATGATCGAGGCGTTCGCCGAGCCCGACGCGGCGCAACAGGGCCTCGGCGCGCGGCCGCGCCTCCCCCACCGACAGCCGCGCGATGCGCATCGGCATCATCGCGTTCTCGACGGCCGTGAACTCCGGCAGCAGGTGATGGAACTGGAACACGAAGCCGATGTGCCGGTTCCGGAACGCGACGCGCGCGTCATCACTCATGCCGGTGATGTCGTGCTCGCCCACCCGCACCGTGCCGCCGTCGATGGTGTCGAGCCCGCCCATCACGTGCAGGAGCGTGCTCTTGCCGACCCCGGAGGCGCCCATGATGGCCACCATCTCGCCCTTCTCGACCGAGAGGTCGAGATCGCGCAGCACGTGAAGCCGATTGCCGGCCACGCTGTAGAACTTGTTCAATCCGGAGACGGTGATGAAGGCATCACTCATAGCGAAGAGCCTGCGCCGGATCGAGGCGCGCCGCCTGTCGAGACGGGTAGAGCGTGGCCACGAAGCACACCAGGACCGCCGCCATCACCACCATGACCAGGTCCCATGGCAGCAGCTTGAAGGGCAGGTAACTCACCTGGTAGACGTCGCTGGGGATGGTGATCAGGCGGTAGCGATCGAGCACGTAGGCCGCCGCCGTGCCCAGCGTGGCGCCGGCGATGGTGCCGAGCACGCCGATGATCGTGCCCTGCAGCAGGAAAATCAGCGTGATGCTCCGGGCCGACGCCCCCATCGTCTTCAGGATGGCGATGTCGCGGGTCTTCTCCATGACCAGCAGGATCAGCGAGGCGACGATGTTCAGCGCCGCCACCATCACGATCAGGCCGATGCCGATGCCCATGCCGATCTTCTCGAGCAGGAGCGCCGAATAGAGCTGCTGGTTGAGGTCGCCCCAGTCGGAGGTGACGTAGTCGGTGCCGAAGTCAACGGCGATGTCGTCGGCAATCCGCGGCGCGTCGTAAACGTCGGCCACCTTGAGCTCGATGCGATCGACGTGATCGGTGCCGGACAGCCGCATCGCCGTGTCGAGCGAGACGAGGCCGGTGCCGTTGTCCACCTCATAGAGGCCGAGGCGGAAGGTGCCGACCACCGTGAAGCGGCGCTGCCGCGGCATCACGCCCATCGGCGACAGCGTGCCGTTGGGCGTCAGCAGCGTCACGGTGTCGCCGACCATCGCGCCAATCGAGCCGGCGAGGTCCTTGCCCAGCACGATGCCGGGAAATTCATCCGCCGAGGCCGGCGTCAGTTGATCGAGCGAGCCGTCGGTCAGGACGCGGCCGATGTCGGTCACGCCGGGCTCGAGCGCCGGGTCGATGCCTTTGATCTGCACGAAGCCCTCGCCCTTGGTGCTGGTGATCATCGCCTTGGCTTCCACCGCCGGCGCCGCGCCGATCACGCCGGGCACGGCCCGGAGCTTCGCCACTTCCGCGTGGTAGTCGGTGATGCCGGCCGGCTTCCACACGAAGACGTGCGCGGACGAGCCGAGGATGCGGGACTGCAGCTCCTGCTGGAGGCCGGTCATCAGCGCCAGCGCGATGACCAGCGCCATGACCCCGACCGTCACGCCGGCGGTCGAGACCAGTGAAATGACGGAGATGAACACCTGGCGGCGCTTGGCCAACAAGTAGCGCAGCGCGACCTGGAGTTCGAAGGGCATGGCTACTGGTCGGCCCGCGGCCGCATCAGCGGGAACAGGATGACGTCGCGGATCGACTGCGAGTTCGACAGCAGCATCACCAGGCGGTCGATGCCGATGCCTTCCCCGCCGGCCGGCGGCATGCCGTATTCGAGCGCGCGCACGTAGTCTTCGTCCATGGCGTGCGCTTCCTGGTCGCCGGCGGCGCGGTCGCCGAGCTGTGCCTCGAAGCGGCGCCGCTGCTCGACCGGGTCGTTCAGCTCGCTGAAGGCATTGGCCACTTCGAAGCCGCCGACGTACAACTCGAACCGCTCCACCGTGTCCGCATCGTCGGGCCGCTGCTTCGACAGCGGTGACACTTCGGTCGGAAAATCGTGGACGAAGGTCGGCTGAATGAGGTCCTTCTCCCACAGCGCTTCGAAGATGTTGCTGGCAATCTTGCCGGCGCCGGCGCCCTTGGGCGCATCGACACCGAGGCGGGAGGCGATCTGCCGGGCCGAATCCAGGTGGCGAAGTTCCTCGACCAGGACGGTGGTCCCCAGCCGTTCGCCCGCCTTCTGCGCGGCCGCATCCCGCAGCGACAGCCGCCGAAACGGCGCGGCGAAGTTGATCTCGTGGTCGCCGAACGGGAACCGCGTCGTCCCGATGACCTGCCGGGCCACGGTTGACAGCAGCTCCTCGGTGAAGGTCATCAGCCGCTGGTAGTCCACGTACGCCCAGTAGAACTCGAGCATCGTGAACTCGGGGTTGTGCTGGGTCGAGATGCCTTCGTTGCGGAAGTTGCGGTTGATCTCGAACACCCGCTCGACACCGCCCACCGTCAGGCGCTTCAAGTACAGCTCCGGCGCAATGCGGAGGTAGAGCTTCATGTCGAGGGTGTTGTGATGCGTCACGAACGGGCGCGCGAGGGCACCACCCGCGATCGGCTGCATCATCGGCGTTTCCACCTCGAGGAAGCCGCTCGCCGTGAGGAAGTCGCGAACCGCCGACACCGTGCGCGTGCGGATCTCGAACACGCGCCGCACGTCCGGATTGACGATGAGGTCGAGGTAGCGCTGGCGGTAGCGGGTTTCCACGTCCTGCAGGCCGTGCCACTTCTCCGGCAGCGGCAGGAAGCACTTGGCCAGGAATTCCAGCCGCCCGGCCCAGATCGACAACTCGTTGGTCTTGGTGCGGAACAGGTGTCCGCTCACGCCGACCTGGTCGCCAATGTCGAGCAGCTTCGACAACTGGTAGTCGCGCTCGCTGAGCGCGTCCTGGCGCAGGTAGACCTGCAGGCGCGAGCGGCCGTCCGACAGCACCAGGAAGCTGGCCTTGCCAAAGCTCCGGATGCTGACAATGCGCCCGGCGGCGATCGTGTGCACCCTGGGGTTCTCGAGCTCGTCGACGGTGTTCTGGCCGTGGGCCTCGACCAGGTCGCTCACCGTGTGCGTGGTGTCGAACTTGTTCGGGTAGGCGGCGAAGCCGAGGCGGGTAATCGCCTCGAGATTGGCCTTCCGCTGCTCGGTCTGGACAACTTCACTGCTCATTGACGAGTCCTTCGTCCTTCAACTTGCGATACACGCCGTCGAGGACGCCGTTCACGAACCTGGCCGCTTCGTCCCCGCTGTAGGCGCGAGCGAGCTCGATCGCCTCGCTGATCACCACGCGCGGCGGGCTCTCGCGATGGCTCATCATCTCCTCGACGGCCAGGCGCATGACCAGGCGGTCGAGCACCGCCATGCGCTCCACCCGCCAGTTCTTGGCGGCGTCGCCGATGCGTTCGTCGAGTGCGTCTTGCTTGGCCAGCGCGCCCTTGACCAGGGCGATGACGAACGCGTGCTGGTCGTCGCCCGGATCGGTCACGTCCGGCGGGCCGGCGTGATGCAGCACGCCGAGCGCCTGCTGAGGCGTGAGGCCGCCGATTTCGCATTCGTAGAGGGCCTGCAGCGCCGCGGCGCGGGCGTTATGCCGGCCCGTCCAGCGCGAGCCGGCGTCAGGTGCCTCACGGCTCACAGCCGGCCGTCCCCGAGCCGCGCGAACAGCCGCGCCATGTCGAGCGCCGCATCCGCGGCCTCGCGCCCCTTGTGGGCCGGACCTGGCGCCACCCGTTCAAGCGCTTCTTCCGCCGAGTTGGTGGTCAGCACCCCGAACGACATCGGCACGCCCGTGCTCGCAGCCGCCGCGATAATGCCATGCGCGCACGCCGAGGCGATGTACTCGAAGTGCGGCGTGGCGCCCCGAATCAGGCAACCCAGGCAAATCACCGCCTCGACCTGCCCGGTCTCCGCGATCCGCTGCGCCGCCATCGGAATCTCGAACGCGCCCGGCACCCGCACGACCTCGACCGCCGCTCCGCTCACACCGGCGTCGGCCAGCGCCGCCGTCGCCCCCTCGAGCAACCGCTCGGTGACGAAGTCGTTGAAGCGAGCGACGACAATGGCAATGCGCATTACTTGCCTTGCCACACGGCGCGGCGCTTCTCGAGAAAGGCCGTCGTGCCTTCGCGCATGTCTGCGGACGACGCGATGGTGCCGAACAGCGTGGTCTCGAGGTACTCCCCGGCGGCGAAGGGCATCTCCGCTCCCTGGTTCACGGCCTCGAGGATGTACTGGACGGCGATTGGCGCCTTGGCGGCGAGCGCCTGCGCCAGCTTGTTCGCCTCGGCCATCAACTCGGCCGCCGGCACCACGCGATTGACCAAACCAATCTCGCAGGCACGCTGTGCCGAGACCATGTCGCCGGTCAGCAGGATCTCGAGGGCCACGCCCTTGCCCACCAGGCGCGGCAGCCGCTGGCTGCCGGCGTAGCCAGGGATCAGCCCGAGGTTCACTTCCGGTTGGCCAAAGCGCGCGGTGTCGGCCGCCAGGCGCATCGTGCACGCCATGGCCAGCTCGCAGCCGCCGCCCAGCGCGAAGCCGTTGATCGCGGCAATCACCGGCTTGCCCAGTTGCTCGATCGCATCGAAGATCAGCTGGCCGTGGCGCGCGTGCTCCTTGCCCTGCACGGGCGAGAGCAGCGCCAGCTCGTTGATGTCGGCGCCGGCCACAAACGACTTCTCGCCCGCACCGGTGAGGATGATGGCGCGCACGCCGGCATCGGCCTTGAGGGCGGCCATCACCGATTCGAGTTCGGCGAGGGTTTGACCGTTGAGCGCGTTGAGGACTTTGGGTCGATTGAGGGTTACGACGGCGACCGCGCCGTCACGTTCGAGCAGAAGGTTGTCAAAGGTCATGAGAGCCCCGTCCGCAGGCGTCAATCGGCCCGCGACGCAGCCTTCATGATACCCCACGCCCCTGCCACGCCGAGGGCGAGCAGCGCCCCGGTCGCGTCGTTGCCCAAATCGCGCAACTCGGCGGTCCGGCCCGGCACGTGCATCTGGTGCCACTCATCGGTCACGCCGTAGGCGGTGGCGATGAGCCAGGCCGCCAGGAGCGCGCGCCGCGTGACGCCGGACCACCGCCCGCCCGCCACCGCCCGCAGCGTCACCACGGCCAGGCCGGCGTAGCCGGTCATGTGCAGGACCGTGTCTGGAAACCACGAGCCGACGGGCTCGGGCACCGAACTCAGGGACGAGCCGTAGAAAATCGCCGCCATATAGAGGGCGACCGGGGTCCAGAGGAGGATCAAAGCGGGAGCGCGCGCATCAGCCATCCCAGCACGAGGGCCGCGCCAACGAAGCTGCCAAACAGCGAGAGGCCCATCTTCACCTGGTCCGTGGGCGTCTCTTTCGCGATGGTCGCAAAGATCAGCGAGACAAACGCCGCAAACAGGACCAGGAGGCCGAAGTGGCTGGTCATTACTTGCGGCCCTGACGGATATCGTAAGCGTCGATCACCACCAGGGTATTCAGGAGCCCCGACACGATCAGAAACGCGTTGCCGTATTCATAGGAGGCGTCGGTGACGACGCCCTTGCCCAGTTCGAGGACCGTCGCGATCACGTACGGCAGCCCCACGCCGACGTTGGCCAGCGCGGCGAGGCCGACGAGCGGTTCGGAGAACACAAACGGGAACAAGCGCCCGTTGAGGGCAAGGCCGATGGCAAACATGGCGGGCAGGGCGAGCAGGAAGATCAGGCCCTTCTGCCGCCGTCCTTGCATCAAGTGACCGGCGCCCGGCACCAGCCACGACACAACACACACAACGGCAGGCGGCACGACTGGGAGTTTACCTCAGGTCTTTTGCCGCGACTGCCGCGGCGCTGGCGCCGGCCGCGATACCGAGCGGCACGGCGAGCACGGCGCGGATCACGTTCGAACCATCCCACGCGCCGATGATGCCGGTCGCCCACGACACGGCCGTCGGCACGACGGCAATCGCGAACGCGTTCAACGCGACCCGCGGGTTGACCGGCCGGCTGGCGCGCATCCGGCGGACCAGGAACCAGCCGAGCAGGCCGGCGGCGACGCCCAGATACAGGCCGGTGCATCGGGCGCAGACCGGTAGTTGCCGTCCGGCGAGGAAAAACGAGCGGTCGGGCAACTGGTGGCAGACCACCCCGCCAATCGAATAGGCGAACGCGGCGAGAAAAGCCAATAGAACAGCCAATTTGCATTCCTTTTACCATTAATCCCATGGTCTCTTGTGAAATTTGGAACTTGCTTTGTCCCCCCGGCGTCTAACACCATTAGAAGACTGAACACTGTTTAATATGGGTATTGAAGACCGACGCGACCGCGAACGCCAAGCCGTTACCGACTCCATCCTCGACGCCGCCCGCGAGCTCTTTCTTGCGGAAGGCTACCCAAGCGTCTCGATTCGAAAGATCGCTGAACGCATCGAGTACAGCCCTGCGGCGATCTACAGCTATTACCCGAGCAAGGACGACATCTTCCTGGCCCTGGCCAAGGAAGGCTTCTATCGCCTCGACATCAAGGTGCGCGCGGCGATGGCGTCCGGCGATGCCCTCGAGAACGTGCGCGCCGGCTGGTGGGCCTTCTTCGAGTTCTCCAAGGAGCAGCCGGAATACTTCCTGTTGATGTTCGTGGACCGATCGGTGCCGCGCATCACGCAGCAATGGGAGGGCTTCGAGTTCCTGCAGCAATTGCTGGCCGGTGCCGTGGCAGCCATCCAGAAGGCCATCGACGCCGGCGCCTTCCCCGCCACGCTCAATCCCGATGCGGCGATGCACATGTTGTGGGCCGGCCTGCTCGGCCCGGCCATGCTCGGCATCCGCCACCGCCTGGCCTCCGGCGAAGACTACGACGCGCTGGCGCGCGACGTGCTCAACGCCACTATTGCCGGCCTGCAATCCGGCATCGCCACCACGTTTGTGTCCTGCAAGTGCCCTGAAGTAATCGGGGGCGCCGCGGTGCCCTTTGGAGTGAGTCGTCATGAATCGTAGTGTTGCCTTGTTCAAGATTCTTCCCGCTGCCGTCGTCCTCGGTTCGTCGCTGATCGCCGCCGGCTGCGGAACCTCCGGCACGACGGCCCAGGCCGCGCCCGAAGCCGCGGCGCCGGCCGCCATCGACGTTCCTACCGTCACGGCCCGTGTCGGCACGATCGAGGCCTCGCTCGAGATTTCGGGCACGCTCGCACCGCTTAGCCGTGTGGCGGTGAAGCCGAAGCTGCCCGGCGCCATCGAACGCATGCTCGTGGACATTGGCGACGCCGTCACCCTGGGCCAGACCATTGCCACCATCGATCGGCGCGAGATTGACGCGCAGGCCGACGCCGCCGTCGCCACTGTGTCGGTGGCCAAGGCGGCCATCGAGGCGGCGGACGCCGCGCTCGCCAACGCCGTGCTCGAGCACGATCGCGCGAAGAACCTGTTCGACAAGGGCGCGCTCCCGCGCCAGCGCCTCGACGGCGCGCAGACCGCGAACCGCTCGGCCGCCGCTCAGCGCGACCTCGCCGCCGCCAACCTGGCGCAGGCCGAGGCGGCCCTTCGCCGCGCCCGGGAAGTGCAGCGCAACGCCACCATCACCTCGCCGGTGACCGGTTACGTGGTGGAGCGCAACTACGATGCCGGCGCCATTCCCGGCGACCTGCCGGTGGTGGTGGTCGCCGACATGCGCCAGATGAAGCTCGAAGCGGGCGTCTCGGAGCTCGAAGCCGGCCGACTGCGCGTCGGCCTCAAGGCCAACGTCTCGGTGCAGGCCAAGCCCGGCCAGACCTTTCACGGCCAGTTGGCCGCCATCGCACCCGAAGTGGACGAACGGAACCGTCACTTCATGATCGATGTGCGCGTGCCGAACGACTCACGTGCCCTGCTCTCGGGGATGTACGCCTCCGCCCGCATCATCGAGGCGACCGCCGCCAACGCCGTGCTGGTAGCCAAGGACGCGGTCACGACCCGCAACGGCAAGCGCATCGTCCAGAAGGTCCAGGGCGACACGGTCACGCCAGTCGAGGTCACCGAAGGGCTCTCCGACGGCACCCGCGTGCAAATCGTCGCCGGTCTCGCGGCCGGCGACACGGTGATGGCCGACGCCCGCCGGCACCTGCCGGCCGGTTCGAAGGTCCGCAGCGTCCCGGCGTCGCGCTAGCCGCGACGAACACCTGAAGCAGTTGAGAACCGATCATGTGGATTTCCGATACCTCGATTAAGCGGCCCGTCTTCGCGACGATGGTCATCGTCAGCTTCGTGGTGCTGGGCGCGGTCTCGATGACGCGCCTCGGCATCGACCTGTTTCCCGAGGTGAACTTTCCCTTCGTCAACGTGTCGGTGGTCTACCCCGGCGCCGGCCCCGAAGAAGTGGAAACCCTGGTGACGCGCCCGATCGAAGACGCGGTCGCCGGCATCAACGGCGTCAAGCGGGTGATTTCGACCTCGACCGAAGGGTTCTCCCGCGTCGGCATCGAACTGCGCCTCGAAGTGGACCCGCAGGCGGCCACCGCCGAGGTCCGCGAGAAGGTCGCGGCCATCCGCGAGCGGCTGCCCGAGCAGATCAAGGACCCGACGATTCAGCGTTTCGACGTCGCGGCGCTGCCGATTGCCATCTACGCGGTCGGCTCCACCCAGCCGTCCGACGTGACCCGGCGCACCGTGGAAGACGACATCAAGCCGCTGCTCGGCCAGATCGACGGCGTCGCCGCCGTCGAGGTGAACGGCGGCCAGGTGCGCGAGCTGCAGGTCAACCTGGACCCGCGCCGCCTCGAAGCGCTGAACCTCCCGCTCGCGGAGGTCGCGGCGAAGCTGGCGGCCGACAACCTCGACGTGCCTGGCGGGCTGGTCCGCCAGGACGGCAAGGCGGTGTCGCTTAGCACCCAGGGTCAGTACCAGTCGGCGGCTGAAATCGAGGACGTCATCCTGCGCTCGGTGGGCGGCTCCACGGTCCGGGTGAAGGACGTCGGCACCGTGGTTGACGGCTACGAGGATCGCGCCTCGACCACGCGCCTCGACGGCGCCGACGCCGTGTCGTTCTCGATCCGCAAGCAGTCCGGCGCCAACACCGTTGAAGTGCAGACCAAGGTGGACGCGGCGCTCGCCAAGGCGGCCACCAGCTTCCCGCAGCTGCAAATCAAGACGGTGCACACCGACGCCGAGGCCATCATGGAGAACGTGACCGACGTGCGCGGCCACATCATCTTCGGCGGCATCATGGCCGTGCTCGTGGTGTTCGTGTTCATGCGCGACTGGCGCTCCACCGCGATCACCGCACTGGCGCTCCCGACCTCGGTGATTGCGACGTTCTTCTTCATGTATGCGATCGGCTTCACCATCAACATGATGACGTTGATGGCGCTGTCGCTGGTCATCGGCATCCTGATCGACGATGCGGTGGTGGTGCGCGAGAACATCTACCGCCACATGGAAATGGGCGAAGATCCGGTGACCGCCGCCCGCCGCGGCACCTCCGAGATCGGCCTGGCAGTGATGGCCACGACTTTCACGATCCTGGCCGTCTTCCTCCCGGTCGGCTTCATGACCGGCATCGTCGGGCAGTTCTTCAAGTCGTTCGCCCTGACGATTGCGTTCGCCGTGTCGATCTCGCTGCTGGTCGCGTTCACGCTCGACCCGATGCTGTCGTCGCGGTTCGTGCGGTTCGTTCCGCTGGAGGAGCGCACGCGCACACGGTTCGGCCGCTTGCTGGAGCGCGTCGGCGGCTTCTACGACCGCATCGACCGGCACTACCACGGCCTGCTCGGCTGGGCGATGAACCACCCCTGGAAGATCGTGGCGACGGCGGCGGCGGTGTTCCTGGCCAGCATGTCCACGCTCAGCGTCATCGGCACCGAGTTCGTGCCGGCGGAGGACCGCGGCGAGTTCGTGGTCAACGTCGAGGCGCCGCCCGGCACCTCGTTCGAGCAGACCGTGGCCCACGTTGATCAGGTGGAACACGTCGTCAGGGCGCTGCCGGAAGTGCGGCAGATCTTCTCGACGGTCGGCTTCGAGGGCAGCACGCTCAAGGCCAACCTGCGGGTCAAGGCCGGCAAGAAGCACGAGCGGGAACGCGGCCTGGCCACGCTCAAGGCCGACATGCGCCGGCGGCTCACCACCATTCCGCTGCTCAAGATGACCGTCGCCGATCCCGAGATGATGCAGGGCGCGCCCACCCAGGCACCGCTCAGCGTGTTTCTGCGCGGCGACGACATCGCCGAGCTGCTGCGGCTCAATGAAGAGGTGGTGGCGAAGGTGAAGGCGGTGCCCGGCGCGGTGGACGTGGACAGCACCCTCGAGTCGGGCCAGCCCGAGATGGTGGGCAAGGTGAACCGCGAACTGGCCGCCGACCTCGGCTTCGACGTCGGCTCGGTGGCCATGCAGCTGCGCGGCATGGTCGAGGGCGTGGTGCCGACCCGCCTGCGCGAGCACGACAAGGAGTACGACATCCGCGTGCGGCTGGCACCCGAGTTCCGCAACGACTTCGAGTCGATCGCGCGGACGCCGCTCTACTCGCCCAAGGGCGCGGTGGTACGCACGCGCGACATCGTCCGCCTGGAGCCCGAAGTGGGCCCCGCGGCGATCGAGCGCGAAGCCCGCCGGCGGCAGGCGAAGATCAACATCGAGCTGGCCGACCGGTCGCTGGGCGAAGTGACCAACGACGTGGCCAGGGTGATGGAGAGCGTCACGCTGCCCCCTGACTTCGCATGGGGCTTCGCCGGCGACGTCGAGCTGATGCAGGAATCGGCGGCGGCGATGGGGCTGGCGCTGCTGCTGGCGACCGTGTTCATCTACATCGTGCTGGCGTCGCAGTTCGAGTCGTTCCTCGAACCGTTCCTGATCATGATCTCGTTGCCGCTCGCCCTGGTCGGCGCGCTGCTCGCCATTCTGCTCACCGGGAAGAACCTGGGCATGCCGGCCATGATCGGGGTGGTCATGCTGATGGGCCTGGTCACCAAGAACGCCATCCTGCTGGTCGACCTCACGAACCAGTATGTCCGCGAAGGCATGGGCGTTCGCGAGGCGCTGCTCAAGGCCGGGCCGATCCGCCTGCGCCCGATCCTGATGACCACCATCGCCATGATTCTCGGCATGTTGCCGTCGGCCATGGGCCAGGGCGAAGGCAGTGACTTCCGCTCGCCGATCTCGATTGCCACCATCGGCGGCCTGATCACCTCCACGCTGCTGACGCTGGTGGTCGTGCCGGTGGCCTACCTCCTGCTGGCGCGCACCGCGGCGCGGGTCGCCGCGTGGCGGGCGCAGCCGTCGGCCGGGGTGCCGCCGGCGGTGCGCGTCGCCGGCGTGGTGCTGATCGTCGCGCTGATGGGCTGGCTGTTGTCCACCACGAGCGCGTTTGCGCAATCGCCCGGCGCCTCGACGTCGCCGGCGCGATCGACCGCGGTGGTGACCCTGACCTTCAACCAGGCGCTCGAGCGCGCGCTCACGGCCAACGAGGGCCTCAAGGTGGCGCAGGAGAAGGTCGTCGAGACCCAGGCCCGCGTGCAGGAGGCGAAGACCAGCTTCCTGCCGCAGGTCAATCTCGGCTACACCTACCTGCCCTCGCAGCGCTTCCCGGTGATTCGCATTCCGGCCGGCGTGTTCGGCCCAGAGGAGCAGACGTTCCAGGCCGCCTTCAGCCGCGAGAACGCGATGCAGCTGTACGTCAACCAGCCGATCTACACGGGCGGCCGCTTGAACCACGCCTACGGCATCACGACGTCATCGCTCGACGCCTCGAAGCTGGACCTGGATCGGACCCGGCAGGAGATTGAATACCGGGTGGTCGAGACCTTCTATGCCGCGCTGATGAACAAGCGCGGCGTCGCCGTGGCCGACGAACAGGTGCGGCTGACCGAACGGCAGCTCGAGCTGGCCAAGGCGCGCTTCGAATCGGGCACGGTGGCCCGGCTCGATGTGCTGCAGGCCGAGGTCGAACTGGCCAACGCCAAGGCCCGGCGCATCCAGGCCCGGGCGCAGGTTGACACGTCGATCCAGGCGCTGCGCGGCGTGCTGTCGATGCCGCAGACGCAACGCCTCGAACTCGAGGGTTCGCTGGACGAGCCGGTGGCCGGCCACGCCCGCGCGCAGCTCGACGAGGAACTCCCCAGGCGCCCGGACCTCCAGGCGTTCGCGGCGCGTCGGCATGCCGCGGAGTACGCGTCGAACCTGGCGCAGAGTGAATGGAAGCCGAGCCTGTCGTTCACCGGCAACATGCAGTACCAGCAGGACTCGCTGAACAACTTTCTGTCGCGCGACAACCAGAGCTACGCGTTCGGCCTCAGCCTCAACGTGCCGCTGTTCTCGGCGCCGGGCGCCGCCGCGCGCCGCGGCATTGCCCAGTCGCAGATGCGCCAGGTCGAACATGGCCTGCGCTACGCGACCGACAACGCGCGCCTCGAACTGGAGTCGGCGTGGACCGCGCTGGAATCATCCGCCGAAGTGGTGGCGACCCAGGAAAAAGCGCTGGAGCTGGCTCGGGAAAGCGTGTCGATCGCCCAGGTCTCCTACGAGAACGGGGTGATCACGTCGGCCGAGCTGAACGACGCGCAGGTCCGGCTGCTGCAGACCGAGTGGCTGCTGATGCAGGCAAAATACTCGCGCATCACGGCCGCGGCCCGCGCCAAGGTGGCCGCCGGCGTCTCGTCCTAGCGACGACGCGGCCTGCCCTGAGCTTCAAGAGGCAGGCCATCACCTCGACGTACTCTTCCGGCTTCATGCTGCCCGGCGGATCATTGCTTCGGCTTGTCGACCTTGATGTTGGCCATCGCGCCGGCGTTGCCCGGCAACTCCCCCTCGCCGGTGGGGAACGCATTGAGCTCGAGGAAGTAGGCCACGATGTCGCCGTACTCCTGCGGCTTGAGGCTGCCCGGGTTGTCTTCCGGCATCGTGCCGGTGGCGATGTCCCACACGTCCTTCAGCGGCTTGCCGCTCCAGGCGTCGAGAAAGGTGTCGCCGGCAAACCGAGCCGGCTCGTGGCAGGTGGTGCACTTGCTTTCGAACGCCTCCTTGCCGCGCCCGGCCTGCGCCGCCGTGTAGACGCCATCGTTGGTGGACTTCTGCGGGGTCTGGCCGTTGAGGGCCACCGCGCCCGCGGTGAGGGCGAGGGTCGTGCCTGCGGCGATGATGACCGTGCGAATCATGGTGTTATGCCTGTAGTTTGCCGAAGTGCTGTTCGTAACGGGCCGAGAACTCATCCCAAGTATACGCATGGGAGGTGCCGCCCAGGTGCTCCAGCGCATAGGTGGCGGCCACGCTGCCCAGCTGCGCGCACACCGTGTACGACGCGCCCATCGCCAGCCCCTTCATGAAGCCGCCGCGGAAGGCGTCGCCCACACCGGTCGGGTCTTCGATGCGGTGCGGCGTGACCGCCGGCACCTGCACGACTCCGTCGCGGGTGTGGATCGCGGAGCCCTTTTCGCCGTGGGTCACGACCAGCAGCGGCACCTGCTTCAGGACCTCGGCCTCCCCCATCCCGGTCTTCTGGCGGATCAATTCGAACTCGTAATCGTTGCAGATCACCATGAACGCCCCGGTGACGCCGTCGGCGAGTTGGTCGCCTTCCATGCGCGCGCACTGCTGGCCCGGGTCCCAGATGTACTTCACGCCCATGGCCGCGCACTCCTCGGCGTACTGGACCATGGCGCCGGGGTCGTTCGGCGAGATGATCACCAGCGCGTTGCCCAGGTCCGGCAGCGTCCGGAATGACAGCTCGCCGGCATTCGCCATCGCGCCGGTGTAGAACGACGCGATCTGGTTGGCCGCATCGTCCGTGCTGCAGAAGAACGACGCGCAGAACTTGCCGTCCACGATCTTGAGGAGCGAGGTGTCGATGTTGGCGCCCTCCATCCAGGCCTTGTAGTCGCCGACGTCCTGCCCGGCCGTGGCCATCAGGTACGGCCGCTCGCCCAGCAGCGCCAGCGTGTAGGCGATGTTCGGGCCGCAGCCGCCGCGGCGCTTGTCCATCGTATCGACCAGGAAACTGAGCGACACCCGGTGCATGTGCTCCGGCAGGAAGTGCTCGGTGAACTTGCCGGGGAACGACATCAGGTAGTCAAACGCGATCGAACCGGTAATGATGAGTTTCATAAAGGGACTTGGGGCTTGGGACTTGGGGCTTGGGGCTTGGGGCTTGGGGCTGCTTACTCTAGGTACTTGCCGATGATGGGCGCAAGATCGCGCCGGGTCTTCTCTGGAATGGCGGCGGCGTGCGTGATGATGGCGGTGGCCAGGGCGCTGTGCGCGGGATCGCGATGGTCAACCTCCAGCCGCTCCACCATTTTCGCGATCACCTGCTGCGCCATCTTCGCGTTCTGGGTCAGGTTGTTGATGATCATCGCCACCGTCACCGTGTCGTGATCTTCGTGCCAGCAGTCGTAGTCGGTGACCAGCGCCATGGTCGAATAGGCGATTTCGGCTTCACGCGCGAGCTTCGCCTCCTGCAGGTTGGTCATGCCGATGATGTCGCCGCCCCACGCGCGGTAGAGCCGTGATTCCGCCAGCGTCGAAAACTGCGGCCCTTCCATGCACACGTAGGTGCCGCCGCGGTGGGCGGTGGCGCCCGCTTCGGCCGCGCACTCGGCGGCCAGCGATGACAGGTGGTGGCTCAGCGGATGCGCGAAGCCGACGTGGGCGACCACGCCGCCGCCGAAGAACGTGCTGATGCGCCCGTGCGTCCGATCGATGAACTGATCGGGGAACACGAGATCCATCGGCCGATACTGTTCCCGCAGGCTGCCGACCGCGCTCGCCGACACGATCCACTCGACCCCGAGCAGCTTCATGCCGAAGATGTTGGCGCGATAGTTCAGCTCGGTCGGCGTCAGCCGGTGGCCGGCGCCATGCCGGGACAGGAACGCCACGCGCTTGCCCCGTAACGTCGCCAGCACGTACGGCCCGGACGGGTCGCCGAACGGCGTCGTCACGACCCTCTCTTCGCGATCGGTGAGCTCGGCCATGTCGTACAGGCCGCTGCCGCCGATGATACCAATCCTCACGCTCATCGCCCTGTCCTTGCCACTTTCCACTTTTCACTTTTCACGTCAGATCACGCGCTCCACGAAACGCTTCCCGTCCGTCTCGCGGAGGTAACCGGCCGCCATCGAGGGCTCGTGCTCGAAGAACAGCAGGTAGTCACGCTCGATGGCCTCCCGGGCGAAGGCCCGCTTGAAGGCCAGCGTGTCCATGGGATGCAGGTCGTAGCCCATCAGCCAGGGATCGGGAACGTGCACCGTGGTGGGATACATGTCTGCCGTGAACACCGCCGTTCGCCCGCCCGACTCGATCATCACGACCTGGTGATTCGGCGTGTGGCCGCCCGACTTCCGGTAGGTCACACCCGGCATGATCTCCGCCCCATCATCCACCAGCGTCAGCACGCCGGCGTCCTTCAGCGGGACGAAGTTCTCCTGCAGGTAGCTCGCCCGGTTGCGTTCGTGCGGGTGCGTGGCATCTTCCCATTCCGCGCGAGTCGCGACATACCTGGCCTTGGGAAAACGTGGGACGATGGTGCCGTTTTTCGCGAGCGCCGTGAACCCGCCGACGTGATCGAAGTGCAAGTGACTGGCCAGCACGATGTCGATGTCGTCGGGCGTCAGCCCGGCTTCGGCCAGCGAGTGATCGAGGTGATAGCGGCGATCCAGTCCGTAGATGGCGGCGCTCTTGGCGTCCATCTTGTCCCCGCACCCGGCGTCGATCAGCATGGTCTGGTCGCCACGGACAATCAGCGGGCGCATCCCCAGCGGAATGCGGTTGGCATCGTCTGGCGGCAGCCGCTTCTCCCACAGCGTGCGCGGCACCACGCCGAACATGGCGCCGCCGTCGAGCCGGAAGAAGCCGTCCGACAACGAGATTAACTCGAGGCTGCCGAGCGTGTGGCGGCCGACGGTGTGGAACAGGGGCACGCGGGGCGCCGGCTGCTTGAGCTCCACCAGCACGCCGTGCGCCGCGGAGGGATGGATGAACGCGACCAGCGCGCCTTCCGCACCGGGCCGGGGCCGCTCGTCGATCAGGCGGATGCCGCGCGCCTTCAGGTGCGCGAGTGCCGCCTCGATGTCGTCCACGCGCAGCGCCACGTGGTGGAGGCCGGGGCCGCGCGTCTCCAGGTACTTCGCGATCGGCGAGTCGGCGGCCGTGGCCTCGAGCAACTCCAGCGTCGACTGCCCAACCGACAGGAAATGCGCGCGGACCTTCTGCGAGGCAATCTCTTCGCTGATCTCCACGCGCAGGCCCAGCGTGTCGCGGAACAACGCGAGCGACGCCGGCAGGTCGCTCACGGCGATCCCGAGGTGATCGAGGACGGCTTTCATCACGGCTGGGGCCTGAGGGCCCGTGACAGGATATCCGACGCGGCGGTGTAGGGGTCCACCTCCCTCGCCGCAATGCGAGCCACCAGCGCTTCGAACTCCCCCGGGCCCAGCAGCTCCTGTTCCACCATCTCCATGAAGCGATGGGTCAGCAGATCCCGCAGCCGGAATTCGTTGCGGGCCTTCAGGCGGCGCTGGCGGGCCGTGCGGCTGGAGCCGGACACCGCATTCTCGGAGTGGGCGCGGAACTGCCGCACCGTGGCCCACAACTCGGCCACGCCGCAGCCGGTCGTGGCCTCGGTCTTCACGATCGGCGGCCGCCATTCGCCCTCGCCGTACGCCTGGAGCGCGAGGTTCGACTCGATCGACGTCACCATGCGGCCGGCGCCTTCGCGGTCGCACTTGTTCACCACGAAGATGTCGGCAATCTCCATGATCCCGGCCTTGAGCGCCTGCACGTCGTCGCCGGTGCCGGGCACCAGCACGACGATCGAGACGTCGGCGGTGCGGACAATGTCCACTTCGTCCTGGCCGACGCCGACGGTTTCGATGATGACAAGCGACTTGCCGGCGGCGTCGAGCACGAGCGCCGCATCGCTGGTGGCCCGCGCCAGGCCACCCATGTGCCCACGCGTCGCCATGCTGCGAATGAACACCTGGTCGTCCTGGGCGTGGGCCTGCATGCGCAGCCGATCGCCGAGGATGGCGCCGCCGGTGAAGGGACTGGTCGGATCCACGCAGATCACGCCGACGGTCTCGCCGGCGGCGCGCGTCTCGGTGGTGAGCCGATCGACCAGCGTGCTCTTGCCGGCGCCCGGGGGCCCGGTCACCCCGACGAGGTAGGTGCGGCCGGTGTGCGGGAAGATGTCGCGAACCAGGCCGGCCGCGCTCGCGGCCTCGTCCTCGATCAGCGAGATGGCGCGGGCCATCGCCCGCACGTCGCCGGACCGCACACGCTCGGCAAGTGTCAGGGGCATCTCTGTCGTCGGTGTCTAATCGGTGTTAATCGGTGGCCGTCAGGCAGCCAGTAACTGGCGGGCAATCACGAGGCGCTGCACCTCGCTGGTGCCCTCGCCGATCGTCAGCAGCTTGACGTCGCGGAAGAATTTCTCCGCCGGATAGTCCTTCACGAAGCCGTAGCCGCCGTGCAGTTGCACGCAGTCTTCCGAGACGCGCACGGCGGCCTCGCTGGCATACAACTTGGCCATGGCCGACTCGAGCGTCATGCGGCGGCCCTGGTCCTTGAGCCAGGCGGCGCGATAGGTCAGCAGGCGCGCCGCTTCCACCCGCGAGGCGTGTTCCGAGAGGCGCTCCGCGATGGACGGGAAGGTGCCAATGGCGCGGCCGAACTGCTTGCGCTGGGCGGTGTAGCTGACGCTGGCCTCATAGGCGCCCTGGGCCAGGCCCACCGACAACGCGGCAATGCCGATGCGGCCGGCATCGAGCACCTGCAAGGTCTGGATGAAGCCCTGGCCTTCCTCGCCCATCAGCTGCGACGCCGGAATCCGGCAGTTCTGGAAAATCACCTCGGCCGTCTCGCTGGCGCGCATGCCGAGCTTGTCTTCTTTCTTGCCGGCCAGCAGTCCAGGGGCACCGCGTTCGACGATGAAGGCGGAGATGCCCTTGGGGCCCTTCGCCTTGTCGGTCACCGCCATCACGACCATCGTGTGCGCGGAGGTGCCGTGCGTGATGAACGCCTTGGACCCGTTCAGGACGTAGTGATCGCCGTCGCGAACCGCGACGGTGCGCATCGCCGCGGCGTCGCTCCCCGACCCGGGCTCGGTCAGTCCCCACGCCGCCAGCGTCTCACCCTTGGCGAGCGGAATCAGGTACTTTTGCCTCTGCGCCTCGGTGCCGAACATCGAGATGTGCGCCGCGCCCAATCCGTTATGCGCGGCCACCGACAACGCCACGCTCGGGTCGACGCGCGCCAGTTCTTCGATGCAGATGCAGTAATCCACGGCGCTCATGCCGGCGCCGCCGGCGGCCTCGGGAAACTGAATCCCCATCAGCCCCAGCTCGGCGAGCTTGGGCAGTAGTTCATGCGGGAAGTGCTGCGCGTTGTCCCACGCCATGATGTGGGGGCGCATCTCGGTTTCGGCGAATTCGCGGACGGACTTGCGGAGCAGGTGCTGCTCGTCGCTGAGGCGGAAATCCATTAGGGCGATTATATCTTCCGGGGCGGCACTTCTTGACGGGGCGGCACGGCTGGACGGGGCGGTGCTGCTGGACGGGGCGGCACGGCTCGACGGGGCGGCACGGCTCGACGGGGCGACCCGGCTTGACGGGAAGATGCTTTGTGGCTGGATTCGCATT
>CAYHCX010000007.1:60968-68663 GCA_964355095.1 uncultured Acidobacterium sp.
GCTCGACGGGGCGACCCGGCTTGACGGGAAGATGCTTTGTGGCTGGATTCGCATTTCCCCGTCAAGCCGTGCCGCCCCGTCTGCGTCAGTAGTAAACGACGACCCGGAAATTCCCCGAGTTGTCCGTCAGCACGTCGTCGTTGATGCCCAGGTAGAGGCGGCCGCTGCCGCGGACACGAACCGCGCCGGTGTCGTCACCGATGAAGAACAGGTCACCCGAGTCGGTGCCAATCTTGCCGATCAGCGCGGCGGCGTTGCGGTTGCCCATGGGGCGGCCCGGGTTGGGCGGCGAGTTGCGTTCGCCGGCGGGACCATCGCGGCGGTCACGACCCCAGCGCACCTGGCCCTGCGCCTCGAAGTAGACGGTCTGCCCCTGCCGGACGTCGACGCCGGTGTCGTTCCAGGCGACGTCGGCCGACACGATCACCTGGCGCTCGCGCATCCCGGACGGCCGGCCGAAGCTGTTGCCAGAGCCACTGTTGTTGTTGGTCCGGCTGTTCTCGAACTCGATCCGGGTGACCTCGTCTCGGTCGAAGCGCAAGGTGCGGCCGGAGCCGGAGCCATAGCCGCGCCGCTCCTCGAATTCGATGGTGCCATTGCGCACCGAAATCAGCTCGCCCTGCACGCGAGAGCCATCGCGCAGGATCAGGGTGTCAGCTTGCAGACTAATGGGGAGCGCCAGCACAAGAGCCACGCGCGCGATCCAGCGTTGGGGAACCATCTGTAACCTCCTCGGGACAGTCTTTCGAGATTGACCTCGACCATTGCGAATTTCATGCCCTTTGCAGCGGCGTGGCTCTTGCAAGGGAGTCGTGGGATCATAGCATCGGAGGCGGAATGACATTTAAGACCCGACACACCACGCTCGCACCCGTGATTGCCCTGACCATCCTGTTCCTGGCCGGCAGCGTTCGCCCCGCCCACGCCGACATCACGGCGTTTCTCGGTCTCTCGCCGACACCGGCACGGCACACAGTCAAGGGACTCAGCGGCGGCTTGTCACTGCTGGTGGTCGGGTTCGAGGTGGAGTTCAGCCACCTCGGTGAAGACACGCTGGACGCGCTGCCGGGGCTCAAGACCTATTCGGGCAACGTGTTTGTCCAGACTCCAGTCGAGGTGAAGGGCACCCAATTCTACGCCACCGCCGGGGGCAGCGGCTATCGCGAGAACCTCGGCACGCGCCAGGAAACTCACTTCGGGATCAACGTGGGTGGCGGGGTCAAGATTCGCGTGCTGGGTCCAGTGCGGCTCAGGCTGGACTACCGCGTGTTTCAGTTGCGCGGCGAGCCCCTCCATTCGACCTACCAGCGCTTTTACGCCGGCGCGAACATCGCGTTCTGAAGGCCGACGCCTGCTCGCCCCCGGGCTTCTTGACCTCGGGGGGCTTGGTCGGCGCAACTCCGGTGGGCTTGGCCGGCGCGGCCCCAGGCACAGCCGGCGCTGTTGCAGGGGGCGGCGTGACCGGCGCCACGGTCATGTTGGCCAGTTCGGTCAGGTTCAGCTTCGACGGCGGACCGGCGAAGGCATCGCGGTAGTTGCTGAGCATGTCTGGCGCCAACTCTTTCACGAGCGCGTCAACCAGCAACGTCGGCCTGTAGTCGAACCCGGCCACTGCCGGCAGCATGACGTGAATGTACAGCGCGTTGCCCTTCGCGTCCGCCTCGACGGCCTTCAACACCCGCCACCCCGCGGCTGCGGCCTTCCGCGACGGATCGGTGTCTTTCGACAGGGCCTCGTTGAGGGTGCGGATCACCAGTTCGTAGTCGGCGGTCGCGGTCGGCTTGATGGCCACAAGAATCAACCCGGCCTCTCCAGCGAAGGCAGACGTCGCCGGGTCGGGTGGAGGTGGCGCGGCGATCGTCGGTGGGGTGGTGTTCTGAGGCAGTGCCGGTTGGGGGGTCGTGGGCAGCGGCACCGACGCCGCAGCCTGACTGAGCAGAACGAGGAAGGCGAGCGCGACGGTCATGGGAGACAGCATACCGCGACGCAGTAAGGGGGCAGGCCCTGGAGTGCGTTGACTCCAGGGCCCGCTGAATTGTCGGAAGGGGCCTACTGAACCTTGTTCAGGATGGTGATGGCGCGACCGGCGAAAGCGTCCTTGTACTTCTGGAACACCTCCTGGACCTCGACCGGGAACACTTCGGCGATGAGCCGGGTGATGTCGTATTCCTGGTCTTTGACCACCGGATCAACCATCAGCACGTAAACCGCGCTGTTGTTCACAGCCTGAGGGGACTTGAAGAACTTCAAGCCGGCCAGCTGCTGCTGGCGCTCGGCCTTGTCACTCTTGCCGAGCGATTCTTTCAGCTTGGCAACCACACCCTCAAAGTCAGCCGTCTTGTCGGGTTTGATGAGAAACGTGATGACGGCAGCGTCGCCGTCGAGTGTCAGGACCGGTTTGGCCGGAGCCGCCGGCTCCTGAGCCGCCGCCACGCCCGCCCCAGCCAGCGTGAACGTCGCCAGCGCAATTCCCGACACAAAGACCCGCAATCCTCGAAGCATTGAACAGCCTCCTTCAAACGAAAGTTCGCTACTTTACCGTACTGGACGTCCGATGAACACCGACATCACTTCGTTAGCCAGAAGCATGCCGGCCCTCGTCAGGGCCAGGCGCCGGTCCGGCTCATGCACCAGCAGCCCCGCCCGGATGAACGCTGCTAAGTCTTGCCCGTATCGTGTCCAAATATCAACGTCATGCTGTTCCCGCATCCGCGGGAGGTCCAGGCCATCGGCCAGCCGCAGGCCCATGAACAGCGCTTCTTCGAGGCGTTCCCGCGGTTCCAGCGTCCTCCGATCGAGGCGCACATCGGCGCCCGACCCGATGCGCTCGACGTACTCCGTCGTCGAGCTCAGGGTCCGCCAGCGCTCACCAGCGTAGGTCGAATGCGCCCCGCAGCCAAAGCCCAGCCACTGCCCTTGCTGCCAGTATTTCAGATTGTGGCGCGACCGGCGCGCGGCCGGGCGGGCCACGTTCGAGATCTCGTACTGGTCATAGCCGGCGCGGTCCAGGCGGCCCAGGCCATCCATGTACATGTCCGCCGCGTCGTCATCCGGGGCCACCGACCATCCGCTGCGCGCCATCTCCTCTTTCAGCGGCGCGTTGGGATAGATCTCGAGCAGGTAAAGGGATGCATGGTCGGGGCCGACGTCGATGAGCGCGTCCACCGATGCCAGCCAGTCGGACGGGCGCTGGCCCGGCAGCCACATCATCAGGTCGAGGCTGACGTTGTCGAAGCCGGCGGCGCGCGCGAGCCGGACCACGCCGCGGGCGGTGTCGGCGGTATGCAGGCGGCCCAGCCGCGCGAGCTCGGCATCGTGAAACGACTGCACGCCGAAGCTCAGGCGGTTAACGCCGGCGGCGCGAATGCCGTCGAGCATGGCGGCAGTGGACGACTCGGGGTTGGCTTCGAGGGTGATCTCGCAGTCGTCCGCCACGGCAAAGCTGTCGCGGCACGCGGCGATGATCGAGGCGACCTCGGCCGGCTCGAGCAACGACGGGGTGCCGCCGCCAAAAAAGACGGTGTCGGCCGCCACGCCGGGCGCCGCGCTGCCGCGGATGTCGGCGATCAGCGCGTCGACGTAGCGGCGGCGCAGGCTCTCGTCGTGCAGGCCGCGATTGAAGTTGCAGTAGTTGCAGATGGCGGCGCAGAACGGAATGTGGAGGTAGATCCCGATTGGCACTACTTGCTTCCGGCTTTGCCCCCGGACCAATTCAGCTCGAACTGGGTCCCCGAATCCTTGAGACGCGCGCGCGCCATGCCCTTGGTCTTGGGGGGCAGGTTCGACGAGCGGCGCACGTTCTGCGGCGAGGCGGGCGAGTTCTTCTGCCACTCCGCGATCTTTTCCGCTGAGGCGTGCGGGCCGACTTCACGCACGTCGGCGCCCTGGATTTCCACCCAGTCGCACATCTCGACGAGGCGCGAGCGCGTGCGCGCGCCGAGCTGGAAGATGAAGCCCTGCGGGTCGGTGTTGTCGGGAGAATCGACCAGGTTGCTGGTGAAGATGGTCGGCCGCCGCGCGTTGTAGCGCGTGTTCACCACCAGGCCGAGCGTTTCCTGCACCCATTCCGACGTGCGTTCCGCGCCCAGATCGTCCAGCACCAGCAGGTCGGCGTTAAGCACCGGCCCGAGCACATCCATTTCGGTCTCTTCGACCGACCGGTTGTAGGTGTCGCGCACCAGCCGCAGCAACTCGCGGGTTTCGAAGAAGTAGCCGCGGGCGCCCTTGGTGCGCACGACTTCCTTCAGGATGCCAACGGCCAGGTGCGTCTTGCCGACGCCGTGAGGACCAAACAACAACAGGCCTTTGTCCACGGCGGGAAACGCCTCGACGAACTTGGTCGCGCGGCGAAACGCCTCGCGCTGCGTGTTCATGTCGTGTTCGAAGGTGGCCAGTTCGCACCGCGCGTAGCGGGACGGCACGCGCGCCTCCTGCATGAGCCGATCGACCACGGCGCCGCGCCAGCAGTCGCAGCGCGTCAAGCGCTCGACGCCGTCGACTGTCACGCTCTTCCAGCGTGATCCGTTGCAGATGGGGCATTCCATGGCGGCGGGCTCGACCTCGGCTGACAACTGGGGCTGACAGGTGGCGACTAGTTCAAGTAGCTGCGCAGCACGCTGTGCTGCCGCGGCGCGTGCGGGGCGCCGGTGTCGAACTTCAGCGGGCCCTGGCCCGACTTGCGCGCCTTGCGGCGCTTGCGGCCCTCGTTCTGCAGGTGAATCTCGAGGTCTTCGGCGTCGCTGGTCGCCGGCTCGCGCACTTCGCCGCCGGTGGCCGCCGTGTGCGCGCATTCCATCGCCACGCGAATCGCATCAACCTGCCGGCCCGAAACCGACGCCGCCGTCAGGCTCTCGGAGCTCACCTCCGGCGAGCGCGACGCCTCCGCCAGCAGGTGCATCATCGCCTGCCGGATCCACCAGAGCGCCGAGGCCTGAAGCGTCTCGGACTGCACGGGGTCGAACCGGCGCGCAGCCTCGATCAAGCCGAGGTTGCCTTCGTGGATCAAGTCAAGCAGCGGCACGCCGAGGCGGCGAAAACGTTTCGCGTAGTGAACCACGAAGCGCAAGTTCGACTGCACGAGCCGGCCCAGCGCGTCTTCGTCGCCGTGTTGCTGAATTTGACGGCCGAGCTGTTGCTCGTCATCTGGCGTGAGCAACGGGAAGCTGGAAATCTCGCGAAGGTAGGCGTGCAATGTTTCCGATTCGGATGCCAGTGACTCGAACTTCCTGACCACGAGCGAATCTTACCACCGACGCATGTGGGGATAAACCCTTAGCTGGGTGCCTTGCTTCTTTTTGTGGTGTCACTCTTGCTCACGGTCGCATCAGGTCCCGGATGCGCGGCGCGCACCAAATCGGCCGGCGACGCTTTCACCAGTGCCGTGCCCAGCCGTTGTTCCCAATCGTCGATGCCGCGCGCCAGTTCACGCTTCACGTATTCCATGAACTCGTTCACTTCACCCTGCATTTGCTCGATCTTGCGGCGCATATTCAGGATGATCTCAACGCCGGCCAGGTTCACGCCCAAATCTCGGGTAAGTGACAGAATCGTCTCCAACTGCTCGAGATCCTCTTCGGAGTAGAGTCGCGTGTTGCCTTCCGTGCGTGACGGCTTGAGCAATCCTTCCCGCTCGTACAACCGCAAGGTTTGCGGGTGAATGTTGTAGCGCTGCGCCACCACGCTGATCATGAAATACGCCTTGCCCTGTCGCTTGGTCATTGTTTATCCGCCGAAGCTTTAGCGGAGGCGGACTCCCTGACGCTTTCGCCGTTGATCCGGCCGAATTCCCGGAGCAATTCCTTCGACCGCTCGTCCAGCACCTTGGGCAGGCGCATGCGCACTTCCGCCACCAGATCGCCGCGCCGGCCGTTGCGCCCTGCCGCGCCGCGCTCGCGCATGCGGAAGCGTTGTCCTGACTGCGTACCCGGCGGCACCCGCAGCCGAACCGACCCGTCCGGTGTCTCAATGTCGATTTTGGCGCCCAACGCCGCCTCGTGGATGGCGAGCGGTACGGTCATGTGCAGTTCGTCGCCTTCGCGCCGGTAGACCGGATGCTCGAGTACGTCCACGTCGATGAGCAGGTCGCCCGGGAGTCCGCCACGAACCCCTGCATGGCCCTTCCCGCCAATGCGCACGCGCGCGCCGGCGGCGACGCCCGCCGGGATCCGCACGTTCAGCGTTTCGGTTCGGGGTTCAACACCCTGCGCGTGGCACGGCAGGCACTCTTCCTGTTTCAGCCGTCCGGAGCCGCCGCAGGTCGGACAGTTCTTGGCGAACACCATGTGGCCGCGCACCGACCGCACCGCGCCGGTGCCCTCGCAGGCCACGCACCGTGTTTCGGCGACCCGCTGATATCCGCTGCCCGCGCAGGCGCGGCAGGCGTCTTGCCGCGTCACCGTGACCGCGCGCTGCACGCCGTGCCACGCTTCTTCGAAAGTCAGCGCCGTCCGGGCGTGGATGTCGGCGCCGTGCTCGGCGCCCTCCGGCTGCTCGCGGCCGGCGCGGCGCGCAAACACCTCCTCGAACAGCTCGCCGAAGGTGGTCGTGCGCTCGGCGTGCACGCGGCTGGAGAAGTCGAACCCGGCAAACCCGAACGACGCCGCCTCGTCTTCGGCGATCCCGTTCAACTGGCCGGCGTCGTAACGCCGCCGCCGATCCGGATCGATCAGCGTCTCGTAGGCATCCAGCACCTGGCGAAAGCGCGCCGCCGCCTCCCGGTCACCCGGGTTGATGTCGGGGTGCAGGCGCCGCGCCAGCCGGCGATAGGCCTTCTTGATATCGCCGGACGGCGCGCCACGCTCCACGCCTAAAACGATGTACAGGTCCATCGTTGTGTTCTGCCGACTTCTAACTTCTGACTTTTCACTTCTTACTTCTTGTCGTCTTCCACCACTTCAGCGTCGATGACGTCGCCGTCCGGCCTGGCGCCGTCTTCCGCCGCGCCAGCACCTGACGCACCTGACGCACCCGCTGCTCCTGCCGCACCCGATGCACCCGCCTCCGCCTGCTGCTTGTAGAGCGCTTCCGACGCCTTGTGCTGCGACGTCATTAGCGCGTCCATCGCCTTGCTCATGCCCGGCGTGTCGTTGGCGTCGATCGCCGTCTTGAGCTCGGCCATCGCGTTCTCGATCGCGTTCTTGTCGGCGATCGGGATCTTCTCGCCGGCGTCCTTCAGCATCCGCTCGGCCGTGTAGATCGACTGGTCGGCGCGATTGCGAATCTCGATTTCCTCGCGCCGCTTCTTGTCTTCATCCGAGTGCGCCTCGGCCTCGCGCATCATCCGATCGACTTCGTCCTTGCTGAGGCCGGACGAGGCGGTGATGGTGATCTTCTGTTCCTTCTGGGTGCCGAGATCCTTGGCCGAGACGTTGACGATGCCGTTGGCGTCGATGTCGAAGGTGACCTCGATTTGCGGCACGCCGCGGGGCGCCGGCGGCAGGCCCACCAGGTGGAACCGGCCGAGCGTGCGGTTGTCGCGCGCCAGGGGGCGCTCGCCCTGCACCACGTGCACTTCCACGCTGGTCTGGCTGTCGGAGGCGGTCGAGAACACCTCGCTCTTGCGCGTGGGAATCGTCGTGTTGCGCTGGATCAGCGGGGTCATCACCCCACCCATGGTCTCGATGCCCAGCGACAGCGGCGTCACGTCGAGCAGCAGCAGGTCCTTGACCTCGCCCGCGAGCACGCCCGCCTGGATGG
>CAYHCX010000008.1:0-3289 GCA_964355095.1 uncultured Acidobacterium sp.
GAAGTTCGACTTCATCATCATCCACGAGAGCGCCCACGAGTGGTTCGGCAACGCCGTGTCGGCCGCCGACGTCTCCGACATGTGGATCCAGGAAGGCTGGACGACGTATCTCGAGGGCGTCTACGTCGAGGCGCTGTTCGGCTACGACGATGCGCTGAAGTACGTGAATGGCTACAAGAAGAAGGTCGGCAACAAGGAGCCGGTGATCACGCCCCGCGGCATCCATCGCTCGCCGACCCAGGACATGTACTTCAAGTGCGCCTTGTTTCTGCACACCCTTCGCAGCGTCGTCAATGACGACGCCCGCTGGTGGAAGCTGGTCCGCGACACGTTCGACCGCTTCAAGTACCAGAACATCATGACGGAGGACCTGGTCCGCTTCGTCAACGCCGAGCTGAAACAGGACCTGACGCCGGTGTTCGATCAGTACCTGCGCCGCGCGAACCTGCCTACCCTGGAACTGAGCTTCGACGAGAAGGCCGGCACGGTGTCCTATCGCTGGAATGCCGACGAGCGCGCGTTTGCCATGCCGATCAAGGTGGGCGCCAAGGGCAACTGGCAGGTGATTCGGCCGACGGCGGACTGGAAGACGATGCCCCACCCAGAGGGCAGGTCGCTTCAAGTCGCGACCGACCTGTATTACGTCAACGTAGCCATCCTCGATGCGGCCGGCCGGCCCGTCAAGTAGACACCAACCGCGTCGACCGGCAGGCGGCCGTAAGGTGCCTGGACACTCACGTCGTGGCCTGGCTCTTTGCCGGGGAGGCAGAACGACTGTCTGCGGCAGCCCGCGCCGCGCCGCCTCGGTCCAGCCGACGATCGCGATGCGATCGGAATAGGGCCCGCCGCACGCGGGGCCTGTTGGTGGTGAGCCACTCTCCGCCATACTGGGGACACACGTGGATGCCGCCTTGGGTTCTCTGAACGCTCCGCACTGGTGGCAGTGGTCGACGATTCTGTCGCTCGACGCGCGGCCGATGCTGGGCCACGTGGCCAACGTGGTGGACCCGCACTACACGGTGGTGGCGAAGTTTCCGAAGGCGCTGCTCAGGCGGTAGCCGTGCGCCATGTTGATATCATATACTGCCATATAGTGATATCATGCGGGCATGCCCGCCGCCCGCCGCCGGACGCCGCCCGTGGCCAGGGTGCTGCTACGCCTGCCTGCCGACCTGCATCGATTGCTGGCCAAGGCCGCCGAGGCGGCCGGCTTGTCGTTCAACGAGTTCTGCGTGCGGCGTTTGCGCACGCCCGCCCAGCCGCAGCAGATGTCCGCCGCACGGACCGCCGTGGTCCACCGCGGCCAGGCCGCCTTTGGCGAGCGTCTGGTCGGTGTGTTGGCGCTCGGCTCGTGGGCCCGCGGCGAGGCAGCGGCCACCTCCGACATCGATGTGCTCATGGTGATCGATCGGGACACGCCGCTCACGCGCGACCTCTACCGAACCTGGGATCTGCATCCCCTGGCCGTGGCGGACCGCGTGGTCGACGCGCACTTCGCGCACCCTTCTCCCACCGGAACCACGCCTGGCGCCGTGTGGTGCGAGGCCGCGGTTGACGGCCTGCTCTGGTACGACCGGGACGGGCAGATTGAGCAGCGCCTGGCGGAGATCCGCCGGGCGATCGCGGAGCGCCGCGTGGTGCGGAGCTTCGCGCACGGGCAACCGTATTGGAAGGGAGCGGCGTGATGCACAACCGCGAGCTGGCCGCCGATCACCTGCGCCGGGCCGGCGCTCGCCTTCGCGCGCTCGACGTACTGCACGAGGCCGGCAGCTGGGCCGACGTCGTCCGCGAGTCGCAGGAGATTGTGGAGCTGACGTTGAAGGGCCTGCTGCGCGCCTTTGGGGTGGACCCGCCGCGGATCCACGACGTGGCCGACGTGCTGATCGCCGAGCAGGGGCGCCTGCCGAAGGAGCTGGTGCCGCACCTCGATCGGCTGGCCGCCATCTCCCGGACCCTGAGGCGCGACCGTGAGCTGGCTTTCTACGGCGCCGAGGACCTGACGCCCTCGTCGTTCTATCGCGAAGCCGATGCGGTGAGCGCGCGCGACAGCGCGCGCGACGTGGTGGCCACCGTGCGTCCGCACGTCGGTGTCGGTGCCTGAACCCGCGGCGCGTCTGCACCCGCTATTTGGCGGCGGTGGCCGCGTCGAGCGATGCCATCCAGTTGATGGCCACCGTCAGCGACACCGGCTTCGCTCTGCGGCTGCGCTGGACGATGAAGCGCTGGCCGTCTGGCGACACGTCGTATGGAGCGAATAGAAGGCCCCTGTTGGAGAATCCTGGCAGGCGTGCGCGACGAGGCGGCCGTCGGGCGACAGCGCGGCATGGCCAGCCCGAGCCAGGGTGCCGTCAAGATAGGCCACTGGTGTGCCTTTACCGGCCAGTCGCAGAAACCAGAGGCCCCTAGCCTGGTCGCGGTGGGGCGCCTCGATGCCCGCCGCGCGCCCCGCGAGGCGTGACGGCACGAACCGGATCGCTGGCGTCTTCCTGGCTCCAGGCTCATCACACCGTCTCGATCGTCATTTTCGACGCGCGTCGTAATCGGCGCCTCGATCTCAGCCCCCAGCGCATCGAAGACGTGCGCGCCGTGGTTGGCAAAAACATCGTTATTGACCAACTTGACCAACACCGTGGGCGATGGTAGGGTTGGCGGTATGGTGAAGAGCATGAACCTCTACGAAGCCAAGACCCAGCTGTCGGCGCTCGTGGACGAGGCGGCGGCGGGCGCCGAGATCGTGATCGCCAAGGCAGGGCGGCCCATGGCCAAGCTGGTGCCCTTTCGGCAACCGGCCCGGCGGCGGCCCGGTCGGGCCAAGGGCAAGACCTGGATGGCCGACAACTTCGACGCGCCGCTTCCGCCCGACGTGCTCAACCGCTTCAGCGGCGCCGTGGAATGAGGCTGCTGCTCGACACCCACGTCGTCCTCTGGTGGCAGACCGACGACCGCCGCCTGGGGCGGGAGGCCCGCCGCGCAATTGCGACGGCCGATGTGGTGTGGGTCAGCGCGGTCTCGGGCTGGGAGGTGGCCATCAAGTCGGCGCTCGGCCGAATCCGGCTCGACGAGAAGTTTCACTTCACGGTGCGCGCGGATGACTTCTCGGAGCTGCCCGTGTCGCTGGTCCACGCCGACCGCGTGGCGGAACTGCCCGCGCACCATGCCGACCCGTTCGACCGGCTGCTCATCGCGCAGGCGCAGATCGAGGGAGCCACGCTCGTGACGCACGACCGCGCGATGGAGCCGTACGGCGTGCCGGTGATCTGGACTTAGGGAAGTGAGAAGTGAGAAGTGA
>CAYHCX010000008.1:3389-7219 GCA_964355095.1 uncultured Acidobacterium sp.
GAGCCGTACGGCGTGCCGGTGATCTGGACTTAGGGAAGTGAGAAGTGAGAAGTGAGAAGTGAGAAGTGAAAAGTGAGAAGTGAAAAGTGAAAAGTGAAAAGGCTGAGACGTCTGCACCCTTTCACCTTTCACTTCCTGTAGGCCCGCTCGATCCGGACCGGAGCCAGCAATGCCTCGCGGTCGTTGGTGGTGCCGGCCTGGATGCGCCGCACCACGTCCATGCCCGCCACCACGCGCCCGAATGCGGCAAACCCCTGGCCGTCGGCGTTGCGCGCGCCGCCGAAGTCGAGCGACGGCTGGTCGCCCACGCAGATGAAGAAGTCCGACGTAGCCGTGTCGGGGCCGCCGCGCGCCATCGACAGGGCCCCGTCCACGTGCCGCAGGCCCGTCGCCGACGTGCGCTCGAGCGCGACCGGCCCAAAGCCTTTCTCGGTCTTCGCGCGCTCGGGATCGCGCCCGGCCTGGACGACCTCGATCTTCACGTCCTGCCGCACCTGGTTATCCAGGCGCACCGCGCGGTGAAAGCGGCCGCCGTCGTACCTCTTCTGGTCCACGTATCGCAGGAAGTTGGCCGCCGATATCGGGGCGCGGGCCTGGTCGATCTCCGCGGTGATGGCGCCTGCCGTGGTTTCGATCACGACCGTGACAACCGGCTGGGCCCAGGCCGGGCCACCGATCAACAGGCCACAGAGTGCCACGCCACAGATGAACCACAGATGGATCGAGGCGAGGAGCGTCTTTCGCATGCCCTCATGCTACTCGTAGTGCCGCGCGCGCCGCAGGCCGATCTCCTTGGTCCGCTCGGCGCCAAGGCGCCGGTGCGCCTCCGGGGCGGCCGATATGACGGGCGTCATACTGGCAAGCCTCTCGCCGGGTTACGGTTTCACGGCAAGTGCTCTGCCTCGTTCGGGAGCGGCGCCGATTTCCATCTTGAATGGTACGTGGAACCGCATAAGGGCCGCTCCCCTTTTTTCCACTGGCCAGGTCGACGTTGATGTCTGCATTTGACGCAGTTCATTCCGGCGGCTCGGGCGGCCCGGCATCCGCAGCCCCGCTCATCTGCGGCTCCGGAACGCATGGCGTTATCCCGGCGTGATAAATTGGCCATCTACCGCCAGGGGTATCCGTCCGCCTTCGCGCCTCATTCTGGGCGCGCTACGGCGGGACGAGATTGAGAGAAACCCTGGAACCTGACCCGCCTCCGCGCGCAGCGCCGCGGCGGGGTCTCGCCGCAGCCGGCCACGTTCAGCGCCGGCAGAGGCGGATCCGGGTAATGCCGGCGGAGGGAGAGCGGAAATGAAGAAGTCAACACCAGTGCCGGTTGCCTCGACCTACCAAGAGGCCTATCCCAATTCGAACAAGGTCTACGACGAGCAGGTGATCGAAACACCTGCCGGCCCGACGACGCTGCGCGTGCCGTTCCGCGAGGTCTCGCTCGGCGGCGGCGAGCAGCCGGTGCGCCTGTACGACACCAGTGGCCCGCAGGGACACGACCCGCGCGCCGGATTGCCGAAGCTGCGCGAGTCGTGGGTGGCGCCGCGGCGCACCGCGGCGAAGGCCGGGCAGCCGGTGACCCAGCTCCACTACGCGCGCCAGGGCGAAATCACGCCGGAGATGGCGTACATCGCGTCGCGTGAAGGCCTGCCCGCCGAGTTCGTGCGCGACGAAGTGGCCCGCGGCCGCGCCATCATCCCGGCCAACATCAATCATCCCGAGCTCGAGCCGATGATCATCGGCCGCAACTTCCTGGTGAAGATCAACGCCAACATCGGCAACTCCGCCGTCTCCTCGTCGATCGACGAGGAAGTGGAGAAGCTGCGGTGGTCCACGCTGTGGGGCGCCGACACGGTGATGGACCTGTCCACCGGCAAGAACATCCACGACACCCGCGAGTGGATCATGCGCAACTCGCCGGTGCCGATCGGCACCGTGCCGATCTACCAGGCGCTCGAGAAAGTCGGCGGCCGCCCGGAAGATCTCACCTGGGAGGTCTACCGCGACACGCTGATCGAGCAGGCCGAGCAGGGCGTGGACTACTTCACCGTGCACGCCGGCGTGCTGCTGCGCTACATCCCGATGACCGCCAAGCGCCTGACTGGCATCGTCTCTCGCGGAGGATCGATCCTGGCCAAGTGGTGCCTCGCGCATCACCAGGAGAACTTCACCTACACGCACTTCCGCGAGATCTGCGAGATCATGAAGGCCTACGACGTGTCGTTCTCGCTCGGCGATGGCCTCCGTCCCGGCTCGATCGCCGATGCCAACGACGAGCCGCAGTTCGCCGAGCTGAAGACGCAGGGCGAGCTGACCAGGATCGCCTGGGAGTACGACGTGCAGGTGATGAACGAGGGCCCCGGCCACGTCCCCATGCACCTCATCAAAGAGAACATGGAGAAGCAGCTGGAATGGTGCAGCGAAGCGCCGTTCTACACGCTGGGCCCGCTCACCACGGACGTGGCGCCTGGCTACGATCACATCACCTCGGCGATCGGCGCCGCGATGATCGGCTGGTACGGCACCGCCATGCTCTGCTACGTCACGCCCAAGGAACACCTGGGTCTGCCGAACCGCGACGATGTGAAGGCCGGCGTGATCGCCTACAAGATCGCCGCGCACGCGGCCGACCTGGCGAAGGGCCATCCTCGCGCCCGCGCCTGGGACGACGCGCTGTCGAAGGCGCGGTTCGAGTTCCGCTGGGAAGATCAGTTCAACCTGTCGCTGGATCCGGTGACCGCGCGCGCGTATCACGACGAGACGCTCCCCGCCGACGGCGCCAAGGTCGCGCACTTCTGCTCGATGTGCGGCCCCAAGTTCTGCAGCATGGAGCTCACGCAGCAGGTGCGGGCTGAAGCGGCGAAGGGGATGGAAGAGAAGTCGGCCGAGTTCAGGAAGGCCGGCGAGATCTACGTCAAGAACTGACGGTAGGGCATCCCTTTATGGGGTGCCGTCTACTGCCGGGGCGCCGGGACGATCTGAATCACCGTCGGAAAGCGTTCCGGTGTCGCGCCCGGCTTCGGATTGGGAAATCCCGCGGAGCCACCGTAGGTGTAGTCCTTGATGGTCACGCTCGGCGCAAACGCCATGGTCTCGTCGCGATAGCGGGCCGTCTCGAACTGGTGCGTGGGCGGCGCCTCGAACAGTTCGTCCCCTTTGGTCTTCAGCACCGTCTTGTAATACCCGACCAGGTCCGCGTACGGGACGGTCACGCCGAAGAGGTAGAACCGCTGGCCCCGGCCGGCGTCGTAGGACGTGAGGTAGACAGCCGACGGGTAGATCGGCGCGCCGAGCATGGCTTCGGTCGGCGCATCGGCGGACCCCGCTGTAGCCGATCTGGCGGGTTGAGCCGGCACCGCGGGCGCGGCCGGAGCGGCCGGCGTCGCCGGCTTCTGCGTGGACGGCGTGTTCGGGCGCGGGAACGGCTGCGGGACCTGCGCCGATACAATCGCCCCGGCGGCGATGACTGCCAAACCCACGATTGCGCCACCCCTCGACACGGCTTGGGGCAGGCGGAAGCAGCGAAGCACGGAATTATTATAGGGCGGGCCTCCCATCCAATGACACCAGACTTGTTCGCCTACTGCTCAGCCAATCGCAACTGGTTGCTGGACTTCATCGAAGCCCTGGTGGCCATCGAATCGCCCAGCGACGATCCGCAGGCCGTGAACCGGTGTGGCGCGGAACTGGCGGCCCGGCTGTCGTCGATCGGCGGCGCCGTGACCCGCATTCCGTCTGCCACCGCCGGCGATCACCTGCGCGCCAGCTTTGGCCAGGGGCTGCGGCAGATCCTGATGCTCGGGCACTTCGACACCGTGTGGCCCATTGGCCAGTTG
>CAYHCX010000008.1:7319-64465 GCA_964355095.1 uncultured Acidobacterium sp.
GCGGCAGATCCTGATGCTCGGGCACTTCGACACCGTGTGGCCCATTGGCCAGTTGAAGACCATGGCGATGAAGCGCGAGAACGGGCGCCTGTACGGACCGGGCGTGTTCGACATGAAGGCCGGTATCGGGCTCGCCACACTGGCCACGCGCGCGGTCATGGAGAACGGCGGCCTCGGCAATTGCCGGGTGGTGATGCTGTGGACGACGGATGAGGAAATCGGCAGCGACACCTCGCGCGCGCTGATCGAGGACGAGGCGCGGCGCAGCGAGGCCGTGATGGTGTTCGAGCCGTCACTACCCGGCGGCGCCCTCAAGACCAGCCGCAAGGGTGTGGGGCAGTTCGAGATGACCGTTCGCGGAGTGTCGGCCCACGCCGGGCTCGACCCCGGCAAGGGCATCAGCGCCGTCCGTGAGCTGGCGCGCCAGATCATCGCCATCGACGACCTGCAGGATCCCGCGAGCGGTGTCACCGTCACGGTTGGCGTCGTCTCCGGAGGGACCCGCGCGAACGTGGTGCCGGCCGAGGCGCACGCCACCATCGATGCGCGCGCGGTCACGCGGGCGGATGCCGATCGAGTGGAGCGCGCGATGAAGGCCTTGTCGCCGCAGATCGCCGGCGCGCAGCTGACGGTGACGGGCGGCTTCGACCGGCCGCCGCTGGAGAGAAGCGAAGGCGTCGTGAAGCTGTTCGAGGCGGCCCGGGAAGTGGCGGCAGGATTCGGACTGACCTTGGACGAGGGCAGCGCCGGCGGCGGCTCCGACGGCAACTTCACGGCGGCGCTGGGGGTGCCGACCCTCGACGGCTTCGGCGCGGTCGGAGATGGCGCGCACGCCATTCACGAGCACGTCGAGATCGACGCGCTTGTACCGAGAGCCGCGGTCATTGCGGGTTTGCTGGCACGCCTGACTGCGTAGGGGTCAGACCCCTCGGCACTACCCTCTCGGGGTCAGACCCTCGTACGAGTTATTCGCCGGTCAACGTCGATCGCCAATACCCGATCAGGTCCTCGACCGTCTGGTCGAGCGGGATCTGCGGCGACCAACCGGTGTCCGCTTTGAGGCGGGCGCGGTCGCCCAGCAGGAGGGGGGTGTCATTCGGCCGGAAGCGCGCCGGGTCCTGCTCCACGCGAATCGGCACGCGCGCGTGCGCGATGAAGAGCTGCAGCAAGTCCTTCACCGCGACCGGACGGCCCGAACAGACGTTGTAGGGCACTCCGGGTCTTGCCGACTGCATCATCGCGCGGTAGGCGCGCACGGTGTCGCGCACGTCCATGATGTCGCGCCTCGGCTCGAGGTTCCCGACCTTCAGGACCGGCTCGAGGCGTCCCGCTTCGATCCCGGCGATCTGCTTCGCGATGCTCGGCGCCAGGAACGACGGCACCTGCCGCGGGCCGACGTGGTTGAATGCCCGCGCAATCAACCCCGGTATTCCATCGTCTTCCCACGCGCGCAGGGCGACCATCTCCTGCGCCAGCTTGCTGGTGCCATAGGGATTGTTCGGACAGACGGTGTCGTCTTCGCGCAATGCATGATCGGACGGCGCGTAGACGGTGGCGGAACCGGTCATGAGCACCCGCGGCGCCAGGCCGGCGCGACGCAGCCCTTCAAACAGGTGGTGGGTGGCGAGCACGTTGCCGGCGAAGGTCTCGCGGGTGTGGCCCCAGGAATCGCCGACGTGAGGCACGCCGGCCAGGTGGTAGACCGCCGCGGGGCGCGCGTCCCTGACCGCCGCGTCCACCGCGTTGCGGTCGTGCATTTCCACGGTGACCCAGCGCACGCCGGTGCCGCTGACCAGCGGCCTGGTGCCGGGTCGCTGCCACGCCACGATCTCCGGCGTGTCTTCGGCCAGCAACTCGAGCAGGTGGCTGCCGACGAACCCCGCCGCGCCGGTCACCAGGACGGGAGCAGACATCAGCCGCGCTTGCCGTACTGCGCTTCGATGTAGGCCTGGTAGGCGGGGTCGCGTTCCTTGATCGGCCGCCACCACCACTGGTTGGCCTGGTACCACGCCACGGTGTCGTGCAGCCCCTGCTCGAACGGGACGTGCGGCTTCCAGCCCATGGCCTGGAGCTTCGCGGTGCCGAGGCTGTAGCGGCGGTCGTGACCCTTGCGGTCGGCCACCGGCTTGATCAGGTCGGTGCCCTTGCCCATCAGCGTCAGGACGGCGTGCGTCAGGTCGATGTTCTTCACCTCGTTGCCGCCGCCGATGTTGTAGACCTCGCCGTTGGTGCCGGTGTGAATCAGCAGGTCGAGCGCGCGGCAGTGGTCGAGCACGTGCAGCCAGTCGCGGATGTTGCCGCCGTCGCCGTAGAGCGGCACCGGGACGTTGTCCATCAGATTGGTGACGAACAGCGGCAGGATCTTCTCGGGGAACTGGTATGGCCCGTAGTTGTTCGAGGCGCGGGTGACGATGACCGGCACGTCGTGGGTGGCCCAGTAGCTGTAGGCCAGGCGATCGGCGCCGGCCTTGCTCGCGGCGTACGGGTTGCGCGGCCGCAACTCGTCGGTCTCGACGCTCGAGCCCTCGGCCACGCTGCCGTAGACCTCGTCGGTGGAAATCTGCACGAAGCGCTTCAGCGCCGGGTTGCGCCGCGCCGCTTCGAGCAGCACGAACGAACCTTCGACGTCGGTCTTGATGAAGTCACCGGCCGCCATGATCGAGCGATCGACGTGGGTCTCGGCGGCGAAGTGCACGACGTAGTCGGCGGCTTCGACCAGCGGACCCGCCACGGCGGCGTCGAGGATGTCGCCGTGCACGAAGGTATGGCGCGGGTTGTCGATGACGTCGTGCAGGTTCTCCATGCGGCCGGCGTAGGTCAGCTTGTCGAGATTGGTGACGTGCCAGTCGGGATGCGTGTGCAGCGCATACCGCACGAAGTTGCTGCCGATAAAACCGGCGCCGCCGGTCACAAGTACTTTGATCTGCGTCATCTGCGGCCCTACCAGCGAATCCAGACCTCTGAGTTGTCGCCCAGCATGAAGCGGTGGGCGGCCGGCTTGAGCGGCAGGCGATGAATCTTCACGCCGCGGCCAATCAGGCTGTCGGCAACGCGCGTGTCCAGGTCGTGAATCAACGCGCCTTCCAGCACGATGCTGTGCTCGATCTCGGAATGCGAGATCTCGACGTCGGGGCCAATCGAGGTGAAGGGGCCGACGTAGGCGTGCTTGATGCGCGCGCCCGGGCCGATCACCGCGGGTCCGCGAATCACGGAGTGCTCGACCGTGGCCCCGGCCTCGATCACCACGTTGCCTTCGATCTTCGACGCCGCGTCCACCGTGCCGTCGGTCCGCGGCGCCAGGGTCTGCAGAATGAGGCGGTTGGCCTCGAGCATGTCCTCGAGCTTGCCGGTGTCCTTCCACCAGCCGCTGACCAGGTGAGGCGTGACCCGCAGGCCGCGATCGATCAGGTCCTGGATGGCGTCGGTAATCTCGAGCTCGTTGCGGAAGCTGGGCTTGATGGTCTTGACCGAGGCGAAGATCTCCGGTCCGAACATGTAGACGCCGACCAGTGCCAGGTTGGACTTCGGCTCCTTCGGCTTCTCGACCAGGCGAACGACCTTGCCGTCCTTCAGCTCGGCGACGCCGAACATCTGCGGGTCCGGTACCGGCGTCAGCAGGATCTGCGCCGCCGGCCTTTCCTTCACGAACTGCTCCACGAACTCGACGATGCCGCGATTGAGGAGGTTGTCGCCCAGGTACATCACGAACGGATCGGCGCCGATGAACGGCTCGCTGATCAGCACGGCGTGGGCCAGGCCGCGGGGCGCGTCCTGCGGGAGGTAGGTGACCTTCGCCCCCCATTTCGAGCCGTCGCCGACCGCGGCCCGGATCTCCGCCTGGGTGTCGCCGACGACGATGCCGATGTCGGTGATGCCGGCGGCGACCAGCGCCTCGATCCCGTAAAACAGGACCGGTTTGTTGGCGACGGGCACCAGTTGCTTGGCACTGGTGTAGGTGAGCGGCCGGAGGCGAGTGCCCTTACCCCCGCTGAGGATGAGTCCTTTCATGACAGCAGACGATGTTAATACGTCCCGCCGCCGAATGCCCCGAAGAAATTGGAGAAGGAGCCGACCCCGGCCAGCGTGAACGACATGTTGAACCGGCGGTTCTGGGGCACTATCAGGTTGGTGCCCGACCCGTAATTGTAGGCGAGGTATTCGAACGACACGCCGCAGCACTGGGCGTTGTAGAACGCGATATAGCGGTGGTTCAGCAGCGTCGAGCGGGCGATGTCGTAGTTGAACGACACGGTGCCGCCGTAGCGGCCGCCGCCGAAGCGCAATTGCGTGCTTTGCTGCACGTAGTTGTTCGAGCGGCCCGCCGCCGCGGCGCCGTAGTTCTGCCGGCTCCATCCCGCCGACGCCTCGAGCAGGTTGGTGCGATAGGCGCCGTTCAGGCCGTAGCCGATCACCTTGAAGGTGGCCTCGGTGCGCGGATCGTACTCCATGCGGAAGTCCACCGACATCGGCTGCAGCGGCAGGGCCCGGGCCGACAGGGAGATCGGTGAGAACGGGCTGGCCTCGCGGCCCTGGCTGTAGCCGTAGGCCGGGTCGTACTGGCTGGCGCGCTCGTCGCTGTAGTAGCTCTGCCGGATCGAGACGTTCAGCAGTTCCTGCGGCGCGCCGGCCGGCGCGGCGCCTTCGGCCTTCTTGCGCACCAGCAACCGGTTGGCGAGGCCGTACGACAGCTGCGTCGAGCCGCCGATGATCGTGTCGTAGCGGCCCGACGTCTGCGGCACGCTGCTCTGCGAGTTGATCGCCGTCCGCCGCTGCACCGAGAACGACGGTTCGATCACGTGCTTCACCCGTTCGGCAAAGGCGTTGTTGGGCGTGAAGACGCGGGAGAACACCGGCCCGACCACGTCGGCCCGCATGTCGGCGTAGCTGCGCGTCACGGCTTCGTCGATCTGCGTGCGCTGGTCGGCGGCCAGGCTCTCGCTGTAGTAAGTCGTGCGGTAGGCGAGCGTGGCGTTGACCGACAGGAAAGGCAGCGTGCTGAGCGGCGCCCGCAACGACGGTGACACGTCCACCTGGGTCAGGCTCCGGTCCACCGTGGCGGTCGCGGTCTTGCCGATGTACAGCACGTGCGCGGCGTCGGTGTTGATGGCGAAGTACACCGGCAGGAAGGGGAGCTTGCGGCCGCTGTACGACGCCGAGAACCCGGGCGCCCGGCCGTTCACCTGCGAATCGGTGGCGTTGTAGAAGTATTCGGTCCGATCGAACACCGAGTTCACGCTGAGGCCGCCCCACGAGCCCGTCACCCCGCCGTTCACCGTGCGCCGGCTGGTCGTGGCGTCGAGGAAGTTGTTGCTGTACAGCTGCCGCGTGGTGACGTCGGTCGAGTAGTCAACGTTGGCGCGCGCCGAGAGGCGGAACGGCAGGCCCTGGCTCAGGCCGCCGGTGATGACCTGGCTCTTTCGCGCCGGCCGCGTCGAGCCGTTGATGACGGCTTCCTGCTCGTTGAGCCAATACGCACGCAGGTTGCCCTGGGCGCGCGGCCCCATCAGGTAGCGATACTCGGTGCCCATGCCGGTGCCGCGCGAGAAGTACCAGTCGTGGAACAGCGTGAGGTCCTGGCTGCGGTTAATGGCCCAGAAGAAGGCGTTGCTGATCGACGACCCCTGGTAGGTCGAGGCGCCGTAGCTGGGCAGCAGGAACCCGGTGGCGCGGTCATCGTCCTGGATCGGGTAATACATGATCGGCAGGTAGAACACCGGCACGTCTTTCACGCGGACCACCGCGTTGCGCATCATGACGTAGTCGTTGAGGTTGACGGTGGCGCGGCCGCTGACAATCTCCCACCGCGGCGTCGGCTGCACGCAGGTGGTGAAGCCGCCCTTGTTGATTCGATACTTGTCGGGCCCGACCTTCTCGATCTCGGCGCCGTAGAAATACACGTCCGGCTCCAGCGTGCCGAACATGCTGCGGTTCTCGAGGCCGCGCTCGCCGAGTTGGGCGATGCCGGTGGCGCTGGTGAAGGTCCCCAGCTTGGTCTTGGTGTTGAAGACGACGCTCTCGGCGGCAATGCGGGAGGTGGGCGTCTGGAATACGACGTTGCCGCGGGCGGTCAGCTCACCCGTCTTGGTGTTCATCTCGAGGTCGTCGGCGAAGAACTTCTGGCCGGCGTTGGTGCTGCCCGCTTCGCCTTCAATCTCCACCTCGCGCATCAGCCGGACGCGATCGACGTCGATGCGCTCGAGCGCGAACTGCTTGGTGTTCCAGCCCGGCACGATCTGCGCGTGCGCCGGCCGCGCGAAAGCGCCCAGCAGGACGGCGCACGTCAGGACGAGGGTGAAGTGGAACCGCACGGAAGTTGAGAATACCAGAATGTAGCATCCGCCTTTAGGCGGACTGCCCGCGAGAGGCGCCGCCGGCCAGCAAGCGCGCGCGCAGCGGGCCGATCAGGTAGATCGATCCCGCCGCCACGACCCGGTTCGACCGCATCAAGGCGCGGGTCACGGCCGCCTCGGGCACCTCTTCCACATCGACCGGGAGCTTGGGCGCGAGGTCGCGAAGCGCCGCCGCCAGCCCCTCCGCGGTTCGCGCCCGCGCATACGGCACGGTGGTCGCCACAAACGCCGACGCCACTGGCAGCAGCGCCGCCACCATGCCGGCGAGGTTCTTGTCGGCCATCACCGCGAGCACGATGGGCAGTGGCGCCCGGTTGGTGTCCTGCAGGTAGGTGGCCAGCGCCGCGGCGCCGGCGGGGTTGTGGGCCGCGTCGATCAGCAGTTCGCCGCCATCGGGCAACCGCAGCCACTCGAGCCGCGCCGGCCAGTCGCAGTCGGCCAGGCCGGTCACAATCGCCTCGGTGGGGACAGGCGAGACCCGCGCCGACCACGTTTCGAGAATCGCCACGGCCACGGCGGCGTTCTCCAGCTGGTGCCGCCCCGGCAGGGCGAGCTTGAGCGGCGGGTAGCTGCGATCGGTGGCGGTGGCGTGCGCGTCGATGAGCGGAGCGCTCACCGCGGCGGCCACCGCGGCGATTCGCCGCGCCGCTTCGCCGGGCAGCCGCCCGATCACCAGGGGCGTGTCGGGCTTGGCGATGCCGGCCTTCTCGAACGCAATCTCCGACAGCGTCTGGCCCAGGTGGCGTTCGTGGTCGAAGGCAATCGAGGTGATGGCCGTGACCTCCGGCGCCAGCACGTTGGTGGCGTCGTGGCGCCCGCCGAGCCCGACCTCAACCACCGCAACCTCCACCTTCTCGCGGCGGAAGATTTCGAACGCCACCGCCGTCGACACCTCGAAGAAGGTCGGCACGACCGTCAATGCCCCGGTTCGGGTGGCCGCGTCAACCGCCGCGAACACCGTGTCGGTGGCGGCGGTGAACGTCGCGCGATCGACCGCCACGCCGTTGATCGCCACGCGCTCTTCGATCGTGTCCAGGTGGGGCGAGGTGTAGCGCCCGGTCTTCAGTCCCGAGGCCCGCAGCGCCCGCTCCGCCATGGCGGCCACCGACCCCTTGCCGTTAGTGCCGGCAATGTGAATCGACCGCCACGCCCGTTCGGGATGGTCGAGCGCGGCCAGAATGGCGCGGATGTTGTCGAGCCCGAGCTTGATGCCGAACTGCTCGAGGGCGAACAGCCGTTCCAGGCTTGTCACGGGTTGGTGGCTTGGGGCTTGGGGCTTGGGGCTTGGGTTCTGCCCATGAACCTCAGGGTCTTCTCAAGGGTCGCCTTCAGCTCGCGCCGATCGACCACCAGGTCCAGCATGCCGCGTTCGAGCAGGAACTCGCTGCGCTGGAAGCCGTCGGGCAGCTTCTGCCGGATGGTCTGTTCGATCACGCGCGGCCCGGCGAAGCCGATCAGCGCCTTGGGCTCGGCGATGTTCAGGTCGCCCAGCATGGCGAAGCTGGCGGTGACACCGCCCGTGGTGGGGTCGGTCAGCAGGGAGATGTAGGGGAGCCTGGCGCGATCGAGCCGTGCCAGCGCCGCCGAGATCTTGGCCATCTGCATGAGCGACAGCGCGCCTTCCATCATGCGGGCGCCGCCGGAGCACGACACGATGATCATCGGCGCCTTGCGTTCGAGCGCCATCTCGATGCCGCGCACGATCTTCTCGCCGACCACCACGCCCATCGAGCCGCCGATGAAGCTGTACTCCATCGACGCGACCACCGTCTCGAGGCCGTTGATGCGGCCGACGCCGACGATGACGGCGTCCTTCAGCCCGGTGGATTTCTGGGTGTTCGCCAGGCGCGACTTGTACGGCTTGGTGTCGGTGAACTTGAGCGGGTCGTTCGAGGTCAGGTCCGGGGCCAGTTCCTCCCACCGCTCGTCGTCAAACAGCGACTTGAGGCGCTCGGTGGCCGACAGCCGGAAATGGTGCGCGCACTTGCCGCACACGTGGAGGTTTTTGACGAGATCCTTGGTGTAGATGATGGTGTCGCATTCCGGACACTTCACCCACAGGCCTTCGGGAACGCGGCTGGTCTTCTCGGGCGTCGCAATGGGTTTGCGAGCCTTCTTGAACCATGCCATATCTGCACAGCTTACCAAGTTTGAAGTGAGAAGTCAGAAGTGAGAAGTGAGAAGTGAGAAACCCTCGACTTTTCACCTCTGACTTCTCACTTTCGGGCAACGTAATAGCGCGTGCCCTTGCCCATGCCCTTGATCTGGCGGACCAGCTCGTCGAGCGCCGCATCATCGGATTCGGGGTCGAATTCCGAGGTCTCCACCACGAGGAGCGGCGTCGCCGAGTAATGGAAGAAGAAGTGCTGGTAGGCCTCGTTCAGTTCCCGCAGGTAGTCCTCGTCGGGCGTCGGCTCCACGCGCTCCGGATCCTTCTCCCGGTTCTTCAGCCGCTTCATCAGCAGTTCGGTCGGCGCCTGGAGGTAGACGATGAGGTCCGGCGGCGGGACGTCCTTGGCAAGCAGGTCGAACAGGCGCTGGTAGATGAACAGTTCGTTGTCGTCGAGGTTCAAATACGCGAAAATCTTGTCCTTGTCGAAGACGTAGTCGCAGACGGTGTTCTGCAGGAACAGGTCGGCCTGCCGCTTACTGGTGAGCTGGCGATGTCGGTTGAGTAAATAGAAGAGCTGCGCCTGGAGCGCGGCGCCCGGCCGGTCGGCGTAGAAGTCGGCCAGGAACGGGTTTTCGGTGTCTTCGAGAACCGTCGTGGCGTCGAGGCGCGCCGCCAACCGTTCGGCCAACCGCGTCTTGCCAACCCCGATCGGGCCTTCGATAGCGAGATAGTGAAAGGCCACTCCGCTGGCGAGTATAGTTTGTGGCGTGAAGATCGAAAAGATTGAGTTGTTCCTGTGCCGCCTGCCGCTCGTCCATTTCTTCGAAACGAGCTTCGGCCGGTCCTACGACCGCACCTTCGTGCTCATCCGGGTGGAAGGGGACGGTCAGGAGGGCTGGGGCGAGTCGGTCGCCGAGGCCGACCCCTACTACAGCAGCGAGACCACCGAGACGGTGTGGCACATCATCCAGGGGTTCATCGCGCCGCTGGTGGTCGGGCAGACCTTCGAGCATCCCCGTGACGTCTTCCCGGCGCTGCACCGCATCCGCGGCCACAACATGGCCAAGGCCGGGGTCGAGATGGCGGCCTGGGATCTCCATGCCCGGCTGGCCGGGCAGCCGCTGGCCAAGGCGCTGGGCGGCACCCGCGACCGCATCGCCTCCGGCGTCTCCATCGGCATCCAGGACTCGTTCGATCAGCTGCTCGAAAAGATCGAGGGCGAGCTGGCCGCCGGCTACCAGCGCATCAAGATCAAGATCAAGCCCGGCTGGGACATCGAGGCGGTCGAGCGCATCCGCGCCCGGTTCGGCAACATCCCGCTCCAGGTGGACGCCAACGCCGCTTACACGCTGGACGACGCCGACCTGCTGGCCCGGCTGGATCCGTTCGACCTGCTGCTCATTGAGCAGCCGCTGGATTACGACGACGTGATGGATCATGCGGTACTGCAACGGCGGATGAAGACGCCCATCTGCCTCGACGAATCCATCCACACCGTGCGCATTGCCCGCGACGCCATCGACGCCAAGGCCTGCCGCATCATCAACATCAAGCCGGGCCGCGTCGGCGGCCATCGCGCCTCGATCGAGCTGCACGACCTGTGCGCCGCCCACGACATTCCGGTGTGGCATGGCGGCATGCTGGAAAGCGGCATTGGCCGCGCCCACAACATCCACCTGGCCAGCCTGCCGAACTTCCGCCTGCCGGGCGACATCGCCGCGAGCAAGCGCTATTACCAGCCGGACCTGATCGAGCCGGCCATCGAGGTCAGCGCCGACGGCACCATCGCGGTCCCGACCGGCCCGGGCATTGGCGTCAACATCGTCCGCGAGCGGATCGACCAGGCCACGTTGCGACACATTTCCTTATGACCCCAACGCCGTCACCACGCGCGCTGGTCGCGCTTGTCGCGTTGCTTGTTGCCAGCGGGTGCGGTCCGAAAGTCGCGCCGCAGGTCAGCGCCACGCCCCCGATCACGGCGTTCGATCAGAAGATGCGCTGGATTCTCCAGCTCGAGGACGAGCGGCAGCTCAAGGGCGGCGGCGGCGACCTGCTGGCGCTGCTGCAGGATGCCGAAGCCCGCGTGCGGCGGCGCGCGGCGCTGGCCACCGGCCGCGTGCGCCTCGCCGACGCGGTGCCCGGCCTGGCCACGCTGGTGCAGGGCGACAGCGACCCCGAAGTCCGGCAGATGGCCGCGTTTGCGATGGGGCTGATCGGCGACGCCTCGGCCGCCCCGGTGCTGACCGCGGCGCTGACCGATGCGGATCCGCTGATCCAGGGCCGCGCCGCGGAAGCCCTGGGCTTGATCGCGCACCGGCCGGCCGCGGCGGCGATTGGCGCCATGGTCGCGGCGCACGTTACGGCCGGCGTGCTGAATGGGCTGAATGCGGATGACATGGGCACGCCCAAGCCGCCGCCGGTCGAGGCCGTGCGGCTCGGCGTGTATGCGCTGGTGCGCCTCGGGTCCTACGAGGCGCTGGCCGCCGGCGTGCTCGACCCCGCCGGCCAGCCCAGGAGCCGCTGGTGGCCGGTCGCGTTTGGCCTGCAGCGGATCAACGACGCCCGCGCGGCCCCGGCGCTGCTGGCGCTGCTCACGGGCGATGGGCAGCTCACCCGCGCCTTCGCGGCCCGGGGACTCAGTGTGTTGAAGGACCAGCGCGCTGCCGCGCCGCTGCTGGCAATTGCCGCCAGCGTCGGCGAGCCGCTGGCGGTGCGGGCCCAGGCGGTGCGCGGCCTGGCGCTGCTCGGCGACCCGCGCGGCGCCCCGGTCCTGATGCGGCTGATCTCGTCGCCCCAGGTCGATCACAACCTGCAGCTCGAGGCCATCGTGGCGCTGGGCCAGTTGCGCCAGGCCAACGCCGTGGACCTGTTGGTGGACCTGGTCTCGGCGGAGTGGCCGTCCGTGCGCGCGGCCGCCCTGCTTGCCCTGGCCCGCACCGACGTCGACACCTTCATCTCCGCGATTTCGGGGCTCGACCCCGATGTCCACTGGTCGGTGCGCGCGGCCATGGCGTCGGCGCTCGGGGAGCTGCCGAAAGAACGCGCCGAGGCGGCGCTGAGCAACATGATGCGTGACGCCGATCAGCGCGTGCTTCCCTCGGTGATCGATGCGCTGGCCAAGGTCGGGTCGGCCGGCGCCGCCGCGGAGATAGTCGCCCGCCTCAAGGCCGATGACCCGGTGGTCCGGGCCGCCGCGGCGCGCGGGCTCGCCACGCTCAAGGCTCCCGGTGCCGCCACCGCGCTGACCGAGGCGCTCGCGCTGTCGCAGCGTGACGGGCTGTATGTGGCGAGGACCGCCGCGCTTGATGCCCTGACCGCCGTCGATCCGGCGGCCGCACGGCCGCTGCTGACCGCGGCGCTCGGCGACAAGGATTGGGCGGTGCGGCTGCGGGCGGCGGAAGACCTGCGGAAGATAGACGCCGGCACCGACGTGTCGGCGATGCGTCCGGCGCCGCCGCCCACGGTGCCCGAGCTGGCGGCCGTGGGCACGTTCGTGTCTCCCCAGTACTCGCCGTCGGCGTACATCGACACCTCCAGGGGCACCATTCAGGTCGAGCTGGCCGTGCTCGATGCGCCCCGCACGGTGGCCAACTTCATCGCCCTCGCGCGCAAGAACTACTTCCGCGGCGTGCAGATCCACCGCGTCGTGCCCGACTTCGTGGTCCAGGACGGCGACCCGCGCGGCGACGGCGAGGGCGGTCCCGGCTACACGATTCGCGACGAGATCAACCAGCGGCCGTACCTGCGGGGGACCGTGGGCATGGCGCTCGACTGGGCCGACACCGGCGGCAGCCAGTTCTTCATCACGCACTCACCGCAGCCGCACCTCGACGGTCGCTACACGGTGTTCGGACAAGTGGTGTCGGGGATGGATGTGGTCGATCGCCTGCAGCAGTGGGACACGATCGAGCGGATTCGAGTCTGGGACGGGCTGAACTGGATCGGTCAATAAATCCCTGAATCCCTAAATCTCCAATTCGCCAAATAAAAAAGGGAGGCGACTGCGCCTCCCTTCCGATCTTCTGGCTGACGAAGCGACTAGCGCTTCTTCGCCTTCTTCGCTGCCTTCTTCTTCGCTGCTTTCTTTGCCATTTGTAATCCCCCCCTTCCGGTTGGGTTATGCGTAAGAACCTAGCCGCTGCACGACTTGCCTCTGCCGCCTGGCACTCGGCTCATCCATGCCGGCGTTCTCGCGCCTCGTTACGCGACGTGATGATTCACGCGCGCGGTCTTGGTGAAAAGGGTGGGGCAGTCTGTGAGAACCGCCCCTGTAAGCGGCCTAGCGCTTCTTGGCCTTCTTCTTCGCCGCCTTCTTTGCCTTCTTCGCCATTGTTCTCTCCTGATGGGGGGTGACTCTTGCCTGATGGCGACCGCTGATTGTTTTTACGTGTTCACAATCAGTGGCCTGAGCCTTGCTCCCTCATACCAGATGTAGATTATGGATGAGAAATTCATCTTGTCAAGCACAAAGCGTTTGTGATTGTCAACAAACGGGCCAATCGCTCCAGCCGATCGCGCCCTCAAGAGGAGGTGTCGGATCGTCGCCCACGGATCTGTAGGCTCGCTATCGGCTCTCGCGTCGCATGCGCTGCGCGCGGGCCAGCGCGCCGGCGGGCGCGGCGGGCGCGGCGGCGATGATTGCATCGAGTTGATCGATGGCGGCGCTCGTCCGCTTGAGCGCGCGCAGCTGCCGCGCCATGTTCAGGCGCGCCACCGTCTCCGCCAGCGCCGGCCGGTTCACCGATTCGGCGCGGGCCAGCGCGAGCAGCCGCTCCGAGGCGCGAAGGCTCGCCTCGGGGTCGTGAAAGTACTCGTCCAGGATCTCCGCCTCGATTCTGTAGAAGAGCGGATTGTGCGGGTAGTGCTCCTGCAGCGCGCGGACCATGCCGATGGCCTCGCGCCACTTGTTTTCGTACCAGAGGTAGATGACGTGGATCTGGAACTGCGCCTCGCCGCGAACCAGCTGGCCCTGGGTGGCGGCGCGCTCGATCTGCCGCAGCCCCTCGACCCGGTTGCCGCCCGGGAGCCTCAGCAACCAGCGCAGGAACTTCAGCGCAGCCGGCGCCACGTCGGCGTAGTAGCGGTACATGCCGATGCCGAATTCCGCGTCGTGCATGGCCGGGTCCAGCGCCAGCGCGCGCTCGAGCGCCGCCTTGATCCGCTTGCCGTCTCGCGCCGCCGCCAGCCGCTCGACCCGGTGCACGCGCCACTGCGCCCGCGCGCCGTAGGCGGCCCCGAGGTAGAACCAGCCCTCGGCGCGATGGGGTTCGGCCTCGGTCATCCGCTCGGCATCGGCGATCGCCTCCTCGACCTTGGCCTTGAACGCCGGATCGAGCGCGAGGCTCTCGGGATCCAGTTGAATCTGCCACCACAGGCTCAGGGCCTCGAGGCCGAGGCAGGCGACCTGCGGCGCCGGGCTTGTCCCGCCGAAGCCCTTGGGCGAAGGCGGACCGCAGGTGGCAGGCAGGTCCGCCCGCAGCCGATCGAAGTCGGCGTCGAGAATGGCGTCGTAGGCCTTGGCGACGAGTGGCGCGGCGGTGATGCCGGTGGCGGCTGTAGCGTCCGCCTTCTTGACCGCCGAAGCCTGCGCGGAGGTGGTTAGGCGGACCTGGGCCTGCCGCGAATCAGCCCGGCTGACCGCCTTCGCCGAGGCTTCGGCGCTCAAGAAGCCGGACGCCACATTGACAAAGAGCACCGCCGCCACGACCAGGGCGACGGGAAATCTTGTTGCGCCGAAGCCTTGGCGAAGGCGGATCATGGCGCGCTCGTGCGAAGCTGTTGCTTTTCAGCGTGGCGCGCCAGCGCCAGCTGAATCAGCCGATCGACCAGCGCCGCATAGCTGACGCCGCTGGCCTCCCACATCTTGGAATACATGCTGATGTTGGTGAAGCCCGGCATGGTGTTGATCTCGTTGACGAAGATGGCGCCGCTGTCGCGCGACAGCAGGAAGTCCACGCGCGCCAGCCCCGCCGCGTCAATCGCCTTGAACGCCGCCACCGTCAGGCGCCGCACCTCGGCGGCCACCGCGGCCGGCAGGTCCGCCGGAATCAGGCTCTTCGAGCCTTCGTCCAGGTACTTCGCCTCGTAGTCGTAGAACTCGCGCGATGGGATAATCTCGCCCGGCACCGACGTCTCCGGGTCGTCGTTGCCGAGCACCGCGCATTCGATCTCGCGCGCGTTGACGACGCCGGCTTCGACAATCACCTTGCGATCGAACTCGAGCGCCGCCGCGATGGCCGGAATCAGTTCGGCCTGCGTCTTCACCTTGGAGATGCCAACGCTCGAGCCGAGGTTGGCCGGCTTCACGAACAGCGGGAAGCCCAGCGCGGCAATGCCGGCCAGCACGCCTTCGCGGTGGCGCGTCCAGTCGGCGCGCACAAAGGCGCGCGAGGCCACGACGGGCAACCCGGCTGCGGCGAACAACACCTTCATGACCGCCTTGTCCATGCCGGCCGCCGAGGCGAGCACGCCCGGACCCACGTAGGGCACGTTGGCCAGCTCGAGCAGCCCTTGCACCGTGCCGTCTTCCCCGTACGGGCCGTGGAGCACCGGGAAGACCACGTCGAGGCTCAGGCCCGTCACCACGGCGCGCTCGACGTCGGCTGGCGTGCTGCCGTCAGACGTGGTGCGGCGCTCCACGGTGATCAGCGTGTCGGCCGACGGATACGGCGCGAACAACGAATCGCGGCCCGCTCGCGCCGGCCGCGCCTGCGACGCGCGGGTCTGGTGGATCACTTCCGCCGCCGACAGCGCCGTCGGCGGCCGATCCGCGAGCGTCCACCGCCCGTCTTTTTCGATCCGGATCGGAACGGGCTCGTAGCGCGCGCGATCGATCGACTTGAAAATTGAGGCCGCCGAGGTCACCGACACTTCGTGTTCGCCGGAACGGCCGCCATAAATGACACCCACGCGCAACTTCTTCATTGAAGTGATAATACACAGGGGCTTGGGGCTTGGGGCTTGAATTTCAAGTTCTTCAAGCCTCAAGCCTCGAGCAAGCCCCAAGCCCCAAGCCCCAAGCCTCAAGCCGTCATGTCACTCTTCACCCTCACCCACACCGACGGCACCGCGCGGCGGGGACACGTCACCACCGCGCACGGCGTGATCCAGACCCCGGCGTTCATGCCCGTGGGCACCCAGGGGGCGGTCAAAGCCCTCACGGCTCGGCATTTGGAAGATGTGGGCGCCGAGATCATCCTCGGCAACACCTATCACCTCTATCTGCGCCCTGGGGATGAGCTGATCGCCCGCCGCGGAGGGCTCCACAAGTTCATCGGCTGGTCGCGCCCCATGCTGACCGACAGTGGCGGCTACCAGGTCTTCAGCCTTTCGGATCGCCGAAAGGTCGAGGAGCAAGGGGTGCATTTTCGGTCGCACCACGACGGCAGCGCGCATCTGCTGACCCCCGAAAAGGCCGTCGAGATTCAGGCCAACCTCGGCTCCGACATCGCCATGGTGCTCGACGAGTGCCCGGCGCTGCCTTCGACGCTGGAAATTATCGATAGCTCCCTCCAGTTGACCGCCCGCTGGGCCCGGCGCTGCCGTGACCGGTTTTTGGAGCTAAAAGCCGCCGGCAGGGTGTTTCCCGCCTCGGCGACAGAAAAGATCCCCGGCCCCTTTTCCCAGGCGCAGTTCGGGATTGTCCATGGCGGGACGTTTCCGGAGTTGCGCGCCAAGAGCGCGCAACTGACTGTATCGATTGGGTTTGAAGGCTACGCCATCGGCGGCCTGAGTGTCGGCGAACCCAACGAGACCATGTACCAGATAGTGGAGGCCACCGCGCCGCACCTGCCGGTGGATCAGCCACGCTATCTAATGGGGGTCGGCACGCCCATCGATCTGGTGGAGGCCGTGGCCCGCGGGGTAGACCTGTTCGACTGCGTGATGCCCACGCGCAATGCCCGGAATGGTCAACTTTTCACCAGCGACGGGCCCCTCAACATCAAGAATGCCCGATTTGCCGAAGACGATGGGCCGGTCGATCAGGCATGCGGCTGCTACACCTGCCGCAACTTTTCGAGGGCCTATTTGCGGCACCTCTTCATGGCCGGGGAAATGACCGGAGGCACCCTTAACACGTTGCATAACCTGAGCTTTTACCTTGACACCATGCGGCGGATTAGGGAGGCTATAGCGTTCGGCAGGTTCGAAGATTTCAGGCAAGGTTTCCATCGGACTTTTAGCCGCCGCGCGTTGATTTCATGACCACGACGGATCCCCTTATCGCACCCCTGTTCGCGCTGGCTGCGTCGCCTGATTCACAGGTGAGCCCGCTCATTCAACTCATTCCCTTCGCGCTCGTACTCGCGATCTTCTATTTCGTCATCCTGCTTCCCATGAAGAAGAAGCAGAAGAAGGTCCAGGAGTTCCTGGACGCCCTGAAAGCGGGCGACAAGGTGGTGACGACCGGCGGTCTCCATGGCTCGATCGCGAAGATCAGCGACCAGGTCGTGCAGCTCCAGGTCGCGCCCAACGTCCGTGTTGATGTTTCCAAGGCCGCCATCGTCGGATACCAGGGTCAGGCCCCCATCGTCGAAGCCCCGAATACATAAGCCATGTCGAAGAACCTTCGTTGGAAACTCATCGTCATCCTCGGTGTCACGGCGCTGGCGGTGTGGTCGTTTTATCCGCTCGATCAGAAGGTCAGGCTCGGACTGGACCTGAAGGGCGGCGTCCACCTGGTGATGCGCGTCCAGACCGACGACGCGCTGAAGCTCGAGACGCAGACCACCGTGGATCGGCTTGCCGAGCAACTCAAGACCGCGAACATCGCCGTCGGCGGCGCCGCGGTGGCGGGCGCCACGTCGTTCACCGTCACCGGCGTGACGCCCGAGCAGGACGGCGCGTTGCGTGCCGCGCTGACCGAGGTGGAAGTGAACTACGACCGCGCCTCCGGCGCGGGTGGTTACACGTTCACGCTCAAGCCGAACATCGCCGTCCAGCTGCGCGAAGACACGGTGAACCAGGCGCTGCAGACCATCGAGCGCCGCGTCAACGAGTTGGGCGTGGCCGAACCGATCGTGGCGCGTCACAGCGCGGCCGACCAGATCCTGGTGCAGCTGCCCGGCGTCACCGACGTGAATCGCGCGAAAGAGATCATCCGCTCCACGGCCCTGCTGGAACTCAAGCAGGTGGAGCAGGGCCCGTTCCCGGATGAGGCCTCCGCGCGCGCGGCCTACTCGGGCAACGTGCCGCCCGACCTCCACGTCCTGCCGGGCACCATCGAGGGCGCCCCCGGCCAGCCGGCGAGCACGGGCTACTACGTGGTGCGCCGCGTGCCCGCGGTGACCGGCCGCGACCTGCGCAACGCGCGCCCGACGCTGGACGAGAACAACCGGCCGGCGGTGAGCTTCTCGCTCAACAACGAAGGCGCGCGCAAGTTCGGCATGTTCACGCAGGCCAACATCGGCAAGCAGCTGGCCATCGTGATGGACGGCCGCGTGGTGTCGGCGCCGCAGATTCAGTCGCGCATCGACGATGAAGGCCGTATTACCGGCAACTTCACGAACCAGGAATCGCAGGATCTGTCGCTGGTGTTGCGCTCGGGCGCGCTGCCGGCATCGCTGACTTACCTCGAAGAGCGCACGGTCGGTCCGTCGCTCGGTGCCGATTCGGTTCGTGCCGGCGTCACCTCGGCGCTGGGCGGCCTGCTGATGGTCACGCTGTTCATGCTGTTCTATTACAAGCTGGCCGGCTTCAACGCCCTCGTCTCGATCACGATCAACCTGATCCTGCTGCTGGGCCTGATGGCCTACGTCGGCGCCACCATGACGCTGCCCGGCATTGCCGGCTTCATTCTCACCATCGGCATGGGCGTCGACTCGAACGTGCTGATCTTCGAGCGCATCAAGGAAGAACTGGCGACCGGCAAGGGCGTGAAGCAGGCGGTGGCGGCGGGCTTCGACCGCGTGCTGCTGACGATTCTCGACACCCACGTGGCGTCGCTGATTTCGGCGGCCTTCCTCTTCCAGTTCGGCACCGGTCCGATCCGCGGGTTCGCGATGACGCTGACCATCGGCCTCCTGTCCAACGTGTTCACGGCATACTTCGTTTCGCGAACCCTGTTCGAGCTGAGCCTGTCACGGCGCCAGGTCGCGAAGCTTTCGATTTAGTCATATGGCCATCTTCGATAACGCTACCTACGACTTCATCAAGTGGCGCTGGCATGCGCTCGCGCTGTCGACGCTCATCATCGTCGCCGGCATCGGCTACGGCATCGCCAAGGGTGTGCCGCTCGGCATCGACTTCTCGGGCGGCACCATCGTCGTCGTCAAGTTCGAGCAGCCGACATCGGTGGATCAAGTGCGCTCGGCGCTGGCCGCGACGATGACCGGTGAGAACGTCATCCAGAGTTACGGAGATGAGGCGAATCACGAGGTCCTGATTCGCCTGCCGCAGTTGACCACGGAAGAGGGCGCGGCGCTCGAGCAGAACGCCAAGGCCGTGGTCGCCGCGATCACCCAGGCCAGCCTCGGCAAGTTCGAGGTGCGCAGCCAGGAGATTGTCGGCCCGGTGATTGGCGCCGACCTGCAGCGCAAGGGCATTTACGCCACGCTGGCGTCGATCCTCGGCATCACCATCTACATCGGCCTCCGCTTCCGCTTCGCGTTTGCGATTGGCGCGATTGCGGCGACGCTGCACGACGTGTTCGTGACGCTGGCGTTCCTGTTCTACTTCAACTACGACCTGTCGCTCAACGTGGTGGCGGCGATCCTGGCGATCACCGGTTATTCGGTGAACGACACCATCGTGGTCTTCGACCGCGTGCGCGAAAACCTGAAGAGCAAGCGCCGCGACTCGCTCGAGAGCGTCGTCAACCTGAGTGTGAACCAGACCCTGGGCCGCACGCTGATCACGGCTGGCACCACGTTCCTCGCGGTGCTCTCCCTGTTCCTGTTCGGCGGCGAGGTGCTCGAAGGCTTCGCCTTCACCATGCTCGTGGGCATTGTCAGCGGCACCTATTCGACCATTTTCATCGCGGCGGCGATTGCGATCATCCTGGGCAGCAAGCAGGCCAAGGGCCGCACGCAGGGCACCCGCAAGGCGTCGTAGCGCCACTTCGTGGATCTGTTTTCCGCCGTGCTGCTGGGCGTTGTCCAGGGACTCACCGAGTTCCTGCCGGTCTCCAGTTCGGGTCACCTGATCCTGGCGCGGGCGTTTTTCGGCTGGGATCCCGGCCGGTTCGGGATTCCGTTCGATGCCGCCTGTCACGTCGGGACGCTGCTCGCGGTGGTGGCCTACTTCCGGGCTGACGTGGCGCAACTGATCGCCGCCGCGCCGGGAGCGCTGACCGGCCGTGACGGCGAATGGGAACGGCTCGGCCGGCTGATCATCGTGGGCACGATACCGGTGGTGATTGTGGGCGGGCTGTTGGGCGATGTCATCGAAGCGCGCGTGCGGACGCCCCTGATAGTGGCCGTGAACCTCGTGATCGGCAGCATTGGCTTGTTGTGGGTGGAACGCATCGGCCGCCAGGACCGGGATGCGCGGTCCCTCGGGTTCGGTGAGGCCCTGGCGATTGGCGTGGCGCAGGCCGCCGCCCTGGCCCCGGGCCTGTCGCGCTCGGGTTCGACGCTGATTGTCAGCCTGTTTTTGGGGCTGCGGCGCGAATCGGCGGCCCGTTTCGTGTTCCTGATGAGCCTGCCGGCGGTGTTCGCGGTGGCGGCGAAGGAAACCATCGCCCTGTCGGAGGTCGGCATGGCGGGCGCGCCGTACACGTTGATGGCCGTGGGCCTGGTGGTGTCGGCGCTGGTCGGCTATGTCACGGTGAAGTACTTTCTGCGGTATCTTGCGGGGCACTCGCTGGCGGGGTTTGCCTACTACCGGCTGGCGTTGGCGGTGGTCACGTTCGCGTGGCTGTGGTCGCGGGCGGCCTGAGCCATGATGCCCTGGCTGCGCCGGAGCTTCCTGACCGGTCTGGTGGTGACGGTGCCGTTGTTCATCACGGTGGTCACGCTGGTCTGGCTGTTCCGCTTCATCGACGGGGTGGCGACGCCGTTGTCGACGAACCTGATCGGCCGCAAGGTGCCGGGCCTGGGCGTGTTGATCACGGCCGCCGTCATCCTGCTGGCAGGCGCGCTGGCCACCAACGTGTTGGGCCGGCGCATCCTGAGGCGCGGCGAGCAGTGGCTGCTGAACGTGCCGCTGTTCAAGACCGTGTATGCACCGGTGAGGCAGCTGGTGGCGGCCTTCTCGCCCGACAGTGAAACGGGCTTCAAGAAGGTGGTGATCGTGGACGATTCGCGGCGGGGCCTGGTGCTCGGGTTCCTGACGCGGGAGTTCACCCTGGATCGTGGGAACGGGCCGGAAGCGCTGGTGGCGGTGTATGTGCCGACCAATCACCTGTATCTCGGTGACGTGGTGGTCTACCCCCGCAGCCAGGCGTCGTTTCCGGATTTGTCGGTTGAAGACGGCGTGCGGATTTTCCTAACGGGCGGCATGGCGCTGCCCCCGCAGATCAGTACGAGGACAGGACACGATGGTGATGAGACTTCTCGATAGGGTCGGCCGGGTGTTGGGTGCGGCCGCGTTGGTCGTGGGGATGGCGGTTCTGACGGCGCCGGTGCTGCTGGCGGCGCAGCCGGAGACGGCGGCCGAGGCGGCGCATCATCGTCCGGGCGGCGAGGTGAACATCCAGTTGCCCGATCTCAACCAGGGCGACTTTCTCGGCATGACCGGCCACCAGATCCTGCTGTCGGGCCTGGTCGTCTGCGTGCTGGGCTTGTTGTTCGGCTTCTGGACCTACACGGCGGTGAAGAACCTGCCGGTCCACAAGTCGATGTCCGACGTCTCGGCCATCATCTACGAGACCTGCAAGGCCTACCTGATCCAGCAGGGCAAGTTCCTGCTGATCCTCGAGTTGTTCATCGGCACGGTGATGATTGCCTACTTCACGCTCACCGGCCTCGAGCCCGGGCGCATCGCCATCGTCATCATCTTCAGCCTGATCGGCATCGGCGGCAGCTACGGCGTCGCCTGGTACGGCATCCGCATCAACACCCTGGCCAACTCGCGCACGGCGTTTGCGAGCCTCGCCGGCAAGGCGTTCCCGGTCTGCGACATCCCGCTGCGCGCCGGCATGAGCGTCGGCATGATGCTGATTTCGGTCGAGCTGCTGTTCATGCTGGCCATCCTGCTGTTCATTCCCGGTGAGTACGCCGGTGCCTGTTTCCTCGGCTTCGCCATCGGCGAGTCGCTGGGTGCCTCGGCGCTGCGCATCGCCGGCGGCATCTTCACCAAGATTGCCGACATCGGCTCCGACCTGATGAAGGTGGTCTTCAAGATCAAGGAAGACGATGCGCGCAATCCCGGCGTGATCGCCGATTGCACCGGCGACAACGCCGGCGACTCGGTCGGCCCCACCGCCGACGGCTTCGAGACGTACGGCGTCACCGGCGTCGCGCTGATCATGTTCATCATGCTGGCGGTGAAGGATCCGGCCACCCAGGTGCAGTTGCTGGTGTGGATCTTCATGGTGCGCGTGGTCATGGTGCTGGCGTCGGCCGGCTCGTACCTGGTCAACAACGCCGTGGCCAGCGGCAAGTATGCCAACGCCGCGAAGATGAATTTTGAGGCGCCCCTGACCTCGCTCGTCTGGCTCACCTCGATCGTCTCGGTGGTGCTCACCTACGTGCTGTCGTATCTGCTGATTCCGACCCTCGGTGGCAGCAGCGACCTGTGGTGGCAGCTGTCGTCGGTGGTTACCTGCGGCACCCTGGCGGGCGCCATCATCCCGGAGTTCGTCAAGGTCTTCACCTCGACGCACTCGTCGCACGTGCGCGAGGTGGTGACCTCGTCGCGTGAAGGCGGCGCGTCGCTCAACATCCTCTCGGGCCTGGTGGCCGGCAACTTCAGCGCCTACTGGCTCGGTCTCACCATCATGGGTCTCATGACGGGCGCCTACTTCCTGTCGTCGATGGACCTGACGTCGACCATCATCAACGGCGAGTTGATGATGGTGGCGCCGGCGATCTTCGCGTTCGGCCTGGTGGCGTTCGGCTTCCTCGGCATGGGTCCGGTGACCATCGCCGTCGACTCCTACGGCCCAGTGACCGACAACGCGCAGTCGGTGTACGAACTGTCGCAAATCGAGGAGATTCCCGGCATCGAGGCCGAACTCCAGAAGAGCTACGGATTCACGGTCAACTTCGCGGTGGCCAAGGAACTGCTCGAAGAAAACGACGGCGCCGGCAACACCTTCAAGGCGACCGCGAAGCCGGTGCTGATTGGCACCGCCGTGGTCGGCGCCACGACGATGATCTTCGCGATCATCATGGCGCTGACCGGCGGCCTCACCGACCAGCTGGCGATCAGCAAGCTGTCGATCCTGCACCCGCCCTTCCTGCTTGGCCTGATCACGGGCGGCGCCGTGATCTACTGGTTCACCGGCGCGTCGATGCAGGCGGTGACCACCGGCGCGTATCGCGCCGTGGAGTTCATCAAGGCCAACATCAAGCTCGAGGGTTCGACCAAGGCGTCGGTGGAAGACAGCAAGAAGGTGGTTGAGATCTGCACGGTCTACGCGCAGAAGGGCATGTTCAACATCTTCCTCGGCGTGTTCTTCTCGACGCTGGCGTTTGCGTTCGTCGAGCCGTTCTTCTTCATTGGCTACCTGATCTCAATCGCGCTGTTCGGCCTGTATCAGGCGATCTTCATGGCCAACGCCGGCGGCGCCTGGGACAACGCCAAGAAAATCGTCGAGACGGAACTCAAGATGAAGGGCACGCCGCTCCACGATGCCTCGATCGTCGGCGACACCGTCGGCGACCCGTTCAAGGACACCTCGTCGGTGGCGATGAACCCGGTGATCAAGTTCACGACGCTGTTCGGCCTGCTCGCGGTCGAGCTCGGCGTTTACCTCGGCACTGGTGCGGCGCTGACGCTCGGCTTGTCGGCGGTGTTTTTCGTGGTGAGCATGTTCTTCGTGCACCGGTCGTTCTACGGAATGCGGATCGAAAGCGAAAGCTAAGGTTTGTAACAGTTAGTAACCATGCGGTAATTACATGGTTTTTTGCCGATCCAGCCGTTGACGCGGGGATTCAAGCACGACTAGAATCGCCGGGCATTACGAAAGGGGTCGGACCCTACTGGTTTTTTGCCGCGGGGTCTGGCCCCTCGGCGTTTTTTCAGGGAGCCGATCGCGGGAACCGGTGTCTAATTGGAGACAGCGGCCCGTAACTCGGACGGGACCCGGCGTTGACAGCGGTTTTCGGCGTTGGGATAATCGGCGGTCTTAACCGCCGCGGTTAGTGCCAGGACAGGCCATCGGGGCGTGTCCAGCACCTGAAGGCAGGAGGAACAGTGCCACGCGACATGTTTGGTGATGTCGTCGATCCGTCGATTAAGATGGGCAACAAGATGTGGTACACGGTGCCACTGACGATGTTGATCCAGGCGATGGTGGTCGCGGCCTTGGTAATCGTACCGTTGATGGCGACCGGCATGATGCCGACGCCGCCGTCGATGATGGCGTTCGTGGCGGCGCCCCCCCCGCCCCCCCCCCCGCCGCCGCCCCCGCCTCCACCCGAGGCGAAGGCGCCCCCACCGCCCATGGACGTGAGCCCCGACGCGGCTCCGCTCGAGGCGCCGAAAGAGATCAAGGCTGAGACCGGGCTGGAAGCCGGCTTCGAGCGCTCGTCAGGCGTCGAAGGCGGCATTATCGGCGGCGTCGCCGGTGGCATCACCGGGGGCATTCCCGAACCCCCCCCCCCGCCGCCGCCCCCGGCCGCGCCGGTGCGCGTGGGCGGCAACATCAAGCCGCCGCAGAAGACTCGCGACGTGCGCCCCGTGTATCCGCCGATCGCCCAGTCGGCGCGCGTGCAGGGCATCGTGATCATTGAGGCCACCATCGGCCCCGACGGCGCGGTGAAGGATGCCAAGGTGTTGCGCTCGATCCCCCTGCTGGATCAGTCGGCGCTCGACGCGGTGCGGCAGTGGGTTTTCACACCGACCTTGCTCAACGGCGTGCCGGTGCCGGTCATCATGACGGTGACGGTTCAGTTCACGCTGCAGTAGGGCATCCTTTAAAAGGGTGCCGTAGAAGACAGGTCTTCAAACGTAGTAAGCCGTTTTTTTCTGGAGGATAGCGATGGAAGGTCGGAAGATTCAGTTCGGTCGTATCGCTGGTGCCGGTTTCGCCATGCTGCTGATGAGCACGCCTGCGTTCGCGCAGACGGAGGGCGGCGGTGGCCTCGATCTCGTCGACATGTTCAACCAGATGGGCCCCGCGGCACTCGCGGTCGCCGTCATCCTGTTCATCATGTCGTTCTGGTCGGTGGGCGTCGCGATTGAGCGTATCTATACGTTCAGCCAGGCGACCAAGCAGTCGAAGATGTATGCCCCGCTCGTCGCCAAGCATCTCAAGGAAGGCCGGCTGAAGGAAGCCATCGCCCTGTCGTCGGCGAAGGAATACCGCTACAGCCACCTCGCCAAGGTCGTGCTCGCCGGCCTGCAGGAATACCAGTTCCAGCATGAGAGCAGCACCAACCTGTCGCGTGAAGACTTGCTCGACACCGTCCGCCGCTCGATTCAGCGCGCCACCGCGCTGACCTCGAACGACCTCAAGAAGGGCGTCTCCGGCCTGGCGACCATCGGCGCGACCGCGCCGTTCGTCGGTCTGCTCGGCACGGTGGTCGGCGTCATCAACGCGTTTGTCGGCATCGCGTCGTCGGGCTCGGGCGGCATCGGCGCCGTCTCCGCCGGCATCGCGGAAGCTCTCGTCGAAACCGCGCTCGGCCTGTTCGTGGCCATCCCGGCGGTGTGGTTCTACAACTACCTGTCCGGCAAGCTCGAGTTCTTCAACGTGGAGATGGACAACTCCTCGTCGGAGATGGTCGACTACTTCATCAAGAAGACGGCGTAAGGACAGTAATCTGACGGCCTGGGGCTTGTGGCCTGGGGCTTGAGTCGCGTCTGACTCGACTCTCAAGTCTCAAGCCTCAAGCCTCAGGCCCCAAGCCCCAAGCCCCAAGCCGTTAGGAGAACTAGTTATGTCAATGGATGTCGGCGGTTCCAAGGGTGGAATCAAATCGGACATCAACGTCACGCCCCTCGTGGACGTCATGCTGGTGCTGCTCATCATTATGATGATCGTGGCCCCGCTGCTCCAGAAGGGCGCCGACGTCAAGCTGCCGCTCGCCGCGAACACCGCGGACAAGCCGGAAACGCAGGACCAGACGGTCGTCGCCATCGACAAGGCCGACCGCTACTTCGTCAACGGCCTGCCGGTGCGCAAGGAAGAGCTGCGGCAGAAGGTCGAGGAAATCCTCGAGACCAAGAAGGAGCGCATCATTCTCATCAAGGCCGATGAAGACGCGCGCTACTCCGCCGTAATGGATTGCATGGACGAACTGCGGGCCAGCGGCATCGAGGACATGGGGCTGATCACCGACCCCAAGACCCGCGGCCTCCTGCAGGGTGGGGGGAACTGACATGTCTCACGCACACCATCACCTCGGCGCCGACAAGGTCATTACCGCCAAGAAGCTCGAAGTCAGCTCGGACATGAACATCACGCCGATGATCGACGTGTTGCTCGTGCTCCTGGTCATCTTCATGGCCGCCCTCCCGCTGTCGCAGAAGGGCCTCGACGTCAACCTGCCGGCGGAAACCAAGACCGCCGAACAGACCCAGGTCGACGTCTCGCAGATCGTGATCGAGTACACCGCGAACAGAAAGATCTCGATCAACAAGTCCGACGTCTCGGTCATCGACCTCGAAGATCGCCTTCGCAAGATCTACGAGGAACGCAAGGACAAGACCCTGTTCATCGCCGGCGACGGCACCCTCCGCTACGGCGACATCGTCGAAGTGATCGACGCCGCCAAGGGCGCGGGCGTCGAAAAGGTGGGCATTATCACCGAAGGCATGCGCCGCGCTGCCGCCGCCGCGGGCAAGGTCGGCGGCTAACCAACAGCCGTCGCCAGTCAGGTCACGGGCCGCCGGGAGAGATCCTGGTGGCCTTTTCGTTTGTACGGGCCGCGCGACCTGACGCCATCAGAAGGATGGCGGCGGCACCAGCCCGAGCTCCTTGAGCTCCGGCAGGCCCTTGTCGGCGTTCTTCCAGATCTTCCGCAGGTCCCCGTAGGCGGCCATGGCGCGGGCGGTGTCCTTGGTGGCCATTGAGGCCCGGCCCAGGCCCAAAAGCGACAGGGCGCGCCTGGGATTGCGTTTCAGGGACGTCTCAAAGGCGGGGATCGCCTCCTTCGGGCGCCGCAGGTCCATCAGCATCTCGCCGACCAGCTCGTGGGCCGGTTTGACGGGCACCGGCGGGCCGAACTCGAACGACAGCCCGTCTTCCACCACCGCGGCCTGGCGGGCCAGCACCAGCGCCTCTTCGCGACGGCCCTCCGAGAACAGCAGGACGGCCTCCAGTTGCTGGGCCATGACCTGGGCGGCGCGCGTGTCGGGTGCCCCACCGGCGGCCGGCAGGCCGGCAGCGGGCTGCCCGACGGCATGGGCCGCGTGCGTCTCGACGATGGGCGCATCTTCCATCAGGGCGGCCATCTGCTGAAGCGCGTTGCCCCCGGCCGCCCGGTTACCGGAGCGGATGGCCGCAAACCCGATCGCGAACAGGTCGGCGATCGCCGCCTCCGCGCCGAGGCCCTTCGCCAACACGGGCGCCTTGGCCTCGCCCCACTTGCGTGACTCGATCAGCCACGCCGCCCGGGCCAGCGCCAGGTGACTGCGCGTGCGCACCGACCCGCTTTTTGCGGCGTCCGCGTCCATTTGCGCCAGGAGCCCGCGCGCCTCGTCGTAGCGGCCCTGCTGCGCGTAGCCGTAAACCAGCCAGAGCATGGCGTGGAAGCCGCGAGCGTCAGCGTCGAGCTGCTTCCCGGCCCGGCGCGCATCCGCGGCCTTCATCGAGCGCTCGTTGATCGCCGAAGCCTCGTCCCACATGCCGAGCGCGAAGTAGATGTGCGATGGCATGTGCAGCGCGTGCGAGGCGGCGGGCGCGATCTTCGAGTAGGCATCGGCAAAGCGCAGGCCGAGCGGCGCGTGGACAGGATCGTCGTAGGCGTGAATCAGGTAGTGGGCGGCGCCCGGGTGCTGCGGGTTCCTGGCGTAGACCTGCTCGACCAGCGCCGCCGCCTTCATGTAGATCGAGAAGTCACGGCCGCCATGGCTCGTGCCGAGCAGCGCCAGCGCATAGAACGCCGTCACCTCGTCGTCGGCCGGATACCGCTCGTGCATGCGGCGCATGTGCTCGGCGTAGGCGCGGTCGCGCGCCAGCTTGCCTGCGCTGAGCGAAGTCGAAGCGTCGCTTGCACTGAGCGAAGTCGAAGTGCCGGCCCCGTACAGGCTGTCGAGCGCGGCCAGCCAGTCCTTCTCCTTGGCGGTCGGCGCCTTCGCGAGGCGGGCTTCCGCGGTCGGGGCGAGGCGCGCCAGCGCGGCCTGGGCCAGGTCCGCCGCCGTCTGTTGCCACACCGGGTGGTTGTAGGTCATGGCCTCACCCCAGTAGGCCATGGCGAAGCCCGGGTCGGCCTTCTGCGCCTCCAAGAACGCCTCCTTCGCATCGTCGTACTCGAAGCTGTGCATCAACAGCACGCCCTTGATGAAGGCCGGCTGCGCCGCCGCCGACCCGGACGTCGGAAAATCGATGGTGCCCAGTTCGCCCTGGGCGCCGATGTTGAGGCTGGTGAGCGCGAGGACGGCAAGCAGGACGAGGACAGCCCGGCGGTTCATGCGGCGATCTCCTGGGCCGCAGATTAGCGCAGATTGGTGCAGAAGACGAAAGCCGCAGATTGGCGCAGATTGATTCCGCAACGAAAAAGGGGCGGGTCCGAAGACCGGCCCCTTTCAGAACTACCCAAGCCTCAAGCCCCAGGTCTCAAGCCTGGAGCTTGAAGCCCTAGTTGAAGAAGTAGCGGAAGCTGAGCATCACTTTGTAGACGTCGTTCAGATCCGCCGTCTGCTGCAGCGACTTGGTCATCAGCGCACCGTTGATTACTCGCAGCCGATAGGTGGCTCGGCCGTTGGCATCAACGCCGGGGTTGGTGAGCGGCGAGTTTGAGATGAGCCGCTGCGACACGCCCCAGTTCTTGTTCAGCAGGTTGCCGAAGTTGATGAAGTCGGCGCGGAACTGGAAGCGCTGGCGCGTCCCGCCGATGCTCTTGAAGACGTCCTGGGAAATGCTCAGGTCCATTCTCTTCATGAATGGCAGGAACACGGCGTTGCGGACCGAGTACTCGCCACGGTGCGCGCTCAGGTACTCATCCTGGGCGATGTAGGACTCCCACGCGGCGGCCTGCTGGTCGGCCGTGTAGGTCACGCCGCCCGTCGTGAACGCGGTGAAGTTCATCTCGCCGGTGTTGCTCGGGATGTAGATCAGGTCGTTGCCCGTGGCGCTGTCGCCGTTGAGGTCGCCCGAGTAGATGTAGCTGGTGTTCCCGATCGTCCGGGCCTCCCAGAACATCGAGATGCCGGTGGCGCCGAAGCCGAAGTACTCGCGACGGTAGTTGGCCGCCACGAAGAAGCGGTGGCCCGGCGAGTTGTTGCTGAAGGCCACGCCCGGGTTGTTGGGGTCGCCCGACATGGCGTTGCCGAAGAACGAGCCGTTGGCAATGGAACCCGGGTCGATGGTGTTCTTGGCCTCGCCGTAGTTGTAGGCGGCCTGGACGAAGCCGTCGCGGAACGTCCTCTTGAGGTTGCCGGTGACGTTCCAGTTGCGGCCGATGTTCTGGTTCTTCATCACGGTGGCGTCGGTGATGGTGGCGTTGACGCGGTTGTTGGTGAAGCGCGGTCGCGCGTCCGCGCCGACAAACGTCGTCTGCGCCGCCGGCAGGTTGGCGTTGATGTAGTAGATGCCGTTCACGTCGCGGCCATAGAGGAACTCCGCCGTGCCGACGATGCCCCAGGGCAGCTTCTGGTCGATGGCGAGGTTGGTGCGCCACACCTGCGGGAACTTGAAGTCCTTGTCGGTAATGGCCAGGTTGGTGCTGGCCGGCGGCGCGCCCGTGACCGTCGCCGGCTTGTAGGCGTCCGGGTTCGGATTGAACGGCCGGGCCGTGGTGTTGCGGACGTCTTCGAAGCCCGTCTGCATGCCGGTGTTGCCGATCTGGTTGGAGATCCACACGAACAACGGCTTGCCGGTGAACACGCCCGTGCCGCCGCGCACCTGGGTGTCGCGGTTCTTGAAGACGTCCCAGTTGAAGCCCACGCGCGGCGAGAAGAGCGGGTTGGCGTCGGGCAGCTTGCCGGTCGAGTACTGCACCGATCCGCCCGTCTCATCGCGGAACGTCATCGCGTCGGCGACCGGGTTGGCGAACCCGGTGTCCTTGAACTGCGCCACGTCCACGCGCACGCCGGCGATCACCTTGAGGTTGTCGGCCACCGACCACTCGTCCTGGGCGTAGGCGCCCCAGTAGAGCACGTCCAGCGGCTGGAGCGGTTTCTCCGCTCCGGGGATGTTGTTGTAACGGACCTGGAACCGGGCCAGCGTCACCGGCGACGTGGTGCGGTTCGGGTTGGCCAGGTAGTCGTTGGCGTCGGCGTAGAAATCGGCCAGCGAGTTGTAGACGTAGGCGCTCTGCTTGCCGGGGAAGAACACGTTCTCGGACTTGTACTTCTCGGCGGCGAAGCCGACGGTGAACGAGTGCTTCTCGCCGAACTTGGTCAAGCTGTCCTGCACCTGGTAGGTCTTGTAGCGCAGTTCGTTGTTCGGCGTGAACGGCTCGGAGCCAATCGTCGTGTAGACCGAGCCGCTCTGCAGGATGTCAACCAGCGGGAAGAGCTTGCCGATGTCGCCGCGGCTCTCGTCAGACTGGCCGTAGCCGACGATCAGGGAGTTGGCCATCTTGGTGCCGATGATCGTGTTCAGTTCGGCGATGCCGTACCTGTTGTTCTCGAGAATCGTGTAGTTCGACGACTCGAAGTTCAGGCCGAAGGTCGAGGTCCGGCGGTTGCCGAAGCCGAGCGACGTCGAGTTGGACAGCAGGACGTCGGTGTCGGAGTCGAGCTGGTTGTAGCGGAACGACAGCTTGTTGCGGTTGTTCAGGTTGTAGTCGAACTTGGCCAGGACGCGGCGGCCGGGCGTCGCGAACGGGTAGTCCTGGTACTTGCCGGTGTCGTAGCTGAACTTCGACTTGAGGAAGGAGCTGAGCGAGTCAAGGTCGGACGCCAGCACGCGCGTCACGCTGCCGCCCACCGCCTCGCCGCCCGTGTTGGCGCGGAACGTCGTGCCGGGCTGCTCCGTCTTCTCGCCTTCCAGACTGCCGAAGAAGAACAGCTTGTTCTCGATCACGGGGCCCGACGCCCAGCCGCCGCCGTTCTTGAAGTCGAACGTGCCGGGGTTGACCGTGGCGTCCTTCGCCGTGGTGCCCACCATGCTGTTGTCGCGGAACTGGTAGGAGCCGGCGGCCGAAAACTTGTTGGTGCCGCTGCGCGTGACGCTGTTGACGCCGGCGCCGACGAAGTTGCCCTGGCGCACGTCATAGGGCGCCACGCTCACCTGCACCTGCTCGATGGCTTCCATCGAGATCGGCGCGACGTTGGTGCGCTCGCCGGGCGCCGAGCCCAGGCCGAACGAGTTGTTGAAGTAGGAGCCGTCGACCGTGATGTTGTTCATGCCGGAGCCCTGGCCGGCCACCGACAGGCCGCGCGCCTCGGGGGCCATGCGGACGATGGCATCGATGCGGTTGCTGATGGTGGGCAGCGCGGCGATGGTTTCGCGGCTGACCGAGGTGGCCGAGCCGGTGCGCTCGGAGTTGAAGACGGTATCGGACTGCGCCGTGACGGTGACCGTCTCGGTGATGGAGATGTTCTTCAGCATGAACTCGAGGTCGGTGGCACCGCCGAGGTTGACCATGACGTTGTCCTGGGTCTCGGGCTGGAACGCCGCGGCGCCGGTGCCCGCATAGGCCACTGTCACCGAGTAGGGACCGCCGACGCGCATGCCGGGGATGGAGAACCGGCCGTCGGCGCGCGTGGTGGCTTCGTAGCTGGTGCCGGAGGGGAGGTGAATCGCGATCACGCTGGCGCCGGAGACCGACTGTTGCTGTGAATCGACGACCTTTCCGGCGAGGGCGCCGGTGGTGACGCCCTGGGCGCTCACGACCGTGGCAAGTACGAAAACGGCGACGAGGGAGAAGGCAAACCTAATCAAATGTTTCATGTGTACATCGCTCCTGAACAGAGCAAAATTATCACTTGCGGATGACGCGCCGGTAAAAGAAAAAACGGGCCACCCCGCGCACGGCGGGAGCGGCCCGTTTTAGGTCGTTTTGGGCGTATGCCCGATCTAGCTGGCTGCCTTGGCCTTGCGCATGGCGTTCGCCTTGTCGCCCAGCTCCGTGGCTTCCTTGAGCAGCGCCTGCTGCTTCTTGGGGTCCTTCTCGACGAGCGCCTGGGTGCGGAGCAGCAGGCCCTTGTAGGTGATGGCCTCGACGTAGTCGGGCTTGATCTCGAGGGCCTTGTCCACCGCGGTGAGACCGTCGAGCACGAGCTGCAGCTTTTCCTTGTCGGAGAGGCGGAAGTCCTTTGACGCCTTCCCCCAGTGAAAGGTCGCGAGCGTGTAGTGCGCCTCGGGGTTGGTTGGCTCGAGCTCAATCCTCTTCCGGAGGTTTTCCACCAGCTTTTCGAAATTACCCTGACGGTCGTAATACGCAGCGATCGTCAGATAGACATTTGGGTCGTTGGGCTTGGCGTCACGGCCCTTCAGGTAGGTTTCTTCGGCCAGCTGGTACTCGCCCGAGTCTTCGTAAATCTTCGCGAGCTGGAAGTAGTTGGTCGGTTCGTTGGGCGCCAGTTCGATCATGCGCTTCACCACGGGCTCGGCCTGGGTCGGGTCGGCCAGCTTGTCGGGGCCGTAGGCCGCGACCAGGAATTCCAGGGCCAGCGAGCGCTTCGGCACGGTGTCTTCCGTCAGCTTCTCGCTCGCCAGCTTGTAGTTTTCGACGGCCTTGGCCATCAACTCGTCGTTGGCCGGTTCGCCCTTGCGCGCCGGGCGGTACATGTTGTCGTAGGAGTTGGCCAGGTAGAAGTAGATGGCTGCGTTATTCGGATCGAGTGCCACCGCTTCCTCGTACTTCTCGGCCGCCGCCCGCCAATCGCTGGCGCCGTAGGCCTTGTTGCCGTCCTTGAACGCCTTCATGGCGCGGACCTGGCCGATGTATCCGCAACCGGCGAGCGCGACGCTCAGTCCCATAACCAGCGCCAAATACGCTGCCGAAGACCGCTTTCTCATCAGAAATCCCCCTGTAAGTCCCTGTAAAACACGTGCAAGCCGCAAGGCCGGAAAGTATAGCTTCGTTTCCAGACTCCCCGCAACCTCGACCCCGGCCATGCCCTAAGATGGTACCAACGGTCCGCCAAACCGCCTTCGCCCTTTGGCTATGGCGGTCAAGAAGGCGGACGCCATATGCGCAGTCCGGCTCACCCGGAATGTCACCAAATGTAGCGTCCGGCTTCAGCCGGACCTGCAGCGACCGATAAAGCCATTAGACACCGAACTTCATGATTCGCTTCGAGGATCTGCTCGACAAGGTCCGCGGTTACAGCCCGGACGCCGATCTCGAGTTGCTCCGCCGGGCCTACGTATTTTCGGCCCTGGAGCACAAGGGACAGATCCGCCATTCGGGCGAACCCTACCTGGTCCACCCCCTGGAAGTGGCCGACATCCTGGCCGAAATGAAGCTGGACGCGGTCTGCATCGCGGCCGGCCTGCTCCACGACGTGGTCGAAGACACGCTGACCACCCCCGAGAAGATCCGCGAGAAGTTCGGCGAGGACGTCGCCCACATTGTCGAGGGCGTCACCAAGATCGGCGCCATCCCCTTTTCGTCCACCGAGGAGCGACAGGCGGAGAACTTCCGCAAGATGCTGCTGGCGATGGTGGACGACATCCGCGTCATCCTGGTCAAGCTCGCCGACCGGCTCCACAACATGCGCACGCTCCAGCACATGCCCGACGACCGGCGCGCCCGCATAGCGCAGGAGACGCTCGACATCTACGCGCCGATAGCCAACCGGCTGGGCATGAGCCGCATCAAGAACGAGCTCGAGGAGCTGTCGTTCCGCTACCTCGAGCCCACCGCCTTCGAGTCGCTCCGCTCCAGGGTGGCGGCCAAGCGCAAGCCCACCGAGGGGATGATCGAGCAGCTGACCGCCGACATCCGCGACAAGCTGCGCGAGGCGCAGGTGCCGGTGATCAGCGTCGACGGCCGGGTCAAGCGCCTCTACAGCATCTGGCTCAAGCTCAAGCGCCAGAAGATCGACCTCGAGCAGGTCTACGACTTCGTCGCCCTCCGCATCGTCACGCCGTCGGTGAAGGACTGTTACGCCGCGCTCGGGATCATTCACCAGACGTGGTCGCCGGTGCCGGGCCGCATCAAGGACTTCATCGCCATGCCGCGGCCCAACGGCTACCAGTCGCTGCATACCTCGGTAATCAGCGACCGCGGCTTTCCCTTCGAGGTGCAGATCCGCACCGAGGAAATGCACCGGCTGGCCGAGGAAGGCATTGCCGCGCACTGGAAGTACAAGGAAGGCCGCGTCGGTGCCGGCCGCGACGAGCAGTACTTCCAGTGGCTGCGGCAGCTGCTCGAATGGCAGCAGGAAGTCCGCGACCCGCAGGAATTCCTGTCGAACCTCAAGATCGATCTCTACCCCGAAGAGGTCTACACCTTCACGCCGCGCGGCACGGTGAAGGTGCTGCCGAAGGGCTCCACCGCGATCGACTTCGCCTACGCGATTCACACCGACGTCGGCCACCAGTGCGTCGGCGCCCGCGTCAACGGGCGCATGGTGCCGCTGCGCACCCGCCTCAAGAACGGCGACATCGTCGAGATTGTCCGCAACGCCTCGCACAAGCCCAGCCGCGACTGGCTGAACTTCGCGGTCACCTCGCGCGCGCGCAACAAGATCAAGCACCTGATCCAGGGGGAAGAGAAGGACCGCGCGGTCGAGCTCGGCAAGCGCGTGTTCGACAAGGAAGCGCGCCGGTTCGGACTGAACGGCACGAAGCTGGTCGAAGGCGAGGCGATGGGCAGGATTCTCGCCGAGTTCGCCGCCGCCAAGCCGGAGGACCTGCTCGCGCAGATTGGTTACGGCAAGGTGTCGCCGCGCCTGGTGCTCGACAAGATCGTCCCCCAGGACCAGTTGAAGGAGCAGGCGCCGGAACACCCGGTGCTGTCGGCGGTGAAGCGCGTGCTGCGGACCGGCTCCGAGCCCGATCGCATCAAGGTCCGCGGCGCCGACGACCTGATGGTGTTCCGGGCGAAGTGCTGCAACCCGATTCGCGGCGAGAGCATCGTCGGCTACATCACGCGCGGCAAGGGCGTGTCGGTGCACGCCGCCAAGTGCCCGAATGTGATCAACCTGATGTACGACCCCGAGCGCCGCATCGACGTCGAATGGGACAAGGGCGCCGACATCGCGCCCTACACCGTGCGGCTGACGATCGAGGTCGAAGACCGCAAGGGCATGCTGGCCGAGCTCAGCCAGCGGATTTCCGACATCAACACCAACATCACCAACGTCGAGGCCCGCACCGGCGACCAGCGCGGGCGCATCGACATCACCGTCGAGATCAAGGACATGAAACACCTCGAGCAGGTGATCAAGGCGATCCGCGGGATCAAAGGGGTGTTGGACGTGGAGCGGACGGCGCCTATCCCAGAACGGCGATGACGTCGATTTCGACGCGCACGTCCCTGGGGAGCTTCACCACCTGCACGGTGGACCTGGCCGGGAACGGCGCCGTGAAGTAGCTCGCGTAGACGTCGTTCATCGCGGCGAACTCGCCGAGGTCCACCATGAACACGGTGGTGCGCGCCACGTGCGAGAAGTCCGCGCCGGCCGCCGCCAGCAGCGCCTTGATGTTTTCCATCACGCGCGCCGCCTGGGCGGTGATGTCGCCGGCCACGATCTGGCCGGTGACGGGATCAAGCGGAATCGACCCCGATAGGAACAGCAGGTTCCCGACCTTGAGCGCCGGCGAATAAGGCCCGATGGCCTTGGCCGCGCCGGCTGCCGTCACCAGTTCCCGCATTTAGGCGGCCTTGACGTTCTTGTTCGACCCCGCCTTGACGATCTTGCTCGAACGGATGCAGCGCGTGCAGACCTTCACGCGCTTGGTGGCGCCATCGACGACCGCACGAACCGTCTGGAGGTTCGGCTCGAAGCGGCGGGGACGGACGTTGTGGGCGTGAGAGACACGGCGGCCCACCACCGGACCCTTGCCACAGATTTCACAGCGCATTGCCATTAAACAGGCTCCTTGAAGAAACCCCTATCTTATCAGTACGGGGCCTGACCCCGAGCAGGTTCTGCCCGAGAGGTCTGGCCCCTTCGCAGGGCCGCGGTGGGGTCAGACCCCTCCCCGGATTCTCTATCGGGTTCAGACCCCGATGATCCGGCTGGCCTCGGGCCGGGCCGGCGCGCCCTGGTGTCGATTTGCCGTCTGACCACGGCCGCCGGGTGGCGTTGGGCGGCCTCCAGGTGCCGGCAATCAGCCGGGCAGGAAATATCAATGAGCCGTTTGGTGGCGCAGCAGGTGGGACAAATTTCCCGGCCCAGTGCGGGGGCAGTCCCGCTTGGTGGGGCGTTTCTGACACAAGGGGCACGTCATTTGGTGCCCCTTGTGAAGGCGGCCCGCCTCCGCTCGCGGCGTTTTCGGGCGAGCTACGGCGAGGTCTCGCCGTAGCGGCCCATCAAAAGGCTGGCCGCGTAGGCGGAGTGTAATTGTTGCCACACAGTATGTCCATATGCTACCTTTTCCCGGTTTGTGGGTGTCCCCGATAAGTGACACATACAGGGGAGAACCCAAAACGCGGGTCCGGCGTCTAATCTTCAGTAAACGGTGTTCGGACCGCTGATATTCGGAAACGGCAGTGGCTGTTAAGCCTCTGATAACAAACGCGATAGACATGGAAGACCAGGGCAGGGCCCGTCGTCGGGCAAGCGGACGGCAGGCACTTTCAAGCTCTCCGGTTCATATCCCCAGTCATCCTTTCCGTCGCTCATATCGGTAATTGGAAGCTCAAGTTCGGTCAGGTTCATAGGCATCGCTCTTGCTTATAGACGGTCGCAAGAGCGGGGCAATTTAATAGCTTCCCCAAAAGGGTGAAGTCGGAAGGAGCGGCTGAAGTCATGGCAGCCAAGTCAAAGAAGCGGAACGTCGCAGTAGCGGACGTGCCCGTCGGGGCACGGTACGACGAGTTGAAGCGGATGCTCATCGAGCGTCAGCGCGAGATCCTGAACGAAGTTCAGGGCAAGATCCGCGATGTTCGCGCCGAGGGCTCTGAAAAGGACCGCGAAGTCCTCGATCCTGGTGAGACCTCTGAGGTCGACATTCAGGAAGACATTGAATTCGCCCTCATCCAGATGAAGGCGGAGACGCTGAACAAGATCAACGAGGCATTGTCGCGCCTCGAAGAGGGCACTTACGGTCATTGCTTCGAGTGCGGTGAAGAGATCGCCCAGCCCCGGCTGCGCGCGCTGCCCTTCGCCGTCCGCTGCAAAGACTGCGAAGAAGCCCGCGAGATGGCCCAGCAGCGCGAACGCATCCAGGCGCGCCGCGGTTCGTCCAGCCTCGGCTTCGACATGCGGGGATAACACCCGGCGTCCTGTCACAGGCTCCGCCGGTGGCGGGGCCTGTTAAAGTCCCGCCTCCGGCTCACTTTCAGAAGTTGGAAGTTGGAAGTTGGAAGTCAGAAGTACTTCACACTTCCAACTTCACACTTCAAACTTCCCATCGCCCCGGGAGGGGCGGCATCGTGAGCAATCAACTCGAGCCGTTGGATCCAAGCGGGTCGGATACCGCGACCTTTAGCGTGCCGCCCGAGATGCCGGTGTTGCCGTTGCGCGACACCGTGCTGTTCCCGCAGGCGTTCATGCCGCTCGCCGTGGCCCGCGAAAGCTCCGTCAAGCTGATTGACGAAGCGGTGGCCAGCGGCCAGACCATCGCCGTGTTCGCGCAGCGCGAAGCCGGCGAGGACGAGCCCGGGCAGAGCGACCTCCACGAAATCGGCACCGCCAGCCAGATCCATAAGATGTTCAAGCTGCCGGACGGCAGCCTGCGCATCATCGTGCAGGGCCTCGCCCGCGTCCGCCTCGACGAGGTCACGGCGACGCGGCCGTACTTGAAGGGCCGCGCCAGCGAAGCGATCGAGGTGTTGAAGGACGAAGATCGCCTCGAGATCGACGCGCTGCAGCGCAACATCAAGGCTAACTTCCAGCAGATCGTCTCGCTGTCGCCGCTGATGTCGGACGACCTGCAGGCCCTCGCCTCGAACATCACCGACCCGGGCCGCCTCGCCGACTTCATTGCCTCCGGGCTCGGCACCATCGGCACCGAAACCAAGCAGGAAGTGCTGCAGACGCTGGACGTCCGCGCCCGGCTCGACGTGCTCAACCGCCTGCTGATCAAGGAACTCGAGGTCCTCGAGCTCGGCTCGAAGATCCAGAGCCAGGTGCAGTCCGAGGTCGGCAAGAACCAGCGCGACTACTTCCTGCGCGAGCAGCTGAAGGCGATCCAGAAGGAACTCGGCGAAGGCGACGACCAGACCCGCGAGATCGAGGAACTGCGGACCAAGCTCGAAGCGGCCGGGCTGCCCGACCCGGTGAAGAAGGAAGCGTTGCGCGAGCTGGATCGGCTCTCGAAGATGCCCGCCGCCGCGGCGGAATACACGGTGGCCCGGACCTACCTTGACTGGATCGTGGCGCTGCCGTGGTCGAAGCGGACCGACGAGGTCATCGACCTCAAGAAAACCAAGAGCATCATGGACGCCGAGCACTCCGGGCTCGACAAGGCCAAGGATCGCATTCTCGAATACCTCGCCGTGCGCAAGCTCAACCCCGGCATGAAGGGGCCCATCCTGTGCTTCGTCGGCCCGCCCGGCGTCGGCAAGACGTCGCTGGCGCGCTCGATCGCGCAGTCGCTCGGCCGCAAGTTCGTGCGTATCTCGCTCGGCGGCGTGCGGGACGAGGCGGAGATCCGCGGCCATCGCCGCACTTACGTCGGCGCGCTGCCCGGCCAGATCATCCAGGGCCTGCGCCGCGCCGAGTCGAAGAACCCGGTGTTCATCCTCGACGAGGTCGACAAGCTCGGCGCCGACTTCCGGGGTGATCCCTCGTCCGCGCTGCTCGAGGTGCTCGACCCGGAACAGAACAACACGTTCCGCGATCACTATCTCGACGTGCCGTTCGACCTCTCGGAAGTGCTGTTTGTGACCACCGCCAATGTGCTGGACACGATCCCGCCGGCGCTGCGCGACCGCATGGAAGTGCTCGAGCTCCCCGGGTATACCGAGGAAGAAAAGCTGGCCATCGCGCGCGATCATCTCGTCGCCAAGCAGGTCGACAACCACGGGCTGAACAAGCAGCAGGTGGTGTTCACCGACGCCGGCTTGCGCGCGGTGATCCGCGGCTACACGCGTGAAGCGGGCGTGCGCAACCTCGAGCGCGAGATCGGCGCGATCTGCCGCAAGATCGCCCGGCGCCGCGCCGAAGGCGGCACCGACAAGGTCAGGGTCACGCCGGAGTTCGTCGAGCAACTGCTGGGCTCGTTCCGCTTCATGGAAGAGGAAGTGAAGGACCGCACCAAGCTGCCGGGCGTGGCGACGGGCATGGCCTGGACGCCGGTGGGCGGCGACGTGTTGTTCGTCGAGGCCACCCGCATGGCGGGCAACGGCTCACTGACGCTGACCGGACAGCTCGGCGACGTGATGAAAGAATCGGCGCGCGCCGCCCTGTCATGGGTGCGGGCGCATGCCACCGAGTGGCAGATCGATCCCGAGTTCTTCAAGCACTCCGAGTTGCACGTGCACGTGCCGTCGGGCGCCATCCCCAAAGACGGTCCGTCGGCCGGCGTCACCATGGTCACCGCGATGGTGTCGGAGCTGACCCGGCGCCCGGTGCGCGGCGACCTGTCGATGACCGGCGAGATCACCCTGTCGGGCAAGGTCCTGCCGGTCGGCGGCATCAAGGAAAAGGTGCTGGCTGCCAAGCGTGCCGGCGTCAAGGAAGTGATCCTGCCGCGGCAGAACGAGAAGAACGTGCGTGAAGACCTCGGCGAGGAATTGCTGAAGGGCCTCACCATTCACCTGGTCAGCACCATCGACGAGGTGCTGCTGCTGGCGCTGGTGCAGGAGAACGATCGGCCGAAGAAGAAGAACGCCGACCGACCGGCCGCGTCCATCCACAAGTCGCGGCCGGGGCATGCGCCCCGGTCGCGGTAGGCCGCCGGTGTAGTCCCAGGTATCCCCAGTCCTGGTTCCGCGCCTCCGCCTTCGCCAGCGCCGCATCGTCCACCGGGGCCGGGGCCTGCTGGGCCGTGACCAGCGCGACCAACACGACGACGAGAGCGGTGATGCTTGCGGTGATCGAGCGAGCCATCGGTAAACCTCAGCGCTTCAAGCGCGGAATGAACTTGGTGAGCCCCTGGATCGGCCCCACCTCACCAGCGTAAACGTTGCCTTGGCCGTCAACGGCGACGCCTTCGCCCATCGACCCGTAACCGCCCATGCCCGAGGCCTGCTTCGACACGTGCTCGGGCACGAAGTACCACACCTCGCCGGTGCGCGCGCTGCCCACGCGCAGGCCCTTGCGCCAGCCCGGGTTGTAGTTGTCGTCCGACTCCGAGTCGATCGCGTAGAGGGTGTCGTCGCGGGTGATGACCAGCCCGCTGATACGGCTGAACTGGTACCACGTGTCGAGGTGCTGGCCCTCCTGGTCGAAGATCTGGATGCGGCGGTTGCCGCGGTCCGCCACGAACAGGCGCCCCTTCGAGTCGAACGCCAGCGAGTGCGGCCCGCGGAACTGCGACGCGCCGAAGCCGAAGGTGCCGAAGGTCTTGATGAACTTGCCGTCGGCCGACCACTTCGAGATGCGGCCGATGGCGCCCGGCTGGTCCGCCGTGTCCAGGTACTGCGCGTTGTGCGCCTCGGCCACGAAGATGCTGCCATCGGGCGCGATGATCACGTCGTTGGGCTCGGTGAGCTTCGCCGGCGGCTCGCCGGCTTCACCCGGCGTGCCAATCGTCAGCAGCAGCTTTCCCTGCGGGCTGAACTTCAGCACCGTGTGGCCCTTGCCCGCCGCATCCGGAAACTGCTTCAGCTCCGCGGCCGTGGCCGAGCGGGCATCGACCACCCACACGTTGCCCTGCTTGTCGACGTCCATGCCGTGGGGCCAGAGAATGAGCCCGGCGCCGAGGCTCTGCACGACCTTGCCGGCCGGATCCAGCTTGACGATGGGATCCACTTTCGAGCCGGCGCAGGAGTTGGCGCCGCAGCGATCGCCGGCCCAGATGTGCTTGCCATCGGCATCGACGCTGATCGCGCTGACCGAGCCCCATTTCCGTCCATCGGGGAGCGTGCCCCAGTTGCGGACGGTTTCGTACGGGTTGGGGAGGTTGTTGATCGGCGTGACCTTGGCGTGCTCGGGCGGCCCGGATGCGCCACGCGGCGGGGCCGCTGGCCCCTGGGGCGCTTGCGCGACCAAGCTCACGCCCACGAAGCTGGCGAAGGCTGCACCGGAAAGAATGGCGGAACGGCGGCGGGTGGCGGTCATTGGGCGTCTCCTTGGACGCCCGATTGTGAGGTCTCACGCGCCGGGAATCAAGCCGGCATTCCCGAGGACCCCCCGCCGGCCGGCAAACGGTGCGGCGAGACTACCTGTCGCTGCCGCCACCAGCGGCGGCGACCATGGTCGGCCGGCTGATCGTCGGCGGGGTTTCACGCACCGCGCGCTGGAGCATCTGGATGGCCTTGCCGGGCGAGGCCATGGTCATCGTGCGGTCCAGGATGCCGACGTAGTAGCGCTGGCCAGTCACGGTCTCAACCTCGAACGCGCGCGCGGCTTCCTTGCTGGACTGGATTCGCGTGATCTCCGAGAGCGCGATACGCCAGCCGTAGTTCGACGACTGAAAGGTCAGCACGCCATCGATGAGGGTGAGCCGTCCCCAGGTGTTCCCGGCCAACACGCCTTGGTTCGACGAGGCGGCCATCCAAGAAGCGCGGGTGTCGCGGGACTGCGCCTGTGCGGTGGTGGAAGCCGCTGCCAGCAGCACCAGCGCGAGTGTCAGGTTGAAGATCCATCGAGCGAATTTGTTGGCGTTCATGTCGGTCACCTGCCCACACACATAGCAAGTGAGCTGCCACTTTCGACAGATCGCTAATTTTGGCCAAAGAAGGCCAGAAACGGCGGTTTGTGGCCTTAATCTCCCGATCCAGCTCGCTCAACAAAACCGTAATCGACATGACAATAATGACTGTAGTATCAATATAGAACAAACAAAATCGGCTGCCGTGGTAATTGTTTCGTTAACTACATGTAAACAAATCACTTATCTATGATTGTTCCATATTGGAACCAATAGTCTAGGCTTGGAACGCGCCGAGGCACCAACGCCTCCTAGACGAGCGTCAAACCGGCCAGCGTCTTGAGGTCCACGATCTCGCCGGAGGCCACCAGCGCGCGCGCCTCGCCGACCGTGAACGTGCGCGGCTCGATGTCCTCGTCCTCGTCTTTCCGCACCGTCGAGTCCGGCGCGGGGGGACGCAGTTCCTCGCAGAGGCAGTAGGTCATCTCCTCATCGCAGAATCCCGGCGTCGGGTAATAGCCTCGCAACCGCGTGACTCGTCCTGGCGCCAGCCCGATCTCTTCCTCGCATTCCCTTGCCGCCGCGGCCACCAGGTCCTCGCCGGGCTTGAGGGTCCCCGCCGGCAGTTCCCAGATCCACCGATCGATGGCGTAGCGGTATTGGCGGATGAGGATGATCGATCCGGGTTCCGGCACCGGCAGCAACACCACCGAGCCGGGATGCCGCACCAGTTCCATGTCGATGGTGTGGCCGCCGGGCAGCGTGACGCGATCGATCTCGAGGCGGAAGATGCGTCCGCTGTGGACCACGGTGCGCGACAGGAGGTTGGCGGATTGGCTGTCCATGCGTTCGCTCACTGCGGCTTGGATTCGACCAACCACTTGAAGGCCGCCCGGATCTCGTCCGGCGACGTGGCGATACGCCGGCCCGAGTTAGCGGACATCGTCGTCGAACCCGGGAATGGACCGGCCCCAGGTGAGCCCGCGCGATTCAGGGGCGGTCATGATCACGCCGAACTCCTCGGCCAGCGGGAACATGCCGCGCACGCCCTCGCCGGTGCCGGCTCCCGCGCGGCGAGCGGCGAGCCGTGAAGCAGGCCCAGGGCGCCGGCGGCACTCACCGAAATGAAGGCGCGTCGATTCATGGGCGGCACGTTACTACACTCCGCCGCGTCGGTGCGCTACGGCTTCATGGTCCACGGCTTCCTTGAAGATCGCTACCGCCGCTGATCCCTACCGCGACAGGATCACGAACTCGACGCGGCGGTTGTGCAAGCGGTTCTTCTCGGTGTCGTTCGGCGCAATCGGCTGCGACTCGCCAAACCCTCGCGACTGCAGCCGGGCGCCGGCGATGCCGGCCTTGGCCAGGAAGGCCACGACCGCGGCGGCGCGGCCCTCCGACAGCTTCAAGTTGAACGCGTCGTCATCCACCGTGTCGGTGTGCCCGCGAATCTCGATGCGCATGGTGGGCATGTCACCGAGCAGTGCGGCCAGGCGATCGAGTTCGGCGCGCGATTCCGGCAGCAACTCGGTCTTTGCGGTGTCGAAGAAGATGTTGTTCAGGCGGATGGGCACGCCGGTCGCGATCGGTATCAGCACGAGGTTGCGTTCGAACACCTGCTGATCCTTGGCCTGCCGCAAGTCGGTGCGATCGCTGATCGCGATGTAGCCGGACGCCGAGGCGCGGAAGCCGTAGTCTTCGCCAATCGGCAACGCGATCTGATACTTGCCGTCCTGCGGGTTGGCGCCGGCCTGGCCGGCAGGCAGCGTGTTTTTCAGAAACTCATACAGGATGGCAGCCGGCACCGGCTTGCCCGCCGGATCGGTGACCGTGCCGCGAACGAAGGCCACCGGCAGCGGCCGCATTTGTGCCGGCAACTCGAACTCGTAGAGGTCCTCCTTGCCGCGCTCGCCCAGCGACATGAATGCCATCCGGCCGGTGGCGTCCACGGCCAGGTTCATGTCCGCCTGTTTGGTGTTGATGTCGGCGCCGAGGTTCTGCGGCGCCGACCACTTGAGCCAGCTGTCGTCGAGCCGCCGCGACATCCAGATGTCGTTCTCACCAAGCCCGCCAGCGCGGCCGGAGGAGAAATACAGCGTCTGGTTGTCGGGCGCGAGCCAGGGCGAAATCTCTTCCTGCGGCGAATTGAGGGTGGCGACGTTGGCCGGCTTCGACCAGCGACCGTCGGCCTGGATCAATGAGATGAACAGGTCGCGGCTGCGGTTCTGGCTCTCGCTGTTGACGAGCGAGAGGATCAGCGCGCGGCCGTTGGGCGCGAGGAAGTAGTCGCTGCGGACACCGGCCTGGTGCGCGTAGCCGATCACCTTCAGGAGCTGCGGATCGCTCCACGCCGCGCCGCTGCGCCGGCTGAAGCCGATGACCTTGTTCTGGTCGTCGCGCGCCGGATCCGGAGCGACCAGCGGGGGCGGCGCCGCTTTCGAACCCGGTGCCGCCGCCTTGAGCACGTCCAGCAGGTTCACGTTCGGATCGATCCGCTTCGCGAAGTCGCCGAACGGATCGCCGGCCTTCCAGGTGCCGACCAGCAGCGTGTTGCCGTCCGGCAGCGCGGTCACCACGCCGGAGCTCGACACCTCGTTGTTGAGGGGAGCGGCTTGCCGCTGCGCCGGTCCCCAGGATCCATCCGACTGGCGCGTGGACTTGAACACCGTCTGCTTGACCGGCCCGGCCGTGGCGAGCCTGGGCGCGGCGGCTCGATTCTGCCTGATCACGTCCTCGAGCATCTTCCGCTGTTCGGGCGGCAGCTTTTCCAGCTGCGCCTCGAGCGTCTTGAGGTTGGCTTCGAGTTCGCTGGTGACGCGATCGCCCATCGCGGTGTCCGCACCTTCGCGGATGAACCACAGCGTCTGCCCGTCGGGGCTGATCACCGGCAGCAATTCGCGATGGGTCGTGGTGTTGACGGTGGGGCCGAGCGGCCGTTTCTTGGCGGGCCCCTGCGCGTGGACCGGCGCGCACAGCGTTGCGAACAGGATGACGGCCGTCACGAGCTTGAGCATGGCCCCAGTGTGGCACAGCCCCGCCAGCCGCCGTCTACTCGTCGCCGTCGTCTTCGCCGTCTTCGTCGTGGTGGGTTTCTTCGTCCCTCGACTCCGCTCGGGACGACCCTGAGCCTGTCGAAGGGTCGGCGATCGACACTCGCGCGAACACGGTCTCGCGGATCTCCGGCGGCGCCAGCTCGTAGGCAATCGCTTCGAGGTCGGCGGGAATCGGCGCCGTGAATTCCATGCGCTCCCCGGTTCGCGGATGCGTGATGACCAGCCGCTCGGCGTGCAGGAACGGGCGGGTCAGCCGCGTCACCGCCTTCAGCGGATGCGGCACGCGCCGGTGGACGCCGCCGTAGAGCGAATCACCGACGATAGGATGGCCGATGGCGCTGAGGTGGACGCGAATCTGGTGCGTGCGGCCGGTCGCAATCACCACGCGCAGCAGCGTGACGCCCTGCAGGTCGCGCGACCAGGTCACGCGCGTGATGGCGTCCCGCGAGCGGCTGGCGCGCGTCGACATCTTGACGCGGTTCTTGGGGTCGCGGCCAATCCTGGCGTTGATGCGCTTGCGCTGCTGCACCAGCCCCCAGGCCAGCGCCACGTATTCCTTCTCGACCTCGCGGTCGTGGAACTGCCGCGTCAGCTCGCGGTGCGCGTCGTCATTCTTGGCCACCACCATCACGCCCGACGTGCCCTTGTCGAGCCGATGCACGATGCCCGGCCGGATCTCACCGCCGATGCCGCTCAGGTCCTTGACGTGGTGGAGCAGGGCATTGACCAGCGTGCCAGACGGATTGCCCGCCGCCGGATGCACGACCATGCCGGCCGGCTTGTTCACCACCACGATGTCGGCGTCGTCGAAGAGGATCTCGATGGGCAGGTTCTCGGCTTGCGCCGCCGATGGCGTCGGCTCGGGCAATGCCACCGCGATCACGTCGCCTTGGCGGATGTCGGAGTTGGCCTTGGCCTGCTGGTAACGCGAGTGGGTGACGTGGCCCTGTTCGATCAGCCGCTGGATCTGCGATCGCGAGTAGTCCGCGATCTCGCCGGCCAGGAACCGATCGAGCCGGTCGCCCTGGTTGTCGGCGTCAGCGGTGAACTGCACGGACGGCAGCGCGGGCCGCGCGACGGCGGGCGGTGGTGGCGGCGCCGGCGCCGCCGCGTCACCGCGTTTGCGCCGGACCTTTGTTCCTGGTCCCTTGCCCTGGCTCATGCAAACCGGGGTTTCCGGGGACCGCGCGCGGCATCCGCTGTTTCAGGTGCGGCCGGACGATTGGCGCGGCTCAGGTACCACAGCATGACCAGGCTCAGCGGGGCCAGCACCACCGAGATGAACTGCGACGTCGACAGCATGTCGAACACCAGCCCGCGATCGTCGCCGCGGAAGAACTCGATGATGAAGCGGAGCACCGAGTAGAGGAAGGCGAAGCTCCAGAACGTGCGGCCGGCGAACGAGCCCGGGCGCTTCTCGAGCGCGAGCAGCGCGATCAGGATCACCAGGCCGGCGGCCGACTCGTAGAGCTGCGTCGGGTGCAGCGCCACGTTGAGCGGCGTGCCGACGTTGAAGTTGGCGGCGGGGTCGGTGAAGGTGATGGCCCATGCCACCTCGGTCGGCTTGCCGTAGCAGCAGCCGGCCATCAGGCAGCCGAGGCGGCCCACCATGTAGCCGAGCGCGATGCCGGGCGCGAACAGGTCGGCCGACGGCCAGAGCGCCAGCCGGTGCTTCCGCAACTGGTAGACGCAGACGACGATGGCGGCGATCAGGCCGCCGTAGAAGACGCCGCCCGATCGCAACAGCGTGGTGAACTCTTCCCAGCTGCTGGTGAAGTGCTGGAAGTCAACGATGAACAGCAGCGCCTTGGCGCCGACCAGGGCGGCGATGATCACCCAGATCAGCAGGTCCATGATCCGGTTGCCGTCGATGCCGGCGGCCCGCGCGCGCTTCACGGCCAGCCAGAGGCCGGCGAGATACGCGGCGGCCAGCAGCACACCGTAGGAGTAAATGGTGATCGGTCCAGCGTTAAACAGGATTGGATGCACGTCTTCCCAGCCCAAGAATATCGAGAATCATGAAGATCACGCCCACCGTGATGGCGGCATCGGCCACGTTGAAGGCCCAGAAGTGCCACCCGTTCCAGTAAGCGTCCACGAAATCCAGAACGTAGCCGGCCGTTGCCCGGTCGATCAGGTTGCCGATGGCGCCGCCGAGCACGCCGGCAATGCCGATGCGGGCCAGCCGATCGGCCAGCGGCACGGTAGCAGCGTACCATGCGACGCCGCCCAGGGCGATGACGGCGACCAGCGACAGCACCACCGTCTTCAGCGGAAAATCCACCGAGTTGAGCATGCCGAACGCCGCGCCGGTGTTGTGCACGCGGGTCAGGTCCACGTAGCCGGGGATGACGACCATGCTCTCGTGGAGCGCGAGCGCCGGCCGGACCAGGGCCTTGGTGATCTGATCGAGGATCACCACGGTCACCGCGACGTAGAGTTCCAGCCGTCGTGACGCCAGCACGCCTACCAATTCGCCACTACCTGACCACGAGCCGCGACAACGGAGCGGCGATCTGAGCGTTCGAAGCAGTTCATTAAAGACTCACCGGCTCGGCCAGGGCTTCGACGCAGCGCGGGCACAGGCCGGCGCGGTCGGGTTGCTGGCTCACGTCAGGAACGTAACGCCAGCAGCGCTCGCACTTCGCGCCCTCGGCCTTCACGACTTCAACTCGAAGGCCGCCGTCAGGCTTGGGGCTTGAGGCTTGGGGCTTGAGTTCGACCTCCGACACACCAAACAGAGTCGGCAGAAACTCTCGATAGCTCTCCAGCAGCGCCGCGGTCGCGCCGTCCTGCTCCACGATCACTCGTGCCGACAAGTTGGCCCCGATGGTCTTGTCTTTCCGCTTCTCTTCGAGCTGCAGGTTGACCTGGTCGCGGACGGCGGCCAGCGACGCCCACCGTTCGATCAGGCCGGCGTCCTTCCACTGCTCGAGGCCGGTGGGGAACAGCGCCATGTGCACCGAGGCTTCACGGTCGCCCGGCAGCATCCGCCACAACTCGTCCATCGTCACCGACAGGATGGGCGCGAGCAGGCGGGCGAGGCCGTCGACGATGATGAACATCGCGGTCTGGCCCGAGCGGCGGGCGTCCGACCTGGCGCCGAAGGTGTACATCCGGTCCTTGGTCACGTCGACGTAGAACGCGCTCAGGTCCACGGCGATCAGGTGGCTGGCGACCTGGAAGATGCCGGGGTAGTCGTAATCCTCGTAGGCCTTGACGATCCGCTCGGCGGCGTCGGCGTACTTGGCCAGCGCCCAGCGGTCAATCTCCTGCATGCGCGCCTTCGGCACGACGTCGTCTTTTGGATCGAAGTCATAGAGGTTCGCCACCAGCACGCGGATGACGTTGCGGATCTTGCGATACGCCTCCACCGTGCGGGCGAGGACCTCCTTGCCGATGCGGGTGTCTTCGCGGTAGTCGACCATCGACACCCACAGCCGCAGGATCTCGGAGCCGGTCTGCTTGATGATGTCCTGGGGCGAGACGGTGTTGCCGAGCGACTTGGACATCTTGCGGCCCTGCTCGTCCATGACGAAGCCGTGCGTGAGCACCTGGTTGAAGGGCGCCCGCCCGCGCGTGCCGATGCCGACCAGCAGCGAGCTGTGGAACCAGCCGCGGTGCTGGTCGCTGCCTTCGAGGTAGATGTCGGCCGGCCAGTGATGGTCGGCGCGGAAGGGCAGCACGGCCTCGTGGCTCGAGCCCGAGTCGAACCACACGTCGAGAATGTTGCCCTCGCGCTCGAACTCGGTGCCGCCGCACTCGGTGCAGGCCATGCCGGCCGGCACGAATTCCTCGACCGGCCGTTCGTACCAGGCGTCGGCGCCGTAGACGTCGAACACCGCCGCGGCCTTGTCCACCAGCGCCTTGGTGAGCACCGGGTGGCCGCACTTGACGCAGTCCATGGCCGGGATCGGCACGCCCCACACGCGCTGGCGCGAGATGCACCAGTCGGGCCGGTTGGCGATCATGCCCTCGATGCGGGCCTGGCCCCACGACGGGATCCAGCGGGTGTCGTTGATCGCCTTGAGCGCGCGCTCGCGCAGGTGATTGGCGTCCATGGCGATGAACCACTGCGCGGTGGCGAGGAAGATCACCGGGTTGTGGCACCGCCAGCAGTGCGGGTAGGAATGCTCGAAGTCCTCACGCGACCAGAGAAAACCCCGCTCCTTGAGCGCGGCCTCCACCTTGGGGTTGGCGTCCCAGACCTTGAGCCCGGCAAACAACTCGACCGACTCGTTGTAGTGCCCGCCGGGGTCGAGCGGCGCGTAGATCTCGAGGCCGTACTTGACGCCGCTGTGATAGTCGTCGGCGCCGTGGCCGGGCGCGGTGTGCACCGCGCCGGTACCGGCTTCGAGCGTGACGTAGTCGCCGAGCACGCCCAGCGAGTCGCGCGCGTACAGCGGATGACGGAACACCAGCCGTTCCATGGCCTTGCCTTCGAACGAGGCCAGCAGCGCCGTGAAGGCGCGGCCGGTCTTCTGGCTCACGCTTTCAGCCAGGCCCTTGGCGATGATCACCGCCTTGCCATCAATGTCGTACGCGCCGTACTCGAAGTCGGGATGGAACGCGATGCCGAGATTCGACGGGATGGTCCACGGCGTCGTCGTCCAGATGAGGACCGAAGCGGGGGCTGAAGCCCCCGCTCTCCCTGCAGGCGAAGCCCCCGCCCTCCATGAGGCCAGTGCCGGCACGCGCCGGGCCAGCTCGGCGTGGCTGTCGTCGCTGAGCGGGAACTCGACGTAGATCGACGGCGAGGTGTGCGGCTCGTACTCGACCTCGGCCTCGGCCAGCGCGGTGCGGCAGTGCGTGCACCAGTGCACGGGCTTCTTGCCCTTGTAGACCATGTCCTGCTCGACGAACTTGCCGAGCGCGCGGACGATCGCCGCCTGGTAGGTGAAGGTCATCGTCTTGTAGGGGTCGTTCCACAGGCCGATGACGCCGAGGCGCTTGAAGCCGGCCCGCTGGATGTCAAGGTACTTCTCGGCGTAGGCCCGGCAGGCGCGGCGGAAGTCGGCCGTGCTCATCTGCTTCTTCTTCGGCCCGAGCTCCCGGTCAACCTTCAGTTCGATCGGCAGGCCATGGCAGTCCCAGCCCGGCAGGTAGGGCGCGTCGAAGCCGAGCATGTTGTGCGACTTGACGACCAGGTCCTTGAGAATCTTGTTGAGCGCCGTGCCGATGTGAATCTCGCCGTTGGCGTAGGGCGGGCCGTCGTGCAGCAGGAACGATTTCGCGCCCTTGCGCGCCGCCCGAATCTGCCCGTACAAATCCATTTCGTCCCAGCGGGCGATGGTTTCCGGTTCGGTCGTCTGCAGGTTCGCCTTCATCGAGAAGGACGTCCGCGGCAGGTTGCAGGTCTCTTTCCAGTCGGACATGGGTATCTGTGTATTGTACTGTGAGGACTTGGGGCTTGAGACCTGGGGCTTGGGGGAGACGTGACGGTTCGTGAAACGGTCCTGGATAACGGCTTGAAAGTCCTGGTGCAGGAGGTCCACACCGCCCCGCTGGCGTCGGTGTGGTGCTGGTATCGCGTCGGGTCCAAGGACGAAACCCCCGGCGTCACCGGCGTCTCGCATTGGGTCGAGCACATGAACTTCAAGGGGACCCGCAACATTCCCCGCGACCAGGTGAAGGGCATCATCGAGAAATTCGGGGGGAGCTGGAACGGCTACACCTGGATCGACCAGACCACCTATCTGGAAACCGCCTCCAAGGACGCGCTGGATCGGATGCTGTTCATCGAGGCGGAGCGCATGGACGCGTGCCTTTACGACCCCGCCGACTGCGAGTCGGAGCGGACCGTGATCATTTCTGAGCTGCACGGCGGCGAGAACGACCCGGAGCAGCTGCTCGATACCGAGGTCACCGCCGCCGCCTTCAAGGTGCATCCGTACCATCACCCGACCATCGGCTGGCTGTCGGATCTGCAGACCATGACGCGCGACGATCTCTACGGGCACTATCGCCGCTACTACGCGCCCTCCAACGCCACCATCGTCGTGGTCGGCGATGTCGATAGCGATGACGTGGTGAAGCGCGTGCAGGCGCAGTTTGGCGGCATTGCCCCGGGATCGCGCCCGGCCCGCGTCCGCCAGGTGGAGCCCGAGCAGCAGGCGGAACGGCGCGTGGTGCTGCGCAGGGAGGGCACCACGGCTTACTGGAAAGCGGTGTTTCACGCCCCGGCGTTCGCCGACGAGGCGTTCTTCCCGCTGCTGGTGGCCGACGCCGTGCTCAACGGCGCCGCCGGGCTGAACATCTGGTCGATGGGCGGCGTGTCGCGGCCGCAGCGCAGCGCCCGGCTCTACCGCGCGCTCGTCGATGGCGGCCTCGCCTCCACCGTGGGCGGGGCCTTGATGCCGACCGAGCATCCCTACCTGTATGCGATCAACGCCAGCGTGGCGGAAGGCAAGTCGCTTGCGGCGGTGGAAGACGTGGTGCTCAAGGAAGTGGAGCGCCTGCAGCAGGGCGGCATCACGCCGGCGGAGTTCGCCAAGGTCAACGCCCAGTTGCGGGCGCGCTTCGTCTACGACGCCGACAGCGTGACCGACATCGCGCACCAGTTGGGCTACTTCGAAACCATTGGGTCGTGGCGGGGCTATCACGAGCTGCGCGCCCGGCTGGAGGCCGTCACACCGGAGGCCGTGCACGCCGCGGCGGTGAAGTACCTGTCGTCCGCAAATCGCACGATTGGCTGGTTCGAACCTGGTGTCGCAGACGTCTTACCTTGAGGGGGTAAATTGTAGGCAGATAAATTATACAACGGTATAATTTGTCTGTAATGGCTCGGGCGCGATACCTGCGGGCACAGTTGCTGGCCGACCTCCGCGAGAAGATGGTGTTTCTCGCCGGTCCTCGCCAAGTGGGAAAAACCACGCTGGCGCGAAGCCTGCCTGGCGGCTCCGCCGGATACCTCAGCTGGGACGACCCCGAGGACCGCAGCCGCCTGCTCGCCCGCGAATTGCCGGCTTCGAAGCTATGGGTCTTCGACGAACTTCACAAATATCGCAAGTGGCGTGGCTACCTGAAGGGTTTGTACGACAAACGTTCGGCGTCACAGCGCCTGCTGGTCACCGGCAGCGGGCGGCTCGACTTCTACCGCCACGGCGGCGATTCGCTGCAGGGCAGATATCACTTGTTGCGCCTGCATCCGTTCAGTGTGGCCGAGTTAGGGCTGACGACTCCTCGAGATTTCCAGGGCTTGCTCACCCTCGGAGGCTTCCCTGAACCGTTTCTCCGCGGATCCGAGGCGGCGGCCCGGCGCTGGTCGCGTGCCTACGGCAGCCGGCTGGTGCATGACGATGTGGCGTCACTGGAGCGCGTGCACGACCTTGGATCCCTGGAGTTGCTGGTACAGCGCCTGCCGCACCTCGTCGGGTCACCGCTTTCCATCAACGGTCTGCGGGAAGAGCTACAGGTCAACCACAAGACGATGGCGAATTGGCTCGATGTGCTCGAACGGCTCTACGCGATCTTCCGGGTGCCGCCGCTTGGCGGGCCACGGATCCGCGCCATCAAGAAGGCCACCAAGCATTACCAGTGGGATTGGGCCCGGGTACCTGAGCCCGGGCCGCGGTTCGAAAACCTCGTGGCGTCGCACCTGCTCAAGTGGGTGCACTTCGAACAGGACACCAAGGGGCGGGACCTCGAGCTTCGTTACTTCCGCGACACCGATGGCCGCGAGGTTGACTTCGTCGTCGTCGAGGGCCGGTCGGTGGTGCTGATGGTGGAATGCAAGTCGGGTGACCGCGAGGTCGCACTACCGCTGCGGTACTTGAAGGGCAAGTATCCCGCGAGTGATGCCTGGCAGGTGTCGGCAGAGGGAACACGCGACTACCAAACGCCGGAAGGGATTCGCGTGGCGCCCGCTGGCCAGCTCCTTGCCGGCCTCAGGTAGACGGCGGACTACCGCTTAAGGGCAGCCGTGGCGCGCGCCTCCTGTTCGAAGCGGGCGAGACGGTCAGTTTCTGTGGTGGCGCCCGCGGCGATCACCTTCAACGCGACCTCGCGCCCGAGCCGCGTATCCCGCGCGCGGTACACCTCTCCCATGCCTCCGGCGCCGATCGGCGCGAGGATTTCGTACGGGCCGAGGGGGGTGCCGGCGGTCAAGGGCATATCACTGGACGAGTGGAGTCTACCTTACTCACCCTGACGTAAGATCGAGAGCGTGTGGATTGAGAACATCGGACGGCCATGACGGCGGACCAAGGGCTGCATCCGTCGCGGGTCGTATTGGGAAACGGCGTCACCGTGATCGTCAAGGCGAATCACACGACGCCCGCCGTGAGCCTGCTGGTCGGCGTTCGCGCCGGCGCCTACTCCGATCCCCCCGATCGCGAAGGCACCGCCGCCCTGTGCGCGCGCGTGCTCGATCGGGGCACCGTGACGCGGCCCGCGGAGGTGATTGCCGACGACCTCGACGGCCGCGGCGCGTCGCTGTCGGTCGTGGCCGGCCGCCACCAGATGGCGATCAGCGCCACCTGCCTGGCCGACGATTTCGGATCGGTGCTGACCCTGGCCGCCGACATCGCCCGCCACCCGGCCTTTCCGGATGCCGAGGTGAACACGCGCCGGGCGGATCTGATCACCTCGATCCGCCAGGACCAAGACGACCCCGCGCCGATGGCGGTGGATGCGTTCAACCGCGCGCTCTACGGCCCGCACCCCTACGCGCGCAAGGTGCGCGGCACGGTGGCATCAGTCGAGGGCATCAAGCGGCAGGACCTGGTGCGGTTCTACCAGCAGGGCTTCCAGCCGGGCGCCATCACGGTCGTCGTCGTCGGCGACGTAAAGGAAGAGGCGGCCATCGCGGCGATTGCCAAGGCGTTCAGCGACTGGCCCGCCTCCGCCAAGGCTTCCGTCTTCGCCCAGGCTACGGCGGACAAGCCGGCGGGGCAAGCCTCCCCCCTGGACGTTGCGGCGGAGCCGCCAACCGTTCCCGACGCGATTGCGCCCACCGAGCGGCGCCTCGTGACCGTGCCGATGATGAGCAAGGCGCAGGCCGACATCGCGTATGGCTTCGTCGGCATCCGCCGCTCGAATCCCGACTACACCGCGTATTCGGTGATGAACAACGCCCTCGGCCAATACGCCATTGGCGGACGCCTCGGCGACAGCATTCGCGAACGGCAAGGCATGGCCTACTACGTGTTCAGCTCGCTCGACGCCAGCCTGGGTGCCGGGCCGTTCACCATTCGCGCCGGCGTCTCGGCCGCCAACGTCGAGAAGGCCATCGCCTCGATCGACACGGAGCTGGCCGCCGTCGTGCAGTCGGGCTTCACCGCGCAGGAGATCGACGAGTCGAAGAGCTACCTGGTGGGGTCGCTGCCACGGCAGCTCGAAACCAATGCCGCCATCGCCTCGTTCCTGCTGAACGCCGAGTTCTTCGGCCTGGGACTGGACTACGATGTCCGCTTGCCTGGCCTGATTCAGTCGGTGACGCTCGAGGCCGCCAACGACACCGCGCGCCGGTTGCTCGATCCCGCTCGCGCCACCATCGCCGTGGCCGGGCCGTGGCAGCCCTCTCCGCCGAACCCGTGACCACTCTCCGCGCCGTTTTCTTCGACGTCGATTTCACCCTGATCTACCCCGGTCCGATGTTCCAGGCCGAGGGCTACCGCCTCGCCTGCGCGGCCATGGGGGTCGCGGTCGATCCGTCGCGGTTCGACGTCGCCACCGCCGCTTCGGCGTTCATCCTCGACGATGCGGAGGAACAGATCTACAACCACGACCTCTTCATCGACTACACCGCGTCGATCATCGAGCACATGGGCGGCCGCGGCGCCAACGTGGCGGAAGTGGCGCGGCAGATCTACGATCAGTGGGCGGTGAACCACCACTTCGAGATGTACGACGATGCGGCGCCGGCGTTGAGGAGCCTGCACGAGAGCGGCCTGACGGTCGGCGTGATCTCGAACTCCCATCGCAGCCTGGTCGCCTTTTCCGAGCACTTCTCGCTGACCGGCCTGATCCGCGTGTCGGTGTCGTCGGCGGAACACGGCTTCATGAAGCCGCACCGCAGCATCTTCGACGCCGCGCTCGAGCGCGCGGGCGTGCGGGCCAACGAATCGCTGATGGTGGGCGACAGCCTGAAGCATGATGTCGAGGGCGCGCTCCAGGCGGGCATGCGCGCCGTGCTCCTCCGCCGTGCGGGCGAGGTGCCGCCGGCCCTGCCGGCGAACGTGCCGATGATCCAAACGCTCGCGCAACTGACCGATGTTCTCTAACCACGAAGGACGTGGCTCGTTTCAATGACTGACATCCGCATTCGCGACCTCAAGACGATCGAGGAGTTCCGCCAGGTGGTGGACCTCGAGCAGGCCATCTGGGGCTATACCGACAGCGCCGACGTGGTGACGATCCCGGTGTTCATCTTCACCGTGAAGCGCGGCGCCACGCTGATCGGCGCGTTCAATCCATCCGGCCACATGGTTGGCTTCGCCTACGCGGTGGTGGGCATGAAGGACGGCCGGCCGATGCTGTGGTCCCACATGACAGGCGTGCTCCCGGAATACCGGGGCGGCCTGGGCTACCGCTTGAAGCTGGAGCAGCGCGACCGCGCGCTGGCGCAGGGCTACGAGCTGATCGAGTGGACCTTCGACCCCATGCAGGCCATGAACGCGCACCTCAACTTCGCGAAGTTGGGCGGCGTGGTCGAGGAGTACGCGGAGAACTTCTACGGCGAATCGACCAGCGCGCTCCACCGCGGCACGCCCACCGATCGCCTGATCGTCAGCTGGCGCATCGCCGACCCGCACGTGATGCGGCGGCTGGAGCAAACCTCCGGCCCGCAAGCCCGGTCTCATGAGGCAGGGGAGGTGCCCGTGGTGAACGTCACGGCCATGGATGGCAACTGGCGCGAGGTCAAGAGCATCGACCTCACGGTGGACCAACGGCGGCTGTGGATCGAGATCCCCACCGGTTTTACCCTGATGCAGCAGCAGGCGCCGGAGCGGGCGCTGCAGTGGCGCCTGCATGTGCGGCAGATGTTCCAGGCCTACTTCGCCAAGGGCTATCGCGCCGTGGACTTCGTGCTGCAGCGAGACGCCGGCTTTGGGCGGTACCTCCTCGCCAGGAAGGACTGACAGATGTCACAATTACTCACGCTGGTCGTCATGCTCTCCGCCATTTGCGCCTCTCCGGCGTTCGCGCAGACGCCGTGCGCTGACGTGCCGAAAGACGAGCCGTTCGTGATGGTGACCGCGCCGGCCGCGGGCGCGAAGGTGAAGGGCGGATTCGCCGTCACGGGCTGCTCGCGGACCTTCGAGAGCACCGTGGTGTGGACGCTGACCGTCCGCGGCGGCAAGGAGCTGGCGAGGGGCACGGCGAAGGGTGGTGGCGTGGACGGCCCCGGCCCGCTGTCGTTCACGGTGACCGCGAAGGTGACCAGGCCGGCGCTCGCCTATCTCGAAGTGATCGAGCCGAGCGCGTCGGGCGGTCCGCCGGCCAGCCGGGTGATCGTTCCTGTTGTGATGAGCCCCTGAGGTTAGGCTAAGAGCGAACCTCGACGCCCCTCGCTGCGGCTGCTCCTGCAGCCAACTCGCAAGCTCGCTGCCCACCTGCAGCACCGGCGGCCTCAGTTCATCGCCGCCTTTGCAAGCGCCACCGCCTGATCCTCCGTGATTTTCGCGTTGACACGAAGATACAGCGCGTGACCCTGCTTGTCCTTGAACCAGATATCGTCGAGGGCGCCAAACACGTTTCCGCGGTGATGACCCACCAGTACGCCGTCGCGCTCGGTGACCTTGCCTTTTCCGCCGGATTTCACCATGTTTCGCCAGCTCGCCTCGTTCACAATACTGCTGCCGAGCGAGAAGTAGCGAACCCGTTGCTTGTCTTTGCTGTCGCCGTACTTGCATTCCTGGAACGATTGCTCCGAGTCCGGCCTTCGCTCGAACTCCTTGCCCATGATGGCGGTGACTTCATCGAGCGTGAGCTGTGCGCACAGCGCGTCGACTGACAATCGAGCAGTCTTCGATCCACGCGCAGCATCTTTGGCGATGCCGGTTGCCGCGCCTTGAGTGTGCGCTGGCGCTGTGAATGTGGCGACGATCGCAAGCGCAAGAAGTGCGATGTGCATGGTGGTGCTCCTTAGAGCAAACAACAACACGGGGTCGAATGGGGGAAAGTGATCGAACATCCTAACAGGACGATCACCTGGCAAGTGCCGGCATCTGCGTTCTTGATGTCCTGAGTCAAATGCCATGATTACTCGTCCGACCAGTTGAGACAACGGCCAGGCTTCAGCCGCAGCGCGCCGACATCATCACATTGCGCGCCGTCGGCTGCAAGCCGTGCTAAACCGCGTGACCTGTGTTCTCGCATCGGTCTTTACGCCCGGTCCTGCCATTGTGATGGATCTTGGCGTCCATGAATGGCCAACACCACGACCTCGCTGGCTCGCCGATCTCAGTTTCCCGCTGGCCCCGCAACACATCGCGCTGCAGGAGTACCGCGACACGATCGACGAAACCGAACGCCGCGTCGAACGGCTCACGGAACAACTCCGCCAGCTCACGCCGGCGTGGCGCTGGGCACCGGTCGTCGACGCGCTGCAGGCGCTCCGCGGTGTGTCGTTTGTCACGGCGGTCGGCCTC
>CAYHCX010000008.1:64565-67292 GCA_964355095.1 uncultured Acidobacterium sp.
CGGTGACATCCGACGCTTCGAACATCCCCGGCAACTGATGGCGTTTCTGGGCCTCGTGCCGTCGGAGTACTCAAGTGGCCCCAGTGTCCGACGCGGCGGGATCACCAAGGCGCGAGATTACGCGCTCTTCGTGCGCACGACCAAGTCGACCTCGCAGTTGAGCACTTGGAGGAGCGCCAAGACTTGGTCAACCGACTTGCGGTAGTTGGTCTGGTCGAGAATCCGGTACAGCTGCGTCGCCGATGTGCCGAGCCGACGCACGAGTTCGCGTTTCGAGAGCGGACTCGCATGGGCTCGCTTCTGTGCTTCGATCGTGAGCCGATAGAGCAAGAGGTTCCGCAGATAGCTGGGATCCTGGTTGTACTCGAGCACCTGCTCCACGTGTACCGTTCCGGTGCGCCCGGAGTCGAGCACATAGGTGAAGGCCTCCCGACCAACCTCCTCATCCAGGAAGCTCTCCCGGACGGGATCCGCGACCGTCGGCCTCGGGAATGCCCGAGAAAATGGCAACACCAGTGTCTTCGTCGAGGTGCGAATCTCGAACGTCTTCTTGCGGTTGTTGTGCTTCACGGCCCGGATCTTCACAGTTCGCCCTCCGCTTCGAGTTCGGCGATCAACGCCAGGATGCGGCGTGACGCGACACCTTTCATCGCGGTCCTGTTGTCCAGGTCCCATTTCACGACCAACTTGGCGTCCCGATACACGTGCACATGCCGAGGAGGGTGGTCGCCTTTCCAGGTGATGAACACGTAACCGCCTCGTCGGTGTTTGCCCACGAGATCATCATGTTACCACAAGGGGTAACACTTGCGAATCTGAGGCGTTGCCTGAATTCCTGTCCGCATAACGGGCTGGCGCTCAGACGCGAGCCGCGCGGGAGGGTCGCTGCGTCTTGGCCCTGCGTGGAGCGCGGCTCGTCGGCTGCAGCGCCTTGGGCCGCTTCTGCCTGTGACCTGCTAGAAACGGAAGCCAACGCCACCCGTGAGGCGAAGCGAGTGCCCGACAAAACCGTCTAGCTTCGGGGTGAAGTCGGCGGTTCGCGAGGGCCCAGGGTATTTCAAGAAACGTTGGCTCATGTCGATCCGCACAAACGATAGTGGTGTTGTGGACACCTCGACTCCGCCTCCAAGGTCGTAGGCGGGCAGGGTGTGGCCCGTCATCAGCACACATTCGATCGGTTGCGGAAAGACGTCTATGCAATCAAACTGCTGTCCAGCAACATGTAGAAGACCCACGGCGGCCTTCGCGAACGGACGGAAACGGCCGAAGCGGGGACCAACAGTGGCTCCCACCAATAGCTCAACACGATTGGCACTAAACGTCCCACCTGGGTCCAGCCGGGGTTCGTCTGTAAACGCACTCGGATAGTACGTGAAGTCAGCTTCGACATTAACAGACGGCAATGGCGCAAGAGAGAATCGGCCACCGATTCCCCAATCTCGAAAGTGTTCTCGTTCGTCGGTGGAGCGATTCTCGTAGTAGAACTCACTCCACTGAGCGAATCCCACGTGAATGTCGACTGCATACGGCTGGGCGAACGCAGGGGCCACGCCCCAGCCCACAAGCAGCGCGAATACTACGATTCTCAATGCCATGGTTCTCCCGGTTGTCGGCCCAACGAATAGGGTTTGATCCGCACGGCCACACTGGTCAGGCGAGTATCCGTGCCGCTGCCGTGCGGATAAACCCTGTTGGACGAAGCCGCGTGGCTCAGCGCCGCAAACCTTATGGGGATTGTAAGGCGGGTCGGGCGTGACGCGGTGTGCCTTTTGATCGGAGTGCGCGGCCGGGAGGGACCAACGACGGGACGCCGTGGGCACGGCGTCGGGTCACGACGCCGGTCGCGCCCGGATGCGTGGTCGCTGACGAGGCCTTCGACGGTGGCCAGGCACAGCACGGCCGACCGGACACGGGTCCGCGGGTCGCCAGGATGGACGGGCGAGCGTGACCGGTCATGAGGTGTCCGGCGGTGGCCCGCGCGGCACGTCTCGCGTGGTGATCTGCATGTGGCCCTCTCGACACACCGGACAGCGCACCAAGTCGACGTTAGTAAGCCGGAGCACAAGGGCATGCGACGATTCGGGAGGGGCCTCCTCGGTCGGCGGCTGGCCGAGCAGGTCACGGCAGTGGCGGATCCGGTCGCGCCGTGTGCGATTGGCCAGCAGGCCGAAGGGCCGAATGCGCATGAAGCCGCGCGGCACCACGTGCAGGAGAAATCGTCGGAGGAATTCGTCGGTGTCGAGCGTCATCACCTTCACACGGTCGTGGTCCGCATAGTCCCGCCAGCGGAATCGAACGCGGCCGTCGCGGTAATCGACCAGGCGATGATTCGAGAGCGCGACGCGGTGGGTGTACCGCCCGAGGTACTCGAGCACTTGCTCGGGGCCGGCAAAGGGGCGCTTGACATGGACGACCCAGTCGACGGCGCGCAGCTGACCGAGGAAGCCGGTGAAGGTGTGGCGATCGGCCAGCGCGGCGGTGCCGCCCGCGAAGGTGAGCTCGTCGGCATCGCCCGCCCGCTGCAGGCCGGCCAAATACTTCGCGCGAAAGACGGCCGCCAGCGCGCGGACCGGAAAGAGAAACGCCGCGCGCCCGCTGACCCAGTGGGCACCATCAGCCGCCAAGGCGCCGCCCGTGACCAGACAATGGAGATGCACGTGTTGCGTGAGGGTTTGGCCCCACGTGTGGAGGATCGCGGTGATCCCGATCGTGCCGCCGAGATGGCGC
>CAYHCX010000009.1:0-57406 GCA_964355095.1 uncultured Acidobacterium sp.
AAGTGGCCGACGGCAAGCACTCAGTCATCCTCGACCAGGTGGCCAACGGGGTCGCCGTGCGGATGGCCGTCCTGTACTTACTGGCGGGTGAGCCGCAGACCAATGCAGCCGCAGACTAGACAGCCGCAGATTAGACACAGATTAAGCACACATTAGACGGGGAGTTCACTTTGAAACGCTTGCTCAAGGGCGGCCGCGTCGTCGACCCGGCCAACGGCCGCGACGGCATCTTCGACGTGCTGATCGACGGCGATCGCATTGCCGAGGTAGGTGAGGATCTGACAGCCGACGGCGCCGAGGTGATCCAGATTCCGGCCGGCCTCGTGGTGTGCCCCGGCCTCATCGACATGCACGTGCACCTGCGTGAGCCCGGGCAGGAACACAAAGAGACAGTGGCGACCGGCGTGGCCTCGGCCGTGGCCGGCGGATTCACCGCCGTGGCGTGCATGCCGAACACCAAGCCGGTGAACGACAACGCCGGTGTCACCAAGCTCATTCTGCAGAAGGCGGCGGAAGCGAACCTGGCGCGTGTGTACCCGATCGGCGCCGTCTCTCGCGGGCAGAAGGGCGAGGAACTCGCCGACATCGCGGAACTAAGAGACGCCGGCTGTGTCGCCGTCACCGACGACGGCTTGCCGGTGGCAACGGCGCTCCTGGCCAGGCGCGCGCTCGAGTACACCAGCATGTTCGACATGCCCGTGATCGAGCACTGCGAAGACCAGACGCTCAAGGGCGACGGCGTCGCTCACGAGGGCCCGGTGGCCGCTTCGCTCGGCCTGCGCGGCATTCCCGGCGTGGCCGAAGCCATCACCGCCGGTCGCGACATCCTGCTCGCCGAGATGACCGGCGGCCATATTCACATCGCGCACATGAGCGCGTGGACCACCATCGAAGCGGTCCGCCAGGGCAAGAGCCGCGGCGTCAAGGTCACTTGCGAGGTGTGCCCGCACCACTTCACACTGACCGACGACATGCTGGCGGCGCCGGTCGCCTACGACACCAACACCAAGATGAACCCGCCGCTGCGCGAGGCCCGCGACCGCGACGCGATGATCGCCGGCATCGTTGACGGCACGGTGGACGTGATTTCGACCGACCACGCGCCCCATCACTACGACGAGAAAAACGTGGAGTTCGACCGCGCGCCGTTCGGCATTGTCGGCCTCGAGACGGCCGTGCCGATCACGCTGGACCGGCTGGTGCACACCGGCCTGATCTCGCTGTCGCGCATGGTCGAGTTGATGTCGGTGAATCCGGCGAAGATTCTTCACGTGCCCGGCGGATCGCTGTCGGCCGGGGCGCCCGCCGACATCACCATCCTGGCCCTCGACCTGCCGGTCACGGTGGACAAGACCAAGCTCGTGAGCAAGTCGAAGAACACGCCGTTTGACGGCTGGTCCTTCAAGGGTGGTGTGGCCGCGACCATCGTCGGTGGCCGAACGGTCTATTTGAATGCCGCAGCAGGACTGAAATGAGCACATCCGGAAACGCCCGCCACGACGAGGTCCGCGCCAGAGCGCTGGAAGACATGCGCCGTTTCGAAGTGGTGATGGATGGCCACTTCGACTACGGCAACGGCTTCCACGGCAAGCTCTACCTGAACCCGCACCAGTTGTTCCAGTGGCCTTCGACGATCTGGCGTGTGGCGCAGGACCTGATCGACGTGATGCCCACTGACTTCGTGGAGACCGCCGAGGTCGTGGCCGGTCCGGCGACGGGTGGCGCCCTGCTGGCACACACCGTGGCCGGCTTGCTCGACGGCCGCCGGCCCATGACGCATCCCTCGTACTCGTTCGCCCCGTTCGGCGACCAGGAAGGCGGGCCGAGCCTGAGCCCGTTCTATGCGCGGCGCATGCGCGGCAAGCGCGTGCTGATTGTGGACGATGTGCGGAATACCGGCACCACCTTTCGCAAGTGCGCGGATCTGGTGGCCGCCGCCGGCGGCATCGTCATCGGCACCATGCAGATCGTGGATCGCTGCGAGGCGTGTGTGAGCCTGGATGTGCCGAACGTGGCGCTGGTCGAATACAAGGCGCCGCCGAATTACCCCGCGGCGTCGTGTCCGCTGTGCGCCGCGAACGTGCCGATTACGAGCTTTTGAGCTGTTCAAGCGTGGCGGTGCAGTCGCGAATCTGTTAGCCTTTCGGAGCTACTTGCTATTTGAGCCACATGGCACTGCCACCTGTTACACAACGCATCCGGGCTCCGCGAGGAAAGCCATCCACGATCGCAAATTTGAAGCCAGCGTTTGCAACTGACCTCGGGCAACTGTTTATCGCCGACTGCCTGCCGATTCTACGAAGCATGCCCGACGAGAGTCTCGACCTGGTCATCACGTCTCCCCCCTACGACGGCCAGCCCAAGTACGGAAACGGCGAGAGGTACGACCGAGACTGGTATCAAGGCTTCTTCATGGATGTCACGGCTCTCATCCTAACGAAGCTGAAGCCCCACGGCAGCTTCGTTCTCAACTATCGATCGAAGAGGAGGGGCGATGAGCGTGGCGTCCTGCAGTACGAATTGGTGTTCTGGTTGCGCCAACAGGGTTATCTCTTTTGCGAGGATTTTGTTTGGGGAAAGCCATCGCCGCCGCCCGGACGATTTAACCGATATCTGAAGGACGCAGTCGAGTACTGCTTCCAGTTCGCCAAGACGCCCAAGTGGCAGTTCTTCCCTGAGAATTGCCTGACGCCTGCGCGATGGGATGCGAAGGACAGGGCACGGCGCCGCAGGCTTGCGCACAACTACGAGCGCGTCAATGAACCATCGGGCCAAGGCCGTAAGAGGGTCCAGGCGGGGCCGGATATGGTTCGGCCGTCGACGCTACTAACGCTTGAGCCGGAGTTCAGTCCAAACCCAACGCTGCACCCGGCCCGTTTTCCGATCGCGTTGCCGAGCTTCTTCATCCGGCTGCTGACTCAGCCAGGCCAATGCGTGTTCGACCCGTTTGGTGGAACGGGAACAACGGCGGTTGCTGCCGAGAGCCTCGGCCGACGTTGGGTTACAACGGAGATCGACAGGAAGTATTCAGCTGCCCTGCCCGAACGTATTGCACAGGCTCGGGCGATCTTGAGTCCATCGGTCAATGACACTCGAAGAGGCCGTTGAATCAGTCGCCCAGGCAACAACCTGGGACGCACGAATCGCAGCAATACGCCTGATTCCTGAGCAATTCGGAACAGCGTCGCACCAAGAGGTCTATTCCGCGATTGCTCGACAAGTGTACGTCCCCAGTCTTGCCCCTGACTTCGCCTACGTCCACTGGCATGACGACTACGAACTGCCGCTTGCCCAACACACGTACGATCTCGCCCACAACCTAACTGCCGGATTCTCGAAAGTCGGCATTGACGACTTGGTTCGTGCGCTCACGGATGCGCCCGTGACGCTTCGCGTGTTTCGGCTGATCATTGGATTCACGGCGCAAGAGTTCGCTGCCGCGACAGCACTTGTCGCAACCGGGCCGGGTGAGCGCCCTGTGACCACCAGTCGCGTGCGAGCAATTGAGACCGGCTCGGCAGCCAAGCCAAGGACCTTGAAGCATTGCGCAGCTGTCATTGACCAGACGATGCGCAAAAAGCTGTTCGGTTCGTCGCCAAGCAGTGAGATCCGTCTCAAGACGGATAAGCCCGACACGATTGACGGATGGACCTCAGTGCAGAAGTACGCCGCCGGCGGGGTCCCTCTCGCGATGTTTCTTCACCAGCGCCAGTACGGCGGAGCCTTTCGGCAACTGCTCGATGCGACGAGCTCGAAACGTGGGGACGTGATCGAAGACGCGGTCCAAGAGCTACTGGTAGCGATGCAAGTCCCATTCGTCAGGACTGGTTCGAATAACCAGGAAGAGATCGCGACCCGCTTCAGCCTCACCGTGAAACCAGCACCCGACTTCGTGATGTTCGATGGCAAGGGGGTTCTCCGGGCCATTCTGGAATGCAAGGGCGCGAACGACGGAGGCACTGCTCGAGACAAGGCCGCCCGGTTTCGGTCTCTTCGGGAAGAGGCGAAGAGATTGGGTGGCATACCGCTTTTTGCCGTACTGGCCGGGCTCGGCTGGACCCGCACCGCCGACGCCCTCGGCCCGGTGATTAGGGATACGGACGGGCGGACATTCACCATTCCTACATTGCCGGAGATGGCAACGGTTCAGCCCCTTCCGATGCTCGCTGGGACTCAGTTCTAGGTCCCTCGACGTCGCCCCGCCGAGCGCGCAGACCGGGCGCTGTCTTGCGCCATCAGCTTCTTGATGCGCGCGGCGGCGCGTGCCCTCACCGCGACGGGCGGACGCTTGTGCCCCTCGGCGCGGCACGCGGCCATCGTCCGCTTCAAGCGACCGGCCAGCGTTCCGCAACATCCGCATTCGGTGATGTGACGCTCGATGGTCTTGCGCCGCGCGGGCGTCAGGTCACCATCCAGGTACTGCGACACCTGCAGCAGCAGGGAGCGGCAGCGGGCAGACGGGCGTTTGGGCGCGGTCACTTCGCCTGCTCCCCCAACTCCGCCTGGAGCTGCACCCGGGCACGGTGCAGACGAGTCTTCACGTTGTCTTCTGAAATCCCCATTACCTTCGCGACCTCTCGAGTCGACAGCCCCTCCATCTCCCGCAAGAACACAATCGCGCGGTAGGGAGCGGGCAGACGGCGCAACGCCTTCCGCAAGCGGCGGCGAAGGCCGGCGTTGTCCGCCAATTGTTCCGGGTTCTTGCCTGGATGCGATGGCTCGATGCCGATCGGGTGGTCGGGCCCCGGCATCATCTCGTCCAGCGACTGCAGCCGTCGCGGTTCGTCCACCTTTTTCCGCCTCCCCATCAGGCAGGCGTTGCGCACGGTGCGATACAGCCATGGGCGGAAGGCCTCCGGATCCTTGATGCGGCCAACGTAGCGAAACGTCTTGATCAGGGCTTCCTGCATCGCGTCTTCGGCGTCGTCGGCATGTCCGCATACCGAGGTGCTGAACCGCCACGCCACCTCTTGAGCCCGCATCAGCAGCCGTTCGAGGGCCGCTTCGTCGCCGCTGGCGGCCGCGGTGACGAGTCCGGCATATTCGTCGGTCGCCGGGTCCACCGCGCCTGTATGCAAGGGATTCAGCCGCTGCCTTTTGGTGGCATTCCTGCCGCCAACCGCCTTTGTCACATTTTTCGTGGTCATGAATCTTGTCAGGGAGATGATACGACGCCTCTCGACTGTGCTCCTGGTGGCAGGGCTTGGGCTGGCTGCGCCCGCCGCGGCCCAGACCCCATCCCCGCTCACGCTGACGCAGGCCATCGCCCGGGCGCGCGCCCAGAATCCCGAGGCTGGGTCGGCAGCCGCCGCCGAGCGGGAAGCCGCGGAGCGCCTGATCCAGGCTCGCGCGGGCTACTTCCCGAAGGTGGATTTCACCGAATCGTGGCAACGCGGCAACCAGCCGGTCTTTGTGTTTGGGTCGCTGCTGGCTCAACGGCAGTTCACCGCCGCCGATTTCGCGCTCGCCGCCCTCAATCACCCGGATGCCGTGAACAACTTCCGCGCCGGCGTCACGGTCGAGCAGTCGCTGTTTGACGGCGCCACCAGGGCCCACGTGCGGGCCGCCGGCATTGGCCGCGACCTGACTGCCGCCGGGCGGCTGTTGGTGGACCAACGCCTGTCGCAATCGGTCACCGACGCCTATGGCCGCGTGCTGATGGCCACCGCAACTGTCCGGTCGGTCGCCGCCGCCGTCGAGACCGCGCGCGCGGATCGCGAGCTGGCGGGCAACCGGCGTGATGCCGGCCTGGTCACCGACGCGGATGTGCTGCAACTCGATGTGTATATGGCCCGGACGCTCGAACAGCAGGTGCAGGCCATTGCCGAAGAGCGAATCGCGCGGGCCCGGCTCAACCAGTTGATGGGCGAGCCACTGGGCACCGCCTTCATGCTCGAGCCGGTTGTGTCCACGGCCGCTGGCGTCGCCGCCGATCCCGCGACGCTCGAAGCCGAGGCCGTGAAGAACCGTCCGGAGGTCTCGCTGGCGACCCTGCAGGAGCAACTCGCGCGTGCCGCCGTCACGGCCGCCCGCGCCAGCTTCCTGCCCCAGGTTTCGGCGCAGGGTGGCTGGGAGCTCAACGGCGGCGGCTGGAACTCGCGCGCCTCGAGTTGGGTGGTTGGCGCCGTCGCGAGGATCAACCTGTTCCACGGCTTCGCCGATCAGTCGCGGCTCGCCGAAGCGCGCGAGCAGGCGACGCGGCGCGCCCTCGATCGGGAACAGGCGGAAACCGCGGCACGGCTGGATGTGCGGATCGCGCTGGCCCGCCTCGATGCGGCCCGCGCCAGTGAAGCCGTGGGCGGCGCCGCCGCCGACCAGGCGCGCGAGAGCCGACGCATCATCCGCGACCGCTACGAAAGCGGACTGACCGATGCAGCCTCGCTACTGCGGGCGGCGGAAGCCGTGCAGGCTGCCGAAACGCAACAAATCGCGGCGCAGGTGAACGTGCTCACCGCAACCGCCGCGCTTGAACGCGCCATGGGAAAGCGATGACCGACATGATTTCGAGACGACACACCCTTATGACAGGCGCCGCCGCTCTGCTGCTCAGCCTCGGGCTGGCGGCATGCTCCACGCCAACCGACAAGGCGCCTGCCGACGCGGCCGCGCCGATTGCGGTGACGGTCGCACCGGTCACGATGGCGGAAATCGCCGAGGCCATCGATGCCGGCGGCGTCGTGCAGGCTCGGACGACGGCAACGATGACGGCTCGCATCCTGGCGCCCGTCCGCGAGGTCCGCGTGTCACCTGGTGACCGCGTGCGCAGCGGACAAGTGCTGATCGTGCTCGATGGGCGCGACCTCTCGGCCGGCGCTCGCGGTGCGCGGGCCGCCGCACTTGCGGCCGGCCAGGGCTCCACGGCCGCCGCCGCCGAACGGCAGTCGGCCGAAGCAGGCCTGGTCCTCGCCCGCGCCACTCACGCGCGGATTGCCGGCCTCCACGCCAAGCGCTCGGCCACCGCGCAGGAACTGGACGACGCGACCGCGTCGTTGCGCGCGGCCGAAGCCCGTGCCGCCGGAGCCGCCGCGAGGGCCCAGCAAGCCGAGTCGGCCATCGAGGGCGCAAGTGCCGCCAGCGAGGCGGCGGCCACGACGGAATCGTATGCCGTGATCACCGCGCCATTTGACGGCGTCGTGACTGAGAAACTGGTCGAGCCCGGCAACATGGCGTCGCCCGGCGCGCCGCTCCTGCGAATTGAAGACACGCGCGGCTTCCGGCTGGAAGTGCGCGTGGACGAGTCGCGAGTCGGCCAGATTCAACCCGGCGCCACGGTGCCGGTCGCGCTCGATTCGGGTGTTGGCGGCGCCACCACCACGGTCAGCGGCACGGTCACGGAGATCAGCCGGGCGGTCGACGCCGACGCCCGCGCGTTCCTCGTCAAGGTATCGCTGCCGGACTGGTCCGGCCTGCGATCGGGACTGTTCGGGCGGGCGAGGTTCGCCGGGACGACGCGCAAGGCCCTGACCGTGCCGGCAGACGCCATCGTCAAGCGCGGCCAGGTGACCTCGGTATTCGTCGTCGACAACGGCGTGGCGCGATCCCGGCTCGTGGACCTCAGGGGCAACGAAGTGCTGGCCGGCCTCTCCGAGAAAGAGTCGGTGATCGTGGCTCCGGCCCCGGCGGTTACTGACGGCCGCCGCGTCAGCGTGGGAGGGCGGTAATGGCGCGGACTTACGGCGCGGCCGGCCAGATGGCGGCGGCGTTCATTCACTCGAAACTGACACCGCTCTTCATCCTCGCGTCGATGGCCCTCGGCACGCTGGCGGTGGTGGCCCTCCCGCGCGAGGAAGAGCCGCAGATCATCGTGCCGATGGTCGATGTCTTCGTCCAGATGCCGGGCGCCACGCCCGCCGACATCGAGCAGCGCGTGACGCGGCCGATGGAGCAACTGCTGTGGGAAGTGCCCGGTGTGGAATACGTCTACTCCACCTCCAGTCCGGGCCAGTCGATGGTGGTCGTGCGCTTCAAGGTGGGTGAGGCTGAGGAAGCGGCGCTGGTCCGCCTCAACCAGAAGCTGGCGGCGAACGCCGACCGCATCCCGCCCGGAGTGATTGGACCCATCGTCAAGCCGCGATCGATCGACGATGTACCGATCCTGGCGGTCACCGTGTGGTCGGAGCGCTACGGCGACGACCAGCTGCGGTCGCTGGCCGCGCAACTGCGCGACGCCATCGCCGAGGTCACCGACGTCTCGGAGGTGACGCTCATCGGCGGACGGCCCCGCCAGGTGCGCGTGGACATCGACCCGGCGCGGCTCTCGGCCTACGGGCTGGATCCGCTCGCCGTTCACCAGGCGATCGGCCGCACCAACGCGCTCGGCACCGCGTCGGGTCCGGTCGCCGGTGGCCAGATGACCGGCGTTGAGGCAGGCAGCCGCCTGCGCACCGCCGACGCCGTGCGCAACACGGTGGTGACCGCCGCCGGCGGGCGTGCCGTGCTCGTGCGCGACGTCGCCGACGTCGTTGATGGCGACGCCGAGCCCTCGTCGTACGTCACCTTCCAGTCGGGCGGGTCCGGCGCTCACCCCGCGGTGACGATCTCCGTCGCCAAGCGCAAGGGCACCAACGCCATCGATGTTGCCCATCACGTGACGCAGAAGCTCGACACCCTCAAGGGGTCGCTGGTGCCGTCGGACGTGCAACTCACCATCACGCGCGACTACGGCGAAACAGCCGCCGAGAAGAGCAACGAACTGCTGTGGCACATGCTGCTCGCCGTGCTCTCGGTGTCGGCGCTGATCTGGCTCGTGCTCGGGCGCCGCGAGGCGGCGGTAGTGCTGACGGCGATTCCAGTCACGCTGGCGCTGACCTTGTTCATGTTCTTCCTCTACGGCTACACGCTGAATCGCATCACGCTCTTCGCACTCATTTTCTCCATCGGCATCCTCGTCGACGACGCGATCGTGGTGGTCGAGAACATCGTGCGGCACGCGCGGATGAGCACCGGGGAGTCGGGCGGGCTGGCGGCGATCGCCCTCCGCGCCGTCGACGAAGTGGGCAACCCCACCATCCTGGCCACGCTTGCCGTGGTCGCGGCGATCCTGCCGATGGCGTTCGTCGGCGGCCTCATGGGGCCCTACATGCGGCCGATCCCGATCGGCGCTTCGGCGGCGATGCTGTTCTCGCTGGTCGTCGCGTTCGTGGTGACGCCCTGGGCGGCCGTGCGGCTCCTCAAGCCGGAGACGCACCACGACCACGGCGAAGAGGATCTGCTGACGCGGCTCTATCGCCGGGTCATGGGTCCGCTGATCGCCAGCGGGCGGATGCGCGCGATCTTCCTGGCCGGTGTGGCGGCGTTGCTGCTGGCGGCCATCGCCCTCGTCCCGCTCAAGCTGGTGACGGTGAAGATGCTGCCGTTCGACAACAAGAGCGAGTTCCAGGTGATGGTGGACATGCCGGAAGGCACCGCGCTCGAGACGACGGCGCAAGTGGCGTCGGCGCTGGCCACGGCCACGCTGGAAGACCCCGCTGTCGTCAACGTGCAGCACTACGTCGGCACCTCGGCGCCGTACAATTTCAACGGCCTCGTGCGTCACTACTTCATGCGGCGCGCGCCGCACCTGGCCGACCTGCAGGTGAACCTGGTCGGGAAAGGCGAGCGCAGCGAACAGAGCCACGACGTGGCGAGGCGCGTGCGCGAACGTCTGCTGCCAGTTGCCAGGCAGTTCGGGGCCACCATCCAGGTCGCCGAAGTGCCGCCGGGCCCGCCGGTGCTGCAGACGCTGGTCGCCGAGGTCTACGGGCCGGACCCGGTGCGCCGCACGGCGGTGGCCGCGCAGGTGAAAGCAATCTTCGAGCAGACCCCTGGTGTCGTCGATACCGACTGGTACGTGGAGGAGCCGCACTCGAAGGTCCGGCTGGCGGTTGACGGCGAGAAGGCCGCCGCGGCGGGCCTGTCGGCGGCGGCGGTGGCCGCGGTGGTGCGCATGGCCGGATCGGGAGAGTCCGCGGGCCTGCTCCACGACGACCAGTCACGCGAGGACGTGCCCATCGTGGTGCGCCTGCCGCGGGCCGATCGCAGCCTCGAGGCGATTCAATCCATCCGCTTGAGCGGCACGAGGCCGGTCGCCGTGGGCGAACTGACCACGGCCGTGCGCACGCCGGAAGATGCCAGCCTGTATCACAAGAACCTGCAGGCGGTGACCTACGTGACCGGCGACCTGGCCGGAGAGAACGAGAGCCCGGTCTACGCCATCCTCCAGATGAACGAGGCGCTCGCGCGCCTGGAGCTGCCCGAAGGCTACGAGCTCGACGTCTTCAACGCGACGCAGCCGTTCGACACCTCGAAGTACGCGATGAAGTGGGACGGCGAGTGGCACATCACCATCGAGGTGTTCCGCGACCTGGGCCTGGCCTTCGCCGCCGTGTTGCTGCTGATCTACGTGCTGGTGGTCGGCTGGTTCCAGTCGTTCAAGACACCGCTCCTGATCATGGCGGCGATCCCGTTCTCGCTGGTCGGCATCCTGCCGGCGCATGCGGCGATGGGCGCGTTCTTCACCGCCACCTCGATGATCGGCTTCATCGCCGGCGCCGGCATCGTCGTCCGCAACTCGATCATTCTGGTGGACTTCATCGAACTGCGCCTGCGCGACGGCCTGCCCCTCGAGCAGGCGGTGGTGGACGCCGGCGCGGTCCGGTTCCGGCCGATGGCGCTCACCGCGGCGGCGGTCATCGTCGGCGCGGGCGTCATCCTGTTCGATCCGATCTTCCAGGGCCTCGCCATCTCGTTGATGGCGGGCGAAGTGGCCTCGCTCCTGCTGTCGCGCATGGCGGTGCCGGTCCTGTATTACATGGCGGCGCGCCGCGAGCACGCCGCGCCGGTCGTGATTGCCCAGCCGCTGGAGACCCTGTCATGAGCACACCACACGACCAAGCCTCAAGCCCCAAGCCCCAGGCCACAGGACCCGCGTGGAAGTTCCCGCCGAAGGTGGTGCTGGTCGCCGTGGACTTCGGCGACGCGTCGGCCCGCGCGGCCGCCCTGGCGGGGGCGGTGGCGACGGCATTTGGCGCGCGGCTCAGCGCGATTCACGCCGAGCGGTTCGACCCGCCGCCGTACTTCACCCTCGAACAGATCACGAGGCTGGAAGCCGAGCGGCGCCTGTCGGCGACCGCGGCCGCCAGTCACCTGGCGCAGTTCGTGGCGGCGGCGACGCCCTGGCCGGTGGAGGCACGCATTGCCGACGAGCCGCCTGTTGACGCCATCCTGCACGCCGCCACGTCAGCCGACCTGATTGTCGTCGGGACGCATGGCCGCAGCGGGCCAGGCCGCTGGTGGCTGGGATCGGTGGCCGAGCGCATCGTGCGCGGCGCCGCGGTGCCCGTGCTGGTGACCCGCGCCGGTGGCGCGGCGGCTCCGGTGGGCTTCGACCGAATCGTGCTGGTCGGCGAAGGCATCGAGCCGGCCTCCGACGGGCGGTTGGTGGCCCAGGGACTGGCGGACGCCTTCAAGGGCCGCGTCATTCCCGGCGGATCGGTCACGCGCTGCCAGCCCGATGTCATGGAAGGCGCGTCGCTTGTCGTCATGGAGATGGGGAGCAGTCACTCGGCGTGGTCGATCACCGACCCGGTGGCGAAAGTGCTCGGCGCCTGCGAGCGACCGGTGCTGTTCATGCCGCCGCACCAGCAACCGACAACGAAGAACTAAGATGGACGGAGAGCGATATGAACATTGAACAAATGCTGAGGATGATTGCCGGTGGCTTCGTGGCCGCGAGCGTGCTGCTCGGGATCTACGTCAACCAGAACTTCCTGTGGTTCACGCTGTTTGTGGGACTGAACCTGTTCCAGTCGGCGTTTACGCAGTGGTGCCCGATGATGGCGATCTTGCGGAAGGCCGGCGTGCGCGGATGATCAACGCCCTGATCTTTCTCGTCGTGTGGGTGGCCCTGCAGTGGTGGGTGCTGCCGCGTCTCGGCGTGCCGACTTGAGCGGTCCCTCACCCGCGCGGGTCGCGGGAAGGTGAGCCGGGACCGCCCAAGGACGGCTGCTAGCACGGTTGGTCATGCGGGCGACTCCCTGTACGCTGAAAACGCCCGGATGCCTGCTCCCGCCAAACCCAATCTTCGCTCCTCGTTGGAGGCGCTCTACGCCGGCTACAACGTCGAGCGTGCCGTGGCCGATCCGGTTTGGATCATCCACCGATACCACCAACCCCACGACCGGGAAGTAGTGGGCTTCATCGCCGCGGCGCTGGCATTCGGCCGCGTCCAGAGCGTGCTCAACTCCATTGAGGGCATGCTGCAGGTGATGGGGCCGTCGCCGGCGGCGTTCGTGCGCGCGTTCGATCCCGCTCGCGATCGAAAGCAGTTCGACCACCTGGTGCACCGATGGACGAAGGGCGCCGACATGGCGGCGCTGGTCTGGGTGATGCACCAGATGATGCGCGAGGCCGGGTCGCTTGAGGGGTTCTTCGCTGCCGGCCTGGCAGCCGGCGCGGTCGACGTCGGCAACGCGCTGCAGTCGTTCTCGACGCGTGCCCTGGCGCTGAATCAGAAGGCAGTCTACGGTCGCTCGAAGCCCCAGCCCGGGGTCGCCTATTTCTTCTCCCGTCCCTCGTCCGGCGGCGCCTGCAAGCGGCTGAACCTCTTCCTGCGCTGGATGGTGCGGAAGGATCAGGTGGACCTCGGTGTGTGGTCGCGCGTGCGGCCCGGCCAGCTGATTGTCCCGCTCGACACGCACGTCATCCGCGTCGGGCAGTGCCTGCAGCTGACGCGGCTCAAGAGTCCTGGCTGGCGGATGGCCGCCGACATCACCAAGTCGCTGCGCGGGCTCGACCCGATCGATCCGGTGAAGTTCGACTTCTCGATCTGCCACCTGGGCATGATGAATGCCTGCGGCTTCGGGAAGAAACAGGGGGACTCGCACTGTCCTCTGCGGGGATGTTGCCGGCCCCACGGGGAACGACGACGGCCCGCGACACGTCGAACACAGGGATGACCGCACAGCGCCCGCTGCCGTTCGACGGACTGGTCTCAAAGACTGGCCGCGGATTACGCTGATTGCGCCGATTCAGAACGGCAACAGCAATCCGCGGACTCGCGGGCCAGCTGCAGCGGACCGTTCGCTTCTGCGTAATCGGCGTAATCTGCGGCTGACTTCAACAGCAGGCGCTTCATTACGCCATCTATATAGATCGTAACTACCACGACAATTAGGTTGTTGACAATGCGCATGTGCAATGTGCACATTTGTGTCTATGGGCGTCAAGACCATCTCACTGAAGGACGAAGCCTACGCCCGCTTGAAGGCGGCCCGGCGCTATGCCGACGAGTCGTTCAGCGAGGTTGTGTTACGGGCCACGTGGCCCGAGGACACCATCACCGCCGGGGCGTTGCTCGACTTATTGGGTAAGCGTCGCGCGCACTTGCGGCCGGATGAGTTGGACCGCGTCGACGAGCTCAAGCAGCGCGATCAGCCGCCCGAGGACAAGTGGGCCGAGCGCTGATTCTCGAGAGCACGTTCTTGATCGACCTCGAACGTGCGCATAAACACGGTGTGCCCGGTGGGACGGTCGCATTTCTCGAACAGAACCAGGACGCGCGACTTTATCTTCCGTTCGTCGTCACGGGCGAGATCGCGTCCGGCATCTCCATGCGCGATCGGGCACGATGGGAAGCTTTCCTTGCCCCGTTCTATGTGCTGCCACCGACACCGGAGGTGAGCTGGCAGTTCGGCCGGGCCTTCAGACACTTGCGCGACAACGGCAACCTGATTGGCGCGAACGACCTCTGGATCGCCGCGACCGGACTCGCGTACCACATGCCCGTCGTCACGCGAAACACCGAGCACTTTCGCAGAGTGCCAGGGCTCGAAGTCGAGAGTTACTGACTCGGTTCGACCCGATCAGCTCCTGAAATCCGGCCGCAGATTCCGCAGATTTCGCCGATTCAGAAACGGTAGCCGCGGTCCGCAGGCGCGCGCCCCAGCTGCAACGGCCCGCGTCGGCCTCCGGCCGGCCGGAGGTCCGGCGAGGCCCGGAGGTGAGTCCGTGAGTGACTTGTGATGACTCACCTCCGGGTCTCGCCGGACCTCCGTGTGGCGCCGGCGAAGCCGGCGCAGCGGGCCGTTTGCATCTGCGGAATCGGCGTAATCTGCGGCTGACTTTCTGACAGGCGCTCTCGGCCCGTGGAATAATTCCCGCCATCCTGCAAACACTCGATGTGCTCGTGCTCGGCGGCGGACCGGCGGGTTCGAGCGCCGCGCGGTTGCTCTCCACATGGGGGCACTCGGTCCGCCTGATCACGCGGCCGGCCGGGGAATCGCGCCTCGCGGTCTCCATCCCCCCAAGCTGCCACAAGCTCTTCGATGCCATCGGCGTCGGCGATGCCATCGATCGCGCGGGGTTCGTGCGTTCGACCGGCAACACCGTGTGGTGGGGCCGCTCGGAGCCGCGAGTCGAGGCGTTCGCAGACGGCGCACGCGGCTGGCAGGCGAGCATGCACGTCCTCGAGCGCGTGCTGCTCGAACAGGCCGCGTCGGCCGGCGTCGCGATCGAACACCGTGCGATCGGCGCTGGCGACCTGGAGCCGCAGCTCGCCCGCTTCGTGATCGACGGCACCGGTCGATCGGGTGTCCTCGCGCGCGCGAACGGCGTGCGCGTCTATGACGATGGCCCGCGTACGGTCGCGCTTGCCGCCTCGTGGAGGCGCGACGGCGACTGGCCGGTTCCCGATGACACGCACACGCTGATTGAATCCTATGAGTCCGGCTGGGCGTGGTCGGTGCCTACTTCTCCCGGTACACGTCACATTGCCGTGATGGTGGACCCGCGGCGGTCCGGCCTCGTCCGCGATGCGCCGGCCCGAGAGGTGTATCTGGCCGAGATCGCCAAGACATCGGCGTTCAGGGATCTGGCCAGCGCGGCATCGTGCATCGACGGCCCGCGGGGCTGGGACGCGTCGGGCTATCGTGCCGTTCAGTACGCCGGCGACCATTGGCTCCTCGCCGGCGACGCCGGCTCGTTCGTCGATCCCCTGTCATCCGCCGGCGTCAAGAAGGCGCTGGCGTCCGGCTGGCTGGCGGCGGTCGCCGTTCACACCAGCCTGACGCGGCCGGCGATGCGCGCGCACGCGCTCGGCTTCTTCTCCGGTCGGGAACAGGAAATCGAAGGGCGCTATTCGAGGATGAGCAGGCTGTTCCTGGCGGAGGCGGCGCCGACGCATCCGCATGCGTTCTGGCGCGATCGGTCGGATTCGCCGGAGGCTGCCACGCACGTCGACACCGCTGACGTGCGCGAGGCGTTCGAACGGCTCAGGTCGGCCACCAGCCTCCACTTGAGCCCGGGCGAGGCGCGAGTCGAGCCGCACCCGGCCGTTTGCGGCCATGAAATCGTCCTCGAGCCCGCCATTGTCTGCGACGATGGCCCGATTCGGTTCGTCCGCGGCGTGGATGTCGTGGCGTTGCTTGACCTGGGGCCACGGTTCGCCCAAGTCCCGGACCTGTTCGACGAGTACTGCCGGACGATCGGTCCGGTGGCGCTGCACGATTTCATGTTCGCGCTGGCCACGGCGGTTGCGCGACGCTGGTTTGTGTCACAATAGGCGCCAAATTCACGGACTTGGTGATCGCGTGATTTGGTGATCTGGCGATTTGCCCACAAAGAGGCCCGACGTGACGAAGGCAATGCGAGCAATTGCAGTAATGGCAACGCTGCTGGTGACCGTGCTGGCTGGTGCGGTTTCGACCCAGCAACCGGCCGCACCCGCGGCCAAGCCCGACGACGGCATCCCCGTTACGGACGCCACCGTCCGAAAGGCGTGCGGCACCTGCCACAGGCCCGACGACAAGGGCCAGATGTCGCGCATCTCGTTCCAGCGCCACACGCCGGAGGGCTGGCAGTCAACCATCCAGCGAATGGCCTCCCTTAACGGGCTGAACATCGACCCGCAGACCGCCCGCCAAGTGGTGAAGTACCTGTCCAATAACCTCGGCCTGTCGCCCGAGGAAGCGAAGCCGGCCGCGTTCGAAGCGGAGCGCCGGCTGGTCGACTACAAGTACACCGCGAGCGCCGACGCCGAGGCGACCTGTATCAGGTGCCACTCGATGGGCCGCGTCATTTCGCAGCGGCGCACGCGCGGCGAGTGGGACCTGCTGATCGCGATGCACCGCGGCTGGTATCCCCTGGTGGACAACCAGGTGTTCCGCCGCAACGGTCCGCCGCCGCGCGATCCGTCGTCCGACGGTCGGTCGCCCGACTTGCGTCAGCCGGTCGAGAAGGCGATCGATCATCTCGCTCCCGCCTTCCCGCTGAAGACGCCCGAGTGGACCGCCTGGTCGGCCACCATGCGGCCGGCCAGGCTCGACGGCACGTGGGCGTTGAGCGGATGGGACGCCGGCAAGGGCGCCATCTACGGGCGCGTGACGATTGCCGCGGATCCCGCGGCGCCGGACGAATTCACGACGTCGATCACTTACCGCGTGGCGCGAACGGGCGAAACCGTGACGCGCTCGGGCCGGACGGTTGTCTACACCGGCTTCCAGTGGCGCGGCCGCTCGACCACCGCGGCAGGCGCCGACTCGGCGATGCGCGAGGTGATGTTCGTCGATCGCGACTGGCGGCAGATTGAGGGCCGCTGGTTCACCGGCGCCTACGACGAGGTGGGCCTGGACGTTCGGCTCGATCGCGTCGGCGCCGAGACGCGCGTGCTCGGGACCGATCGCACCGCGTTCAAGCTGGGTGCCGCCGGCCAGGAGTTGAAGATCTACGGCGCCAACCTGCCCTCGTCGTTGCGCCCTCAAGACATCGATCTGGGCCCCGGCCTCACCGTCAGCCGCATTGTCAGCGTCACCCCTGACGTGGCGACCGCTGCCATTGACGTCGCCGCCAACGCAGCGCTCGGCGCGCGGGACCTGTTCGTGGCCGGCGCGTCGAAATCGAAGGCCCTCGTCGTGTTCGATCGCGTGGACGCCATCAAGGTCAAGCCCGACTGGACCATGGCGCGCGTGGGCGGCATCGCCTTCCCGAAAATGCTCGCGCAGTTCGAGGCGTGGGCCTTTCATAACGGCGCCGACGGCCGTCCCGACACGGCGGATGACCTGAATCTCGGCTTGGTGGATGCGGCCTGGAGCATGGAAGAGTACGCGGCCACCTACGACGATGACGACGTGAAGCACGTCGGGACGCTGGATGCGGCGACCGGCCGCTTCACGCCCAACGTGGACGGTCCCAACCCGGTGCGGAAGGGCAGCCGCAACAACGTTGGCGACGTGTGGGTGGTGGCCAAGTACTCGGCCGAGGCGAGCGGCGGCAGGCCGGCGGCCACGATCCGTGCCCGCGCCCACCTGCTCGTGACCGTGCCCCTGTATATGCGCTTCGACCGATCGGCCGAGGGCCAATGATTCTTGGCCTCCGGGAGTTCCACTCGTTCGAAGCGGCGGGTTGCCAGTATCTTTACCTGGTCCCAAGCGCCGCGGTGTTTGGGTTGGACGACTGTTCCGAGGCCGTGGTGCAGGCCCTTCGCGCCGGTCCGCAGCCGCTGACCGACCTCGCGCGTGGCTTGTCTGACCGCTTCGACGCCGCCGAGGTGACCGACACCATCGCCGAACTCCAGCGGGTCCGCGCGCTGGGGGAGATGCGCGATAAGCCGTCGGTGCCGGCCGCGCCGCTGCCGAAGATCGTGCCGCTGCGCCCGGTCCCACTGCAAACGCTGGTGGTCAACGTGACCAACCAGTGCAACCTGGCCTGCACCTACTGCTACGAGTACGGCGAAGACAAGATCGTCGATACCGAGAACGGCCAGCAGCCGAAGTTCATGAGTGAAGAAACGGCGCGCGACAGCGTCGAGTTTGCGCTGCGCGAATCCCGGGAGAACAAGCACGCGCACATCACCTTCTTCGGCGGCGAAACGCTGATGAACTTCCCGGTGCTCAAGGCGACGATCGGTTATGCGCGCCGTCGTGCGGCCGAGGTCGGCAAGGATATCGACTTCAGCCTGACCACCAACGCGACGCTGCTGCAACCCGACGTGATCGAGTTCCTGGCCAACGAGCGGGTCGGCGTCACCATCTCGATCGACGGCCCCGAGGAGATGCAGGACAAGTTCCGCGTCTTCAACAACGGGCAGGGCAGCTATGCAATGGCGGCGCCGAAGATCAAGGCGCTGCTGCAGCGGCATCGCACGCGGCCCGTGGGCGCGCGCGTCACGCTCACCCGCCAGACGCTCGATGTGCGGCGCATCTATCAGCACCTCACCGACGACCTCGGCTTCTGGGAGGTCGGCTTCGCCCCGGTCACGACCGCGCCCGGCCGCGACTACGCGATTTCCGATGGCGGCTTCGATCACCTGCTCGAGCAATTCCGCGCGCTCGCGGCCGACTACCTCGAGGCTTCGCTCCAGAACCGGCACCACGGCTTCTCCAACGTCCGCGAGACGCTGCAGGAGATTCACCACGGCCACGCCAAGGCGTATCCGTGCGGTGCGGGTATCGGCTTGATGGGGGTGTCCACCGACGGCCGCGTCGCCCTGTGCCACCGCTTCGCCGGCTCCGACGATCACGGCCTCGGCACCGTGAAGGACGGCGTGTCGTGGGAGCGCCAGCAGGCGTTTCTCGATACCCATCACATCGCCAACAAGACCGACTGCTCGACCTGCTGGGCGCGACCGATCTGCGCCGGCGGCTGCTATCACGAAGCCAATACGCGTTACGGATCGACCGAAAGTCCCAACCTGCACTACTGCGAGTGGATTCGAGGCTGGACGCACACCTGCCTCGAGATTTACGGCGAACTGGCCCGGAAGAACGCCGCATTCCTCACGCAGTTCGACGACGAACCGACGGAGAGGGTCTCATGAAGCATCTCACTGCCATCAATCGCAAGGCCGCGCGGATGGAAGAGGTCACCAGGGACGTGGTGGCCTTGCAAGGCCCGCCCCAGCAACCGGCGCCGCCGCACATTCCGAACGGCTGCTCGCTGGTGTTCTCGCCCGGATGGGAAGCGGACCGCAACGGCGGCACCGCCGGGCTGTGCCAGCCCGTGGAGCGCGACCTGTTCGACTGTCACATGGGCTGCTACTGGCCGGCGCAGGTGCCGGACCAGTTGAACCATGCGCCGGACTGGACCGCCAAGTGCGCGGCCGCCCAGAAAGACTGGCGCAAGATCGATCTCATCTTCCCGGACGAGAAGAAGTGATGGCCATGCGATCCCGTTCCGCGCAGGTATTGATCGTGCTGGCGCTCGCGTGCGGGGCCGTCACGGCCCACGCGCAGCGTCCGGCGCGCGGCCCCTCCCCGGCCGGCGGCGATCACCTGCTCTACATCGGCACCTACGCCGGCGACATCCAGATCATCGATGAAGCGACGGAACAGAAGGTCGGCGAGATCAAGCTGCAGACCGGCATTCCGCGCTCGCTGACCCTGTCCCAGTCGCGGACCAGGTTCTACGTGCTCGACTCGACGCTCGAGAAGATCGAAGTGGTCGACATCGCGACCCGGACCACGCTGTCCACTTTCACGCTGTCGGAAGGCAACAAGCGGGTGCGCATTCGCGGCCTGCAGGTGGATCCGCTCGAGCGGTTCCTGATCCTGCTCACGCGCCCGGCCACCAAGCAAATCGATCGCTGGGAGATTGGCGACATCTCACTGCAGCTCTACGACCTCGCGCAGAAGAAGATCACCCGGACCATTCCCTGGCCCAAGGGCGAGGAGCGTGAGGGCGTCACCATCCGCTTCTCTCCCGACGGCAAGCTGCTGTATTTCTTCGGCGACGATGTCCTGATCCTGGAGACGCAGAATTTCACCGAGGTCGATACCTGGGCGTTGAGCCAGCCGATTGAGTCGGGACTCGGCCGCATCAGCTTCGGGCAGGTCGATGATTTCAACGACGACCCCGGCTTCTTCACCGGCTTGTTCACGATCCAGGATCCGGTCCAGAACCGCCGCATCATGGGCATCGGCCGGGTCAACCTCGTCGGCAAGAGCATCGACTTCACGCCAATCGGTCCGGCCGAAGGCGTCGGCTTCGCCATGACCGCCGACCGCAAGCGCGGTTACGGGCTGATGCAGCAGATCGGCCGCTACGAGTTCTGGGCCTTTGATGTCGCGCAGCGGAAGCTGATCAGCCGCACCGAGTTCGAGGGGCGTCCGCGCATGGCCCTCCGCGTGTCATCGAACGGCCGCCTCCTGTACGTGTTCCAGGCTGGCGCGACCATCGACGTTTACGATTCGACCTCATACAAACTGCTGCGCACCATCGAGATGACCGCCGACCAGACCACAAATTTGTTCATACTGCCCAGAAAGTAAGAAGTTGGAAGTTGGAAGTGAGAAACAACTTCCAACTTCCAACTTCCAACTTCCAACTTCACACTTCGAACTTCCCATGGACCGACGGGCGTTCGCCTATCTCGTTCCCCACTGGCGACGCCTCGTCCTCGTCCTGGTCATCAGCCTCGTGAGCACGGCGGCGACGCTGGCGATGCCCTACCTCTCGAAAGATCTCATCGACACCGCGCTGGTCGGCCGCGACGCCGCGGCCTTGCGGCGCATTGTCCTCATGTTCGCGGTGCTCGGCGTGGCCGGCTTCGCCCTCAACGTGGTGAGCGGCCTTCGCTACACCCGGGTCTCGGCGGAGATTCTCTTCGACATGCGGCTGTCGATGTATGCGCACCTGCAGCGCCTGTCGCCGCGCTTCTACGCCCGCACCCGGCTGGGCGACATCGTCTCGCGGCTGAACAACGACATCAGCGAGATCCAGCGCGTGGCGGCGGAGGCGGCGCTGGCCTGGGTCGGCAACGTCCTGTTTCTCGCCGGCAGCCTGGTGATGATGGTCTGGCTCGACTGGCGGCTGTCACTGGTGGCGCTGGCACCGCTGCCGATCAGCCTGATCGCGCTGGGCGTCTACCGCCGGCGCCTGGAGGGCCGCATTGCCGACCTGCGTCAGCGCAGCAGCGACATCGGCAGCTTCCTGATCGAGACGCTGCAGGCGACGTCGCTGGTGGTCGCGTCCAATGCGCAACAGCGCGAGCGGACGCGGTTCAGCGGCTTGAACGGCGCTTTCATCGACGCCTTGATGCGCATGCAGCGCGTCACTTACTTCGCCGGCGGGTTGCCGGGCACGGTCTTGTCGATCGGGTCCGCGGTGGCGTTCTTCTACGGCGGCCTTCGCGTCATCGACGGCACGCTCACGCTCGGGACCATGGGCGCCTTCCTCGCCTACCAGATGCGGGTGTTCGCGCCGGCGCAGGCGTTGATGGGGCTGTATGCCAGCCTCACCACGGCCAAGGTGTCGTGGGGGCGGGTGCGCGAGATTCTCGATGCGCCGGTGGACGTGCAGCAGCGCCCCGGCGCCCGGCCGTTGCCCGAGTGCCGCGGTGAGGTGGCGTTCGAGGCCGTCACCCTCGGCACCGACCGTCAGTCGCGCGTGCTCGACGCCGTCTCGTTCGTCGCGCGGCCGGGCGAGTGCGTGGCGCTTGTCGGCGGCAGCGGCGTCGGCAAGAGCACCATCGCCTACCTGGCCACGCGCCTGCTCGATCCCGACAGCGGCGTCGTGAGGCTCGACGGCCATGACCTCCGGGATCTCGCGCTCGAACACATCCGGAAGCACGTCGTGCTGGTCGAGCAGGAGCCGACGCTCTTCTACGCGAGCGTGGGCGACAACATCCGCTACGTGCGGCCCGGGGCGTCTGACACGGAAGTGCAATGGGCGGCCGAGGCATCCGGCATCGCGCGCTTCGTCGAAGCGCTGCCCAATGGCTACGCCACCCTGGTCGGCGAGCGCGGCCTGGCGCTCTCGGCCGGCGAACGGCAACGGATTGCGCTGGCCCGCGCGTTCCTCGCCGACCCGGCCGTGCTCGTGCTCGACGAGCCAACCGCGGCGCTTGACGCCGTCTCCCAGCGGCAGGTCATCGACGGCTACCAGGCGGTGATGAAGGGCCGCACCACGCTCCTGATTACGCATCGCCGTGAGCTGGCCATGGCCGCCGACCGCGTCATCGTCCTCGAGGGCTCGCGCGTGGTGGACGAGGGCCGTCCGGACGAACTGGCCGCCCGGCCCGGTGTGTTTGCCCGGCTCTTCGAGATCGAGCGGCCCGCCGGCATCGACGCATGAACCGTCCGGTCCGCGTCGTCGTGATCGACAGCGGCGTCCATGTTGCGCATCCGCATGTGAACGGGGTGGGCGGCGGCGTTGGCATCGATTCGTCTGGTGACGTCCACGCCGACTACGTGGACCGCCTCGGTCACGGCACGGCGGTCACCGCGGTCATCCGCGAGAAGGCGCCGGCCGCGGAGCTGCTGATTGCGAAGGTGTTCGATCGCGAGCTGGCGGCGAGCGGTCCGGCGCTCGTCGCCGCCTGCGAGTGGGCGCTCCAGCAGGGCGCCGACATCGTGAACCTCAGCCTCGGCACCACCAATCAGCAACACGCGCCGGCACTCGCGTTCGTGGTCTCCAGGCTTCGCGAAGCCAGCGGCGTGGTCGTGGCCGCCGGTGCGCAGGACGGCGTGTCGTGGCTGCCGGGCACGCTGCCTGGTGTGTGGAGCGTGACGCTCGACTGGGCGCTGCCGCGCGAGGAGTGCCGAGTGGCGGCTCACGCCGGCAACGAAGCCTCGTTCCTGGCGTCCGGCTATCCCCGTCCTGTTCCTGGCGTGCCGCCGGAGAAGAACCTGAAGGGCCTCAGCTTCGCCGTCGCCAACGTCAGCGGCCTGCTCGCCGCCTTGCTCGAGCGGGAGGGCGGCGCCGATCCGGCCGGCACGCTCGCGCGAGCCGTGGCGGCCGGTTGGACGGGGCGAATCCGCTAGTCGCGCCGAAGCGCGATCAGCGGATCGAGGTAACTGGCGCGGCGCGCCGGCCAGACGCAGGCGCCGACGGCGACCACCGCCAGCAGCAAGGCAATCCCGCCTATGGTCACCGGATCGCCGGCGGTGGTCTGGACCAGGAGCTGCGAGCTCTGGAACAGCCGTCCCACGCCGTAGGCGCCGGCGATGCCGATGGTGAGTCCGATGGCCAGCTGCACGAACGATCGTCGCAGGAACAGCCACGTCACCTGCTTGGACTGGGCGCCGAGCGCCATGCGGACGCCGATCTCCTGCGTCCGTTGCGTCACCGAGTACGCCGTGACCGCGTAGAGACCAACCGCCGACAGTGCCAGCGCGATGAACGCGAAAATCGCGAACATCGATCCGAAGATGCGGAACGGCCAGCGCGCCTGCGCCAGTGACTGATCCAGCGTCTGGATGCCGAAAAGCGGGAGGTCGGCATCGATGGCGCGGACTTCCTCACGCAGGATCGGCGCCATGGCGTTGGGGTCGCCCTGGCTGCGAACCAGCAGTGTCATGAACGCGCGCGGGTCGGTGCGGAACGGCAGGTACGCCACCGGGTCGGGATCCGGCAGCTGAAAGTCGCGCTGCCGCACGTTTGGCGCAATGCCCACCACCGTCGCGGTCAGCGACAGCGGAATGCCCGTGCCGGGCGCCGCGGCACCCTGCAGGTCGATGGTCAGCACGATCCGCCGGCCGATCGGGTCTTCGTTGGGGAAATGCAACTGCGCGAACCGCTGGTTGATGACCGCGCTTTCGCGGCCGGTCATGCCGTCTTCGTCGGTGAGTCCCCGGCCTCTGATGAGCGGCACGCCGATGGTATCGAAGTAGCGCGGATCGATCGTGAGCATGGTGACGTTGGGCGCCTGTTGGCCCTGCTCGAGCGGATTGCCGTCGAGCGTCAAGCGGCGCTGGAATCCGCCCTGCATCGGCGCGTTGCTGGTGACGGTGACCGACTCGATGCGGCTGTTGGCCTTGAGCCGCTCTTCGACCTGCTGGTAGAACGCCAGTCGCTGCTCCAGCGCCGGGTACTTTCGCGCCGGCAGCGACAGCCGCATGACCAGCAGCTTCGAGGTGTCGATGCCGAGGTCGAGGCGGTAGAGGGTCAGGAAGTTCCGCATCATGAACGCCGCGCCGGCCAGCAGCACCACCGTCAGCGCCAGCTCGCCGACCATCAACGCGCCGGTCCAGCGGCGGGCGCGCACGCCCGCCGTGCCCGAACGTCCGCCTTCCTTGAGCACCTCGTTCACGTCGGTCTTCGAGATATGCAGGGCCGGCGCCAGGCCGAACAGCACGCCGGTGCCGAAGCAGATCGCGGCCAGGTACGCGAACACGCTGCGATCCATCGTGAACTGGATCCAGTACGGCCGGCCCACGTCCTGGGTGGCCTGGTCGAACAGCCGGATGCCGACCAGCGAAATGGCCAGGCCGATCGCCCCGCTGATCAACGCCAGCAGCACGCTTTCGATCAGCAGTTGGCGGATCACCCGCCACCGTGTGGCGCCGAGCGCGATGCGGACCGAGATCTCACGCCCGCGCTGTGTCGAGCGCGCCAACAGCAGGTTGGCGACGTTGGCGCACGCGATCAGGAGCACGAAGGCCACCGCGCCCATCAACGACAGGAACACGGCGCGGATCGGACCGCCGTTCATGAACTCGTTGAAGGTCTGTACCTTCGGCTGCACGTCCTTGTTGGTGTCCGGATAGTCGGCGGTGAGCTTACGGGCGAGGTTGATCATCTCGCTCTGCGCCTGGTCGCGCGTGACGCCGGACCCGAGCCGGCCGAACACCGCGAGGCCGCGTGCGTTGCGCTTCTGATCCTGCAGGCCCGCGATCAACGACAGCGGCTGCCAGAGGTCGGCATTCTGCGGGAACTTGAACCCCTCGGGCATCACGCCGATCACCACCGACGGGATGTCGTTGATGCGAACGACGCGCCCGAGCACGCCCGGGTTGCTGCCGTAGCGGTTTTGCCAGATGCCATGCCCGAGCAGGACGACCGGGGCCGCGCCGAAGCGGTCGTCTTCTGGCAGGAAGTCGCGGCCGATCGCCGGACGCTGGCGCATCACCCCGAAGGCGTTGGCGGTCACGTAGGCGCCGCTGAATTGCTCCGGTAGTTGGCCTTCGTCGCTGACGTTGGCGGGGGCGCCGCTGTACGCGGCAAGCGACTCGAAGGTCCGCGTTGCCTCGCGCCAGTCGCGGTAGTCCAGGTACGACACGCCCATGTTGCGGTCGCGCACCGGATCGAACGAGCCAAGCGCCATGACGCGGTCCGGTTCGTCGATCGGCAAGCCGCGGATCAGCACGGCATTCACGAACGTGAACACCGTGGTGTTGACGCCAATGCCGAGGGCCAGCGCCAGTGTGGCCACCAGGGTGAACCATCTGTCCTTGACCAGCAGGCGGGCAGCGAAGCGAAGGTCTTCCCAAAATCCCATGGCGAACCCTCTTCCGGTCAAGCCCCAAGCCCCAGGGCCCAAGCCTTCAAGTTTGTGATGACTTCAGACACCGTTACGGAGAAAAGAGGAGCCGGGTTCCGTTCGGTTACGATTCTGGCCATGACCATCCGCCGCGCCGCGGCCGCCGACGCCCCGGGACTGGCCGCCCTGGCTCGCCAGACGTTCTTCGACGCGTTCGCCTCGACCAACGACGCCGCCGACATGGCCATCCACCTGGAGCGCGCCTACGGCGTGCCGCAACAGACCACCGAGCTGACCAGCCCCGGCATCATCACCCTGCTGGTGGAGGAGGGCGGCCAGGCCGTGGCCTATGCGCAGTTGCGGACCGGCCACGTTCCGGACTGCGTTCGCGGTGAGCGGCCCATCGAGCTGTGGCGTTTCTACGTGACGCGCGAGTGGCATGGCCGCGGCATCGCGCAGGCGTTGATGGATCGCGCGACCGCCGAGGCCCGGGCCGCCGGCGCCGGCACGGTGTGGCTGGGCGTCTGGGAGCGCAATCCGCGGGCCCTGGCCTTCTACGGCAAATGTGGTTTCGTCGATGTCGGCGAACACGTATTCTTGTTCGGGACCGATCCGCAGACGGATCGCGTCATGGCCATGCCGCTATGAGAAAACGCCGAGTCATCGGATTGAGCATTGTCGCCACCGGACTTATCTGGTTCCAGGTGGCCGGGCGCTTCGAGGCGCGGCGCATCGACGAGCAGCGCGAATCACGCGCCACCACGGCCACGCGCACCGCCGCCTTGCGCATCGACAGCGATCGCCTCATGGAGGCGGTGACGACGCTGTCGGATCCGAAATTCGAAGGTCGTGCCGCCGGATCCCCGGGAGGGTTGGCGGCGCGGGCGTGGGTTCTCGAGCGTTTCAAGGGAGTCGGGCTGCAGCCGGTGTCGGGCAGCTACGTGTTTCCATTCACCTTCACGCGCCTGACGATGAGCGGCCGCGTCAGCGGCGAGGGCGCCAACGTCGTCGGGCTGTGTCTCGGCACCGACACCAAGGCGCCGGTGTTCGTGGTGTCGGCGCACTATGACCACCTGGGCGTGCGCGACGGCGCCGTCTACCAGGGTGCGGACGACGACGCGTCGGGCATTGCGGTGATGCTGGCGGTGGCCGAGCACTGTCAGCGCACGCCGTTCCGGCGGACGGTGGTGTTTGCCGCTTTTGACGCGGAAGAGGCGGGCCTGCAGGGCGCGAAGGTGTTCGTGGCGTCGCCGCCGCTGCCGCGGGAGCGCATCGTCCTTAACGTCAACCTCGACATGGTGAGCCGCAACGACAAGCGGGAGATCTTCATTGCCGGCACCCATCATTGGCCGCAACTGAAAGCGCCGCTCGATGCGGTCGCCCGCCGGGCGCCCATCACCGTGTTGTTCGGCCACGACAAGCCGGTCGCGATCGCGGGCGGCGTGGACGATTGGACCAACCAGTCGGACCACGGACCGTTCCACGCCGCGCAGATTCCGTTCATCTATTTCGGCGTCGAGGACCACGCGGATTATCACAAGCCGACCGACACCGCCGACAAGATCAACCGCGGGTTCTTCGTCGACGTGGCCGAAACGGTGCTCGACGCTGTGCTGCAGCTGGACGCGGCCACCACGGTGGTGCCGCCCAAGTAGCCGGCCGGTCCACGCCCGGAAGGGGGAGTCATGGAGCAGGCGTTCTTTGACGCGGTGAAGGGCGGCAACCTCGACGAGGTGCGGCGGCTTGTTCGCGACCGGCCCGCGCGCGCTGGCGCGCGGGACGCCAACGGCGTCTCCGGCATTCTCATCGCCATCTACAACCGTCGCCCTGAGGTGGCCGCCTGGCTCAAAAAGGGATGATTGGGGATGATTGGGGTCAGGCCGCGAAATACGCCCTTTTCTACTTCCGCCAGAGCTTTCTCATTGCCCGCACCCTCTTACTGACGGAGTTTGGGTGCAGCTCAAGGGCGGCCGCGATCTCCGCCAGTTTGTAGCCGTGAACAACATGAGCGCGCAGGATGAGGGAGTCTCGTTCGCTCTTTGGCCGTTTGTCGTGGCCAAACAGCTCACCTAGCGTGGGTCGCGCGAGTGCCCGGTATCGTCGCGGCAGGGCTGCCCGATAGAGCGTCGAGCCGATGTGCTCCCGAACAGCCATTTCGAACGACGGCGTACCCGCCGCGAGTCCATTCATGTCAGGCTCTTGGGCTGCGGCGTGTTCGTTCACATACTGCCGGTAACGCAGGCAGGACTCCGTTCTCGAATCCCCGTCGAACGTCCAATCCAGCCAGTCCAGGCTCAAGAACTCAGGTGCCGGCTCCATTCCGGCGGTCGCGCGATAACTGCTCCACGGCCAATCCGCGGCTCGCTCCACCAGGCCCGCTTCGACCGGGTTGCGCACGACGTAGCGATTGGCGTCGCGCAGGTAGAAGTCGCTGTCGATCAGCAGGGAGACAAACCGACCCTCGAACACATGGCCGGTCCGGTGGTGGCGTCGATTAGACGCTTGGGTATAGACGCCGTTGACGAAATGCATTGCCGACGAGAGGTTGCCCGCCGGCGTGTTCACTATCAGGTGGTAGTGATTGCTCATCAGGCAATACGACTGACACCCCACGTCATAGCGCGCGGACGCGTCCTGGACGGCATCAAGAAACTGCCGACGGTCGACATCGTCTTCGAAGATAGACGCCTTTCGATTGCCGCGGGACATCACATGGTAGAGCGCGCCACGATATTGAACTCTCGGTCGTCTGGCCATGGCTCGGCATGTTCCAAATTCCGCGCCACACCCGAATCGGTGATTCCGTTGATATTTTCGAGGACAATCTCGGGAGGGGTTGAGGGGGGTTGAGGAAATTGCGATTGCTGAAGCCGAAATGGAGGGCAATAATTGCGATCGGCTGAAAAGTGGAGAAAGGGCGTATTTCGCGGCCTGACCCCAATCATCCCTGGGCGAAGTGCCGGTAGGCGGAGAGGGTGCCTTCGACGAGGTGCTCGACGTCGAACCGCCCGGCGACACGCTGGCGTCCCGCCTCGCCGTAGGCGTGGCGAGTGGACGGGTCCTTCAGCAGCTTAACGATGGCCACGGCCAGTGGCGTCGGCTCGCCCGGCTCGACCAGCTCGCCGGTCACGCCCGGCACCACCGCCTCGGGGATGCCGCCCGCGCGCGTGCCGACGACCGCCAGGCCCATGGCCATCGCGTCGAGCACCGCCGACCCCAGGCCCTCGGTGATCGAACTCATCACGAACAGGTCGGCCGACATCATCAGCGACAGCACGTCTTCGCGAAATCCCGGCAGCAGCACGTGTTTCTCGAGCGACCGGTGCTTGACCTGCTTCTCCAGCGCCGCGCGCAACTCGCCCTCGCCGAAGATCACCAGGCGCGCGTCCGGCACCTCCCGCAGCACCGCCGGCATGGCGTCGATCAGGTGCCTCTGGCCCTTGTGCCCGACGAGCGCACCGACGTTCACGATTACCGGCACGCCGTGCGGCAGCCAGTACTCCGCGTGCAGGTCCGCCGCCTGCCGATGCGCGATCTTTCCGACGTCGATGCCGTCGTGCACCACGACGATGCGGTCCGTGGGAATGCCGTCGTGGACCAGAATGTCGCGGATGGCCGTCGACGCGGCAATGAAGCCGTCGACTTGCCGGTACTTCCACTGCGAGAACGCGTTGCCTTGCAGATGAAAATCCACGCGCCGCGAGACGACGATCTTCGGGCGCGGCACCGGCGCGCTGAACGACAGGCCCAGCGACGCCATGGCCACCGCATGCGGGTCGTGGGCATGCACGATCGCCGGCCGCCATTGCCGCACGATGCGCGACAGCTTCCAGGCCGCGGCCAGATCGATCTCGTTCACCGGCGCCAGCGGCACCAGGTCGGGACCCTCGGACGCGCGTCGATAGAGCTCACCCTCGGGGTGCGCGACGAGCACCGCCCGGTGACCTCGCGCCCGAAGGCCGAGCACGGTCAGGAGGACTTGTTGCTGTCCTCCGCGCCACGTTCGCGCGGTGTCGATGTGGAGGGCGAACACAGTTCCCAGAGTTTCGCGAACTTGAGGCCGACGTACCGCGCGTTCATCGCCGAGACGATCAGCCCCGGGACCCCGTCGCGGAAGCCGCCACGGAGCAGGTAATTACGGAGAAACGCCGCCGGCGGATGCACCGCCAGGTCGAGCCAGCCCGCGCGCCGCCCATCCTCGAACATCTGGCGCGCCGCCAGCGAGGTGTAGCGGTCCATCGTCTGCAGGTGATGCGCGAGGTCACGGTAGGCGTAGTGGAGGAGTTCGCCGCGCAAGTCGATCACCGGGCCGTCGGCCTTGACCGACTCGTGCACGAGACGCCCCGTCCACCGCGCGCGCCGACGGTCGTAGAGACGCAGCTGGTGGTCCGGGTACCAGTCCGTGGACCGGATCCACCGGCCCAGGTGAAACGTGACGCGCGGCACCCGGTAGCCCGGCGCCTCCGGACCGCGCTGCAGCAGGGCGCGGATCTCGCCGGCGAGCGCCGGCGAGACGCGCTCATCCGCGTCGAGCGAGAAAATCCAATCGTGGCTGGCCTGCGCCGCGGCGAAGTTCTTCTGCGCGACGTAGCCGGGCCATGGCCGGACGGTCACCTTGTCGGTGAACTCGCGGGCGATGGCGGCGGTGTCATCGGTGCTCTGGCAGTCAACGACGATGATCTCGTCGGCCCATGACAGGGACTCGAGCGCGGCCCGCAGGTTGGCGGCTTCGTTGAGGGTGATGACTGTGGCCGTGACGGGCACGGGCCTCATCATACGGGAAGTTGGAAGTGAGAAGTGAGAAGTGAGAAGTGAGAAGTGAGAAGTGAGAAGTTGGCACTTCCCCTTCCCCTTCTGACTTCCAACTTCCAACTTCCTAGAACAGGGGCGACTGCTGGACGGCGGTGTAGTTGACGACCGACTTGGCGTATTCGACCAGCGCCAGCAGCTCGCTGTTGCGGGCGACGTTGAGGTCGCGCTGGGCCTGCAGCACGAAGAAGCTGCTGGTCATGCCGGCCTGGTACTTCTTCTCTTCCGCATCGAGACGGCGTTCGGCCAGCACGCGCGATGAGCGGGTCGCGTCCACGCGCTTGGCGTTGGTTTGCACCTGGCGGCCGTACTCGCGGACCTGCGTCGTCACCTGGAGCTCGAGGCTTTTGACTTGGCGCTCGGCCTGCGTGTTCTGCAGCCGCGCCCGCGCCAGCTGCGCTTCCTGCGTGGACTTGCCGATCGGATAGGCGATGTCCACCTGCAGCGACCAGCCGGGGAAGTCGCCGGCGATGGTCTTGCCGAGCGTGCTGAAGTAGCTCTGCTCCACGCTCGAGACGATTGCGCCGGTGGGCAGGCCGGTGATGGGGTCGCGCGCACGGCTCACCTGCAAGCCGCCGGTTGCCCGCGCATTGTAGTTGACCGACGCGTTCACGTCGGGCAGCGACTGGTTGCGGAAGTAGCGGATGTTGACGTCGTTGATTTCGAGGTTCTTGCGCGCCGCAACCACGTCGGTCCGCTGGCCAAGCGCGTTGTTCACCGCCGTCTCGACGTCGACCGCCGTCGGCTGGAACGTCACGGCCTCGGTCGGCTCGATCCGTGCCGTCCAGAAGTCCGCACCGCTCGGGTTGAAGACGAGCGCCCGTAGGGTGTCTTGCGCGCGGTCGATGGCGGCCTCGGCGAGAATCACCGACTCTTCGCGCGTGGCCACTTCGGCCTCGGCCTGGACGATGTCGAGCGGCGCCATGGTGCCAATCTCGACGCGGGCGCGGTTGTCCTTGAGCGACTGCCGTGCCAGATCGAGCGACTGCCGCTGCACGGCGAGGTTGCCGATGGCGTACATCAGGTCGTAGTAGGCGTTGCGCACGTTGCGCACCGTGACCGAGATGGACTGCTGCAGCTGAACGTCTGAAATCTCCTTGTTCTTCTGGCTGACCAGCAGCTGCTGGCGGGCGCCGTCGATCCGGAAGTTCCGCAGGAGCGGCTGGGTGTAGGTGGCGCTCACCGACGAGTTCAACTGCGGATTGAACGTCGAGAACTGGTTGTTCGTGGTGCTGCGGCCGTTGTTCCACCGCACGTCGTAGCTGCCGCCGTACCAGGATGTCAGCGACGACACGCCGAAATTGAAGAGCGACTGGCCGCTGGTGATGCCGGCGGCGGTGCCGCCCGACAGGACACTGGTCGAGGGCTGCGTCGAATCCGCGGTGCTGATGGTGGATACGAAGTTCGGCGTATACGCGGCCTTGAACTGGTCGGTCGACAAGTCCTGCAGCTGCGGATTGAAGCGCTGGACCTGAAGGTCCAGGTTCTGCTCGATGGCCGTCGCCACCGCATCATCAATGCTCATCCGCCGGACCGGGCCTTGCGCCGGGGGCGGAGCGGCCGTGGTCTGGGCGTGGACAGGGGACAGCCCAAAACCGGACACTATCGTCGCCACGAGGCCGGCCGCCACAACCGCCCGGGCGCAAAATCGCTGGTCAAAACGCATCACACTGCTACTCCAATCGAAGGTCAATCGCTGGTCTGAACCCGGGGTGACAGCAAAAGCGGTACCGCTGGCTCACACGCCTGTTCTCCATCATAGACGTCATGGGGCCGGCAAGGGTTCGGTAAGGGTGTTTGAAACAGCCGCCGTTGGCCGCCAGCCTTCGCGCCGGCAGAGGATGCCGGCGCTTCGGCTTGGCGACCGCCGTAGCGACTCCAGCCGCCCGGTCGCGTAGGCGGCCGATATACTACCGATCGATGACCGAATCCGACCTGCTGGCCCTGTTTCGCCGCTCGGGCGCGTTGCTTGATGGCCACTTCCGCTTGTCGTCGGGGCTGCACAGCCCCGGGTACCTCCAGTGCGCGTTGGTCCTCCAGCATCCCGGTGACGCCGAGGCCCTTGGTGCAGCCCTGGGCAACGCCGTGCGCGGGCTGGGCGCCGCCACGGTGCTCTCGCCGGCCCTCGGCGGCATCGTCATCGGCCAGGAAGTGGGCCGCGCCCTCGGCGTCCGGGCCATCTTCGCGGAACGCCAGGACGGCACGCTGACGCTGCGCCGCGGCTTCACCCTCGGACCGGGCGAGAAGGTGCTGGTCGTCGAGGACGTGGTGACCACGGGCGGATCGACCCGCGAGACCATGGACGTGGCGCGCGCCGCCGGCGCCGTGGTGGTCGGCGCCTGCGCCGTCGTCGATCGCAGCGGCGGCAAGCAGGGACTCGACGTGCCCTTTCATGCGCTGCTGCCGATGGTGGTGCCCACCTACACCGCGGAGGAGTGCCCTCTCTGCCAACAGGGCTCGCCCGTGGTGAAGCCGGGCTCGCGAAATAAGTAGATCGGGCTGGAGGCGGGGGACGCATGGCCGATCGACCGATTGTCGATTCAGCGACTGTTTGGTGACTGACGAATGAGTGATTTGGTGACTCCATTGTCGAACCTCGCGAATTCGCGATCGGTTGACCGACCTGGCCACGCTTGGCGGATCACGAATTCATCAATCGTCGATGGAGTCACGAAATCGACAATCGCCGACTCACGCAACAGTCGCCAAATCAATAGCTCAGTCAATCGACGATGCCACCGCGCACTTTGAAATTGACGATCGCCTACGACGGCTCGGCCTATGCCGGCTGGCAGCGGCAGACCAACGCGCAAGGCATCCAGGCCGTCATCGAAGACGAAATCGCCGCCATCGTCGGCGCGCGCAATCCGCTGGTGGCGGCCGGCCGCACCGACGCGGGCGTGCACGCCGCCGCGCAGGTGGCCAGCATCACGATCGATCATCCGATCGCGTGCCATGAGCTGTTGAAGGCGCTCAACGCGCGGTTGAAGGCCGGCGACATCCGCATTCGCGCCATCGACGAAATGTTCGATCGGTTCGACGCGCGCATCTACGCAAAGACCAAGACCTATCGCTACGCAATCTGGAACGGCGCGGCGCCCAGCCCATTCATCCGGCACGTGGTGTGGCACGTCCCGTACGTGCTGGAACTGGAGCGCATGATCGCGGCCGCCACGGCGCTTGTCGGCGAACAGGATTTCGCCGCCTTCCAGGGCCGCGGCCAGGACGTGAAGACCACGGTGCGCCGGGTCTTGTCGGCGGATCTCCTCGAGATGAACATCGACACCGATCAGCCGGTCGCGGTGTCGCCCCTCGACGCGGGCTCGCTGCAGCGCGACGCACGCCTGTTGCGCTTCGAGATTTCCGGAACCGGGTTCCTGCGCCACATGGTGCGCACGATTGTCGGCACGCTGGTGGATATTGGCCGCGGCCAGTTGCAGCCGGACGCCATGCGGACCATCATCGATTCGCACGATCGCGCGCGCGCCGGGCAAACAGCCCCCCCGCACGGGCTGATGCTCTGGCGCGTTGAGTACTGACCGCGGGGGAGAGCGATGGCTTTAGCCGTCGCTGGACCGGCGAGGGCTGAAGCCCTCGCCCTCCGGAGATTGTCTCGGTTTTCCCATCCACAGCGACAGCAACCACATCACGAATGCGGCGCCGACAATGACCATGGCCAGCCGCATGAACGTCATGGCATCCACGACATCGAATTCCGGCCAGCGATAGTCACCGAGCATGCCGCCGCGCTCGGTGGCCCAGTGCCACGCGGTGTGCGCCACCAGCGCCGACATCAGGATGGTGCCGATGCGCTCGGCCACGACGAACCGGAACACCAGCGCCAGCAGCGGCACGGCGATGATCAGCACGAACAGCTGGCCGATTTCCACGCCGACATTGAACGCCAGCAGCGACGTGACCAGGTGGTCGCCGGCAAACTGCAGCCGCTCGCGCAACAGGAACGAAAACCCGAACCCGTGCACCAGGCCGAACCCGAAGGTCACCATCCATCGGCGATCCAGCTTCGGCCCGACGATGTTCTCGAAGGCCATGTAGACGATCGAGATGGCGATGAGCGTCTCGATCAGCGGCGGAAACCACAGGGCGTCCGGGGCCATGCCATAGGCCGAGGCGATGAGGGTGACCGAGTGCGCCACGGTGAACGCCGTGACCACGACCGCCAGGGGCCGCAGCCGGCGGAACGGAATCACCAGGCACAGCAGGAACAGCAGGTGATCGGTGCCGTCAAGAATGTGGAAGAACCCTTCGCGCGCGAACAGGTAGAACGCCTGGTGCCACCGCGGATCGAGGTGGACAATGCCGGTGTCGGCGTGGACGTCGAACACGCGCTCGACCTGGCCCGGCTGGAGGAAGCGGAGAACCACGTTGACCCGCAGGCCCAGGCGGCTGAGGGCCGGGCGAATCGCGAAGTCGGCCCGATCAGAGGTGATCGGGTACTCGTACGCGACGTCGAGCATCCCCTGGTCCCAGTAGATGTCGGTGTCCTGCTGGAGCCGGGGCCCCGCGAGGATGTTCGCCCGGGCCTCCTCGTAGCTGGCAAAAGACTGGTCCCCCGGCAGCGACACCCGGATGCCGGCCACGGTTGGCCGGGCCAGCCGCTGGCCGTTCTCGTAGAGCTCGACGTAGTCGCGAAGCCATAGGGTGGAGGCGTCGTTCAGGGCCTGATCCAGCCGCGAATAGTCGAGAAAGCCGTTCTGGAACGTCGGGATCTCAATGTCGCGCAGCGACTTCATCGGCACCCTGAGGAGCACGGTGAGCGTCTGGCCCTGCGGCCGAACGAAGCCCTGGACCGTGACTTCGTTGGGCACCTCGTGCCCGGCCAGCCCGGCGGGCAGGGCGATCAAAACGACGGCCAATAGGGCCAAACGGCTCAATATCTTGCTGACGCTACGGGCGCTCGACATGGTTGGCGGTCCCAAGTATACTGGCGCCCGTTTAACGGGCACTTCTTGAGAGGGGAGCCAAGATGGATCGGGTTACCAGGAATCGCAAGCTTTACGTAGGTGCGGCGTTTGTCGCAATCCTGCTCGCGCTCGGCGTGGGTCAGGCCATGCTCGGCAACGCGTCCGCCCAGGCCAAGCAGGCCCCGAGGTTCGAGGTCGATCCATACTGGCCGAAGCCGATGCCCAACAACTGGGTCATGGGCATGACCATCGGTATTGGCATCTCAGCCGACGACCACGTGTGGGTGATTCACCGCGGCAACGATCCGGGCAACCTCGATCGCACCGAGCTGGCCGTCGTCACGGAAGGCGCTCCCCGCGTGGGCGAGTGCTGCAACCCGGCGCCGCCCGTGCTCGAGTTCGACGTCGCCGGCAACCTGGTCGGCAGCTGGGGCGGCCAGCCCAAGGACAACTCGTACGACTGGCCCGAAAGCAACCACGGCATCGTCGTCGATCACAAGGGCTTCGTGTGGATCGGCGGCAACGGCGGTCCTGACGCGCACATCCTGAAGTTCACGCGCGACGGCAAGTTCGTGGCGCAGTACGGCAAGAAGAACGCGCACCTCAAGGAAGGCGCGGCGGGCGCCAAGCCGACCTACGTCGCCAACAGCATGGACATGAACAACTTCGGCCGCGTCGCCAAGATCTTCATCGATCCGAAGGCGAACGAAGGCTACGTGGCTGACGGCTACTTCAACCACCGCGTTGCGGTCATCGACCTCGACAACGGCAAGATCAAGCGCTTCTGGGGCGCGTATGGCCAGCCGCCGACCGACGACAACCTGGGACCGTACGATCCGGCCGCGCCGATCGCCAAGCAGTTCCGCACCCCGGTGCACTGCGCCGAGGTGTCGAACGACGGCTTCGTCTACGTGTGCGACCGCCCGAACGACCGCCTCCAGATCTTCACCAGGGAAGGCAAGTTCGTGAAGGAAGTGTTCGTCGCCAAGGACACCCGCGCCGACGGCTCGGTGTGGGACGTCGCCTTCTCGAAGGACCCGGCCCAGAAGTATCTCTATATGGCTGATGGCGTCAACGAGCACGTGCGCGTGTTCGACCGCCAGTCCATGACCGAGCTCTACAACTTCGGCTACGGCGGCCGCCAGCCCGGGATGTTCCTGGGCGTGCACAGCATCGCCACCGACTCGAAGGGCAACATCTACACGACCGAGACCTACACCGGCAAGCGCCTCCAGAAGTTCAATCTGAAGGGTGAAGGCGCCATTCCGAAGTCGGGCGTGCCGGCCTGGCCGGGCTCGGGAATGTAAGCATTAGGCGGGTCCACGACCCGCCCGCTCGCTCCAACGCCGGTTCGGATCGCCCGAACCGGCGTTTTCTTTTTTCGCTAAGCACTTGTGGCATCCGGCTTCAGCCGGATAACATCAAGCCGACTCCATGAGCCTCGATCAATTGCTGGAGTGGATTCCAACGGGCGGGCCCGAAGAGGCCCTGGCGTGCCAGATCGAGATGGATCGTCTGCCGCGCCACGTCGCGATCATCATGGATGGCAACGGCCGCTGGGCCGGCCAGCGCCACCTGCCGCGCGTCGAAGGCCACCGCGCCGGCATCGACTCGGTGCGCGACGTGGTCGAGGCCTCCGCGCGCCTGGGACTGGACGTCCTGACCCTGTACGCGTTCTCGGTCGAGAACTGGAAGCGGCCGGTGACCGAAGTCAGCACGCTGATGATGCTGCTCAAGCGCTACCTGCGGCTGGAGCTGTCCACGCTGCTGCGCAACAACATCCGCTTCAAGGTGATTGGCCGCACCGAGTTGCTGGCGCCGGACGTGCTCGAGGAACTGGTGGCCGCCGAACGCAAGACCGCGACCAACACCGGAATGCTCTTCAACATCGCGCTCAACTACGGCGGCCGCACGGAGATTGTCGATGCGGCGCGGCGCGCCATGGCCTCGGGCCTCGATCCGCGGGACCTGGACGAGGATCGCTTCGCGAGTTTTCTCTACACGGCGGGCCAGCCGGATCCCGATCTGTTGATTCGCACGAGCGGCGAGATGCGGGTGAGCAACTTCCTGCTGTGGCAGATTGCCTATGCCGAGATCTGGGTGACCGATACGCTATGGCCCGACTTCCGCTGCCGCCACCTGCTCGAGGGCGTGCTCGCCTACCAGAAGCGCGACCGCCGCTTCGGCGGCATTGCTCCATCCGTCGCCGCCGGTGTGAAATGAGGGCTTGTGACTTGGGGCTTGGGACTTGGAGCCTCTCGCCCACTCAAGCCTCAAGCCTCGAGCCACAAGCCTCATGACCCGCATTCTGAGCGGCGTTGTCCTGATCGCCGTGACGCTGGTCCTGATCTGGTTCCTGAGCCCCATTGCCATGCTGGGCGTCGCCCTCGTGGTGGCGGCGCTGGCCTTCACCGAGTACGAGAAGATCGTCGATGCCATCGGCGCCAGGGTGCCGTTCTGGACCACCCTGCTGGCCACGCTGCTGGCCTGCGCGATGGTGCCGTTCCAGTGGGTGGACATCGAGTCGGTGCTCGCCGCCGCGCTCCTTTTCATCGCCCTCAACGTGTTGATCTCGGATCGCGTCGGGACGCCGATCCTGGCCGATACCGCGGCGGCGCTGCTGGCGCCGGTCTATCTCGGCCTGCCCCTCGGGTCGCTGGTCGGCGTGCACGCCATGGCGGGACGCGAGGCGGTGCTGTTGCTGATTGCCACGGTGGCGGTCAGCGACACCGCGCAGTACTACTCGGGCCGCGCCTTCGGCCGCACGCCGCTGGCGCCGGTGCGCAGCCCGAAGAAGACGCGCGAGGGCGCGCTGGGCGGCTTGATCGCGGCGCCGATCTTCCTGGCCGTGGCCGGTTCGTACTGGCTGCCCGTCGCCTCGCCGATCTGGCTGGCCGCGCTCGGCGCCGGCATCGTCATGGCCGGCATCATCGGCGACCTGTTCGAGTCGATGTTGAAGCGGGCCGCCGAGATGAAAGACAGCGGCACGCTGATTCCCGGCCACGGCGGCGTGCTCGACCGCATCGATGCGCTGCTGTTCGCGGCGCCGGTGTTCTACTTCTTCCTGCGGGCGCTGTGATCACGAAAATGCGGCCGCAGATTACGCCGATTACGCAGATTGAAGAACGCCCGCAGGCGCGGCGAATGCATGTTGATGTCAGCTCGACTCGCGCCGGCCTTCCGCCTTCGCGCGTAGCGCTTCGGCGGACAAGTCGGCCGGGAACAACAGAGGACGAGGCATGGATGAAAGACCCCCTACCGCAGTCGCTCGCCACTCGGGGTTTTTCATCCATGCCTGGTCCTCTGTTGCAGTCGCCGGGCAAAGCCCGGCGACGCGAGTCGAGTGCGCATCTGCGTAATCGGCGTAATCTGCGGCTGTATTCAAACGCATGACGCGCATCGCCATACTCGGCTCAACGGGATCGATCGGTACCAGCGCGCTCGAAGTGGCGCGTACGCACGCCGACCGGCTCGAAGTGGTGGCCATCGCCGCGGCGACCAACGTCGCCGCCATGGCGAAGCAGATCCTCGAGTTCCGCCCGCGCGCGGTGGCCATGGCCAGCGGCGAGGCCATGGACAGGCTGCGCGCCGCGCTCGGCGGATCGCCCGCTGAAATTTGCGGCGTCGGCAACGACGGCCTGATCGAAATCGCCACGCACCCGGACGTCGACATCGTGCTGTGCGCCTCGTCCGGCACCGCCGCGCTCGACGCCGTGCTCGCCGCCATCGAGGCCGGGAAGACCATCGCCCTCGCCAACAAGGAAGTGCTGGTGATGGCCGGCGGCATCGTCATGGACGCGGCCCGGCGCAAGGGCGTGGCGGTGCTGCCGGTCGACAGCGAGCACAACGCCATCCACCAGTGCCTGCACGGCCGCCGCCACGGCGAGTGGCGGCGCTTGATCCTCACCGCCTCGGGCGGGCCGTTCCGCGGCCGCTCGCGGGCGGCGCTCGCCACGGTCACCGCCGCGGATGCGCTGAAGCACCCGACCTGGCGGATGGGCCCGAAGATCACCATCGATTCCGCCACGCTGATGAACAAGGGCCTCGAGGTGATCGAGGCGCACTGGCTGTTCGGCGCGGCGGCGTCGCAGATTGCGGTGGTCGTGCACCCGCAGTCGGTCGTCCACTCGATGGTGGAGTTCAAAGACAGCTCGATCATCGCGCAGTTGGGCATCACCGACATGCGGCTGCCCATCCAGTACGCCTTCGCCTATCCGGAGCGCTGGGACGCGCCGGTGCCGTTCCTCGACCTGACCCGCGTCGGCGCGCTCGAGTTCCACGCGCCGGCCTGGGATGACTTCCCCTGCCTCCGCCTCGCCTACCGCGCCCTGGAAGCGGAACGCAGCCTGCCGATCGTGTTGAACGCGGCCAACGAGGTCGCCGTGTCGTCCTTCCTGGAGGGGCGTTTGGCCTTTACCAGCATTCCCCAGGTGATCGAACAGGCCATGGATGCCCACACCCCGGAGCCCGCGGCGACGCTGGCCGAGGTCCGGCGCGTTGACGCCTGGGCCCGGCGGCACGCCGCCGAGTCGGCCCGGGAACTAGAATCGAGTTTGAAATGACGACGTTGCTTGCTTTCCTGTTCGTGCTCGGTGTGCTCGTGTTCATCCACGAGCTGGGCCACTTCCTGCTCGCGCGCTGGAACGGCGTGAAGGTGCTGACCTTCTCACTCGGCTTCGGGCCCAAGATCCTCAGGGTCCAGCGCGGCGACACCGAGTACTGCATCAGCATCATCCCGCTCGGCGGCTACGTGAAGATGGCGGGGGAGAACCCGGACGACCCGCAGACCGGGAGCGACGACGAGTTCCTGTCGAAGAGCAAGTGGCAGCGCTTCCAGATCCTCATCGCCGGGCCGATGATGAACCTGATCCTGGCGGTGGTCCTGCTGGCGGTCGTGCTGATGCAAGGCGCCGACGTGCTGGCCTACCTCGATCGCCCGGCCGTCGTCGGCGCGGTGCAGCCGGGCTCGCCCGCGGAGAAGGCGGGCATCCGCCCCGGCGACGTGATCGTGAAGCTCGGCACCGCCGACATTCGCACCTGGGAACACCTCGACATGGCGGTGGCGGCGCGCCCCGAGCGCGAAGTGGACGCCGTGGTGATGCGCGATGGCCGCGAGGAACGTTTGAAGATCCGGCCCGACCTCACGGAGCTGCGCACGCGCGGCAACGCCCGATTCGAAGTGGGGACCATCGGCGTGCTGCCGGACGTGAATCCCAGCGTCCAGTCGCTGCAGGCGGGGTCGCCCTCGGCAGCAGCCGGGTTCAAGGGCGGCGACCTCATTCTCGCCGTCGACGGCCAGCGCATGGTGTTCAGCTCGATGGTGAGCGAGGCGATCGGCAGCAAGAAGGGGGAACCGGTCGAGTTCCGCATCCGGCGCGACGGCGTCGAGCAGACGATCAGCGTGACGCCACGAATGGAGGGCGACACGCCGCGCATCGGCATGTTCATGAGCAATGCAACGCGCCCGTTCACGCCGACACCGATCGAGGCCATTGGCATGAGCTTTCAGCGCAACTGGGAGATGGCCGGGCAGATCCTGGCGACGCTGCGCGACCTGGTCACCGGCGAAGCCTCACCGAAGCAGTTGATGGGACCGGTGGGCATTGCGCAGTTGTCGGGCGAGTCGGCGCAGGCGGGCTGGATTGCCCTGCTCGGACTGATGGCCGGCATCAGCCTCAACCTCGGCCTCCTGAACCTGCTGCCGATCCCGATCCTGGACGGCGGCCACATCTTCATCATGGGCATCGAGGCCATCTCGCGCCGCGACTTCAGCCTGCAGGTGAAGGAGAAGATGTTGTTGGTCGGCTTCGTGCTGCTGATGACGCTGATGGCGACGGTGATCTACAACGACCTCACGCGCATTGCGTGGATCGAAGACCTGATGCCCTGGCGCTAACGCGCTTCCGCCGTAGCTCGCGGGTTCGTGCGCGAGCGCAGGCGGGTCTACCGTGCCTAAGTGTGCCTAAAGTGTGCCTAGGGTGCCGGCTTGAAGTGGGCGGCGATCGCGTCGGCGAATGCCGAGAGGGAACCGGCCGGCAGTTGGATGGCCGGCGAGACATGGGCCCGCGCCAGGGCATCGGCGGCGGCGGGACCGAGCGTGGCCACCACCGTATGGGCCAGCAGATCGGAGGCCTGGTCGGCGCCCACATTGGCGAGGAAGCCGAGCACCGCGGAGGCGCTGGTGAATGTCACCACGTCCACCTTGCGGTCGAGGAGCTGGCGATAGACGTCGAGGCTGGGGTCGGTGTCAACCAGCACCTCGGCGCCGCGGCCCTGCAGGAGGGTGGCCAGGCCGTCCGGCTGATCATTCGAGTGCATGACGAGCGCGCGTCGGCCAAACAACGGCCGCGAATCGAACCATCGCAAGTGCGCGCGGAAGTTGACGACCCGGCCGACGATCAGGAGCGCGGCGCCGATGGGTTGCTCGTTCACCCGTTGGGCCAGTTCCGCCAGGGTGCCGGTGATGGTGCGCTGTGACGAGAGCGTGCCGTTGACGACGATCGCCGCGGATTCGTCCGCCGGCCGCCCGTGCGCCATCAGCGCCTCGATCAGCTTCGGCAGCTGCGTCGGGCCGGCGTTGCAGACGATGGTGCCGCCGAGGCCGGCGAGGTGGTCCCATCTGACGCGGGTTCGCTCGCGCGTTTCGTCGTCATGCCCGCGCACGAACGTCACGGTGTCGCCGGCGCCCGAATACGTGATGGGGATGCCCGCGTAGGCCGCGGCGCCGATCGGTGTTGGCACGCCCGGCACCACCTCGAACGCGATGCCCTGCTCGTGCAGGAACAGCGCCTCTTCGCCGCCGTGATCGAACAGGAAAGAATCGCCGCGCTTGAGCCGCGCCACGACCTTGCCTTCGCGCGCCTTCTCCGCAATCAGGAAGCAGATGGCGTCTTGCCCGCTGGCGTCGGCCGCCGCGCCCACGTCAATCCGCTCCGCCTGCGCGGGCGCGTACTGCAGCACCCCGGCGTGAACCCGGTGGTCGTAGATCACGACGTCGGCCTGCTGCAGGCAGCGGTGGCCGCGCAAGGTGATGAGGTCCGGGGCGCCGGGTCCGGCGCCGATCAGGTAAACCATGGCACGCACGGGGGAATACTAACAGGGCTTGGGACTTGGGGCTTGGGGCTTGGGATTTCAAGCCCCAGGCCCCAGGTCTCACGCCCTAGTGTGACGTCGGTCCGTAGTAACCGCGTTTGGTGCGGGCCGTCACGTTGGGACGGGCGACTTGCACGACCAATCGGCGAAAGGCGCCGTCGCGCCGCGGGTTCTTCGACGAATAGCCCATCGAATACTGGCTCGACAGCTCGTCGGCAATCTGGCCGTAGACGTCCTTCAGATCCTCGACCTTCTGCGCGAAGAACGCGCGCCCGCCGGTTTCCTGCGCCAGCTGCCGCAGCACGAACTCCGCTTCGCGGAACCCGCGCAGCGCGCTTGTCTCGCGCGGCTGCAGGCCGATGGTGTAGATGGCGGTTTCAGAACGCTTGGCCAGTTCGAGCACTTCCTCGAAGCTGACGAGGCTCGAGGTGTCTTCGCCGTCCGACAACACCACGATGGCCTGCCGGCGGACCTCCTCCGGGTTCTTCGCCCTGACCTTGGCGAGTTCCTTCAGCGAGATGTAGACGGCGTTGTGCAATGCGGTGGATCCGCCAGACGAGGTGCTGCGGATCGCCTTCTCGAGTTCGTCGAGCTTGTTGGTGAAGGTCTGCCGAATCTCGACGCGGCTGTCGAAGTCCACCACCTGCGCCAGGTCTTGCGGCCGGATCTTGCGCGCGAAGCCGATGGCGGCCTCCTGGGCGTTCTCCATCCGCTGCTCCATGCTCGCGCTGGAATCGATCAACAGCGAGAGCGCAATCGGCAGGTTGGTGCGGTTGAAGTAGGTCAGCTCCTGCTTGGCGCCGTCTTCGAACACCCCGAACTCCTCTTGCGCGAGGTCGGTGACGTAGTGGCCCTGGCTGTCGACTACGGTGACGTTGAGCGACACCATCTCGACGCTGGCGCGGAACACCTGGTTCTTTTCTTGAGGAGCGGGTGCAACAGGCCCGTCTTCGCGAGCGGAGGCGGATGCCGTCAGGCGCGCGTGTCCGGCAGTGGCGCCCGACAGCGCCACCGCCAGCACGAACGCGCTGAATGCTGACGACCGCATGACTACCTTACGGCCTGGCCTCTCGCCGGAGCGCCGCTGGCCGCCATGCCCGGCTTGGCCGCCGTCACTTCGATCTTCCCGGGCGGGATCAGCGTTTGCGGGCGCGAGTAGACCACGCGGTGCTGGCTCTTCAGGATCGCGGCCAGTTCCCGCAGCTTCACCTCGAAGGCCTGGCTGGTGAGCACGTCCGCGCGCGTGCCGCCGCTGGCCGCCGGGCCGAGGTCGAGCACCGAGGCGCGATTGCGCGCCTCGTCGTTCAGCGCCGCGCCGCCGGGCCCGGTCAGCACGAGCGCGTGCATCATCGCGCCGCCTTTGCCGAGCGCCTCGAGCACGTCCCGATAGTGGCGCGTGCTGTACTCGCGGTTTTCGGTCGTGACAATCACCATCGCGACGCGGTCGGTGTCGCGCTTCGCCAGGCCCTGGCTCACCTCGACGATGGCGTCGAGAAGGGTGGCGCCGGAGCCGGGCATCGCGAACACGCGCCGGACGCCGTCCTGCAGTTGCTTCTGGTCCGTGGTGTAGTCGCGGAGGATGGTGGGCCGGTCGGCCACGCCGATGATGGCGACCGGGCCAATGCCGTCGAGCGAACGCACGAAGGCCGACAGCGCCTTGCGCAGATCCGCGATGGTGGGCGTGGCGGCCTGCGAGTTGTCGACGAGAATCGCCACCGACATCGGCGAGGTGGCGGGCGTGACACGCAGCACCTCGCGCCGCGCCCCGTCTTCCCGCACCGCGAAGGCGTCGGTCCCGAGGCCCGTGATCGGCGCGCGGGTGTGCTCGTCCCACACGCTCACGTAGAGCACGCGCTCAGCGGACTGGGCGACGACGACGACGGAAATGAACAGGGCAGTTGCTGCCCCGGCCACGAGACGAACGATCGGGTGTCGGCTCATACTCCCTCACGGTGCTGCGGCCGAGGCGCATCGGACAGCATTATCTGCAGTATACCCGCCTTCGCACACGTGCTTCGGCGCGGCAGGCCCCTGTGTATCAGCGTGTTTCGCAGCGCAAGTCGCCCTACACTAGACGCATGCCGCCCACCTCTCCGACCACGTGGCAGCTCATCGGTCAGCTCAGCACAATCGGGATGTCGTTTGTCTTCGCCCTGGTGCTGGGTTTTGGCGGCGGCTACTGGCTCGACGTTCAGCTCGGGACCAAGCCCTGGCTGTCGTTTCTCGGTTTCTTCGTCGGGCTGGCCGCTGGCATCTTGAACGTGTATCGAGTGATGCAGATCGCCTCACGGCCGCTCGATCCGAAGAAACCGTGACGGGCCGACACGTCTTGACGGGGCGGCACTTCCTGACGGGAAGAGTCCGAAGAAGCAGCGGCACCCTCCCGGCATGATCGAGCGCATTGCGCGCGGTACGGTCGTGACCTGCGCGCTATTCGCGTTACTGGCGGCCCTATGGTTCCGCAACCTGGCGGCGCCGCTGGGCGTGGTGGGCGGCGGCCTGCTGATCGGGCTGTCGTTCTGGGCGATTCAAGGCAGCGTCGACGGCTTTGTGGGTCTTGGGTCCGGCGGCGCCCCCCCCCGGAAACCCGCCCGTTTCCACTTAGTGAAGTTTTTCACAAGGCATGGTATGCTGGCACTCGCAGCCTACGGTATGATGGTGCGTTTGCAGCTCGATCCGGTGGCCATGCTGGTGGGTGTGACGTCGCTTGGCGTCGCCGTCGCGGTGGAAGCGGTGAGAAGTCTGAGATGGAGGCGTTTTCCGTGAGAACAAGTCGGTTTCTGCTGTCGTTGATGTTCGGGTTCGTGGTCCTCGGTCTGGCCTCACCGGTCTATGCCCAGGAAGCCGCCGCAGGCGCGGCCAATTCGGGGTTGGTCCAGTGGTCGATCATCACCGCCGGTTTCGCGCTGGCCATCGCCGCGTTCGGCGCTGCGCTCGCCCAGGGCAAGGCTGTGGCCTCGGCCGCTGAAGCCATTGCGCGCAACCCCGGCGCCGCCGGCGATATCCGCGGCTCGCTGATTCTCGGTCTCGTGCTGATCGAGTCACTCGTCATTTACGTGCTGCTGATCTCGCTGATCCTGTTCTTCCTCAAGCCCTTCGGCGGCTAAGAATTAGGACGCAGCCAGCACTTCGCAATCACGGGGGCGCGCCACAATGGCGCCGCCCCCGTTTTCTTTTTTCGATCAACAACTTCCAACTTCTAACTTCCAACTTCTAACTTCTAACTTCTAACTTCTGTGGCCCTGACCCTCCTCGACGGCGCGTTGCTCCTCATGGTCCTCATCTGGGGCAGCAATTTTTCGGTCGTCAAGGTCGCGCTCCGCGACTTTCCCGAGGTTCCCTTTAACGCCATGCGGCTGCTGGTCGGCACCGCGGTGTTCCTGGCCGCGATGCGATGGAACCGCGACGACGAGCGCGAGCGCGGCAACCCGCTGACGCGGACCGACTGGGTGCAGCTGGTCTTCCTCGGCGTGGTTGGGACGTTCCTGTACCAGCTGTGCTTCGTCGGGGGCGTGCGGCGCACCAGCGTCGCCAACAGCTCGCTGATTGTCGGTACCTCACCGATCGTCATCGCCGTGCTGTCGGCGCTGGCCGGCCACGAGCGCATCAAGCCGGTGCGCTGGGTCGGCGTCTTCATGGCGCTGGCCGGGCTCTACCTGGTGGTCGGCCGCGGCGTGGAACTGTCGGGGGAGACGCTGGCCGGTGACGCGCTGATGATTGCCGGCGTGTTGTGCTGGGCGGTGTACTCGGTGGCCTCGCAGCCGATCCTCCGCCGCCACTCGGCGCTCACGGTGATTGGGCTTACCTTTTCAATTGGCGCGGCGTTCTACGTCGTGGCGATGATCCCGATTCTTCTCGACGTCAACTGGCGGTCGATCTCCGCTCAGAGCTGGGCCCTGATGCTCGGCTCGGCGCTGCTCTCCCTCAACCTGTCGTATTTCATCTGGTACACCGGCCTCAAGAAGCTTGGCGGATCGCGAACGTCGGTCTACAGCTACCTGACGCCGGTCGTCGCGATGATCGTCGCGGCGGTGTGGCTCGCCGAACCGATCTCGGCGAACCAGATCGCGGGTGCCGGGGCCATTTTCACCGGACTGCTCATCACGCGGTTTGTCGCTTGATTCACGTGGTCAGGCTTTTTTGGAACGATCGTTCAATTCGTGCAAATTGCCCTTCGCATGGCTTTACTGTATGTTCATGGATTCAAAAGGCGGCCTGACCACCGGCGCGCCTTTGGCTCGTTTGACTTCTCACCCGGCGTTTTGGGCATTCGTTCCGGTCATCGCGTTGACCGGATTCGGTGGTTGTACCCCACAGGAGGATCGACACTCATGACAAGTTTCCGAAGTCTCGCGGTCGCAATGCTCTTCAGCGTTGCGTTCGCGTCGGCGCTCAGCGCCCAGGATCAAGGGCGGTTGACCGGCATTGTTACGGACGCGCAGAAGGCTACTCTTCCTGGCGTCACCGTGACGGCGGCATCACCGGCCCTCATCGGCACGCAGTCGGCTGTCACGGAAATTGATGGGCGGTATCGTTTCCCATCACTTCCCCCAGGTCGCTACACTTTGACCTTTGAACTGGCCGGGTTTCAGACCACGCGTCGCGAGAACATCGTTCTCGCCTTGGGCCAGACCCTGAACGTCGATCTGCAGTTGGCGGTGGCGACCCTGCAAGAGACGGTCACCGTTACCGCGGAATCGCCGCTGGTTGACGTGTCGTCGACCAAGGTCGGGTCCGAGTTCAGCTCCGAGAAGCTGGCGGCGATCCCGTCGGCGACGGACCTGTGGGCGACCCTGGGCCAGGCGCCCGGCGTGCGCATGCTCGGGTTCGACGTCGGCGGCAGCCACAAGAGTCAGCAGACCGGCTACGAGAGCTTCGGCGTTCGTAACCAGAACCGCGTGGTCACCGACGGTGTCGACACGACCGAAGGCACCGGCGCCGCCGGCATTTACCAGGATTTCTTCGCGCACGAAGAAGTAACGGTGAGCGCCGCGGGCGGCGATGTCACGATGATGACGCCGGGCTCGGCGGTGTACTCGACCATCAAGAGTGGCGGCAACGAGTTCAAGTCCCTCCAGAACCTCACGTATCAGGACGGCAGTTTTGTCGGCGACAACATCGACGCCGACACGTCGAAGCGGGGCTATACCGGGCAGCCCAACCTGATCTTCTGGGAAGGCCACAGCGATATTGGTGGTCCGATCAAGCGCGACAAAATGTGGTTCTACGGCGCCTACAACCACTTCAAGATCGACAAGATCATCTCCGGCGTGCCGGAGCGGTTCAGCGATCTGGGTGTCTTCGACAACGCCACTGGCAAGCTGACGTGGAAGGCCTCCACCAAGGACACCGTGATCGGCTACTACCAGTGGGCGCGCAAGTTCAAGCCGCGCCGCGGCCTCTCGAACACGACCGGCCCCGACTCGATTCTCGCGCAGGACAGCCGGTCGTGGATGTACAACGGCCAGTGGCAGCGGGTGTGGACGAATCGCCTGTTCACCGACACGAAGGTCGGCTTGTTCGGCTTTGGCTGGCCGATGGCGCCGGCGGTGCCGTTCGAGTCGAATCCGCCCCGTCAGGACACCGGCACCGGCATTGAAACCGGCGCTGGCTGGCTGGCGGGCAGCAACGGCGGGCCGTTCACGTTCGACCGCAACAAGCCCCAGGTCACGTTCACGGCAAGCTACTTCCTTCCCGAAAAGGCCGGCTCGCACGACTTCAAATTCGGGTTCGAATGGCAGGACGATCAATCGAAGTTCGCCAACAACGGCTCGTCGGGTCCGCTGTTCTATCGTGACCTCAACGGCGCCATCGATCAGGTCCGCGTGACCGACCTCGGCACGTTCGCCGACTTCGGCACCGGCTGGACCGGCGCCGACGATCGCGACAAGCGCTTCTCGTTCTTCCTCCAGGATCGCTGGAGCCTGAACCGCAGGGTCTCGCTGAGCCTCGGCGTGCGCTTCGATCGGCAGGAGCCCTACTACAGGGACTCGGTCCGGAATCCCGTGCTGGCGGCGGTCTTCCCGCCCACGACGGTGGCCGGCAAGACCCTCCTGACGTCGAGCAAGGTCGTGCCCCGCATCGGCATCAGCTACTCGCCGACCGATGACGGCAAGTCGGTGGTCAAGGCCTTCTATGGCCGCTACTACTACAACTTCGCGGACCGGTTCTCGAACGTGAACCCGGGCGGCACCAACACCCGGGATTACCGTTTCAACGACCTGAACGGAAACCGTACCTTTGACGGCGTGCAGGAGCTGGGCCTTCTGGTCGCCTCGGCCGGCGGCACCAGCACGACGCTCGATCCGAACCTGCGGACGCCCTACGCCGACGAACTCAGCCTGTCGTTCGAGCAGCAGTTCTGGGGAGAGTCCTCGTTCCGTGCGGCCTACGTACGGAAGATGTCGCGCGACGAGTTCGCGACTTACAACGTATTGCGCGACAACCAGTTCACGGTGGCCCGCACCGTCACCGTCAACGAACAGGACTTCGTGAATGGCGTGACCGCGCCGCGCACCCTCACGGTCTACGACATTCCCGACAGCCTCCGCGGACAAGTACGGAACGTGGTCGCCAACATTCCGGAAAGTGTCGGCGGCGGCGATTACACCTACGACACCATCCAGGTCGCTTTCAACAAACGGTTTGGCGGCGGGCTGTTCGTGCAGAGCAGCTTCGACTACCAGTGGCGCGACGAGTTGCGTGGCACCGGCGCCACGACCAGCCCGCTCAGCTCCGACCCGCTGCCCATCGGCTACTTCCAGAACATCTTCCCGGATGTGCCGAATCGGCAGAACAGCACGAACTGGCAGGCGCGCGCGCTGGCCCGCTACGTGTTCCCGGCCGGCGTCGGCGCGGCACTGAACCTGCGCAGCCAGAGCGGCTGGGCCTACTCGCGCCTCCTGTCCGTCACGCTGCCCAACGCGGGCACGCAGCGGTTCTTCGCCGAGCCGATCAAGAACAACCGATCCGACGCGGTCTCGATCCTCGACCTCCGTGTCGACAAGTCGCTCACTTTCGGCGGGAAGTACAAACTCACGCTGATGGCGGACCTCTTCAACGCGATGAACTCGAACGCCGTCAGCAACTTCAACCTGCTGAACGGTTCACAGTACAACCGGATTATCGCGACGCTCGATCCGCGAACCTTCCAGTTGGGCTTCCGGTTCGACTTCTAATCGCACGCTGCAGACTTCAACGAACACACGAAGGGCCGGGAGCACATCCCGGCCCTTCGTGCGTACGGGTCGTTACCGAGGGGTCAGCAGGGAGGCGACGATGGCGAGTTCGCGGTCGTAGGCGGGGCGCGGCGCGTTCTCGGCGAATCGGCGCGCGGCTTCGCGGGCTTCATCCTGGCGGCCAAGGTCACGCAGTGTGACCGCCAGATTGAACAGCACGTCAACATCGCGGCCATCGAGTTCGACGGCGCGCCGCCAGGCGTTGACCGCCGCCCCGCGATCGCCGGACTCGTGATTGAGAGTCGCCTGCAACTTCCAGCCATCGATGAACTCCGGATGTTGCCGCGTCAGGTCCGAGATGTCCCGTGACGCTCCAGCGCGGTCGCCCGACTCGAGGCGCGCCAGCGCACGGTTGAACGCGATGCGCGCGGCGGCGGGTGCCAGCCTGGCTGCCGCATCGAATGCCGAGCGCGACTCGGCGTGCCGGCCAAGTTGCGCGCGCGCCACGCCCAGCGCGTTCCACGCGTCGGCCGAAGCGGCCCCGCCAACCACGACCTGTTCGAGAACCGTGACTGCCCGATCGGGTCGGCCCGCGGCAAGGTGGGCGGCGCCGAGGCGCTCACGCAGGGCGGGGCTGCCGTCGGCCGCCATCGCCGCGGTCTCCAGCAGGGTCACGGCCTCGGGTGCCCGGCCGGACTCAATCAGGACCGACGCCGCCGCCAGCCGCGCGGCCTCGAATGCCGGCCGCGCCGCGACGATGGCCCGCAGGCCGTCGAGGTCGCGTGCCCCGCCGGCGAGAAGCGCCAGGAACCGCTCGTAGAGGGGCAGCACCTGTTTCGGATCATCGCCGGCCTCGAACGGCGCGGTCTGCGGCCGGGCCCCGCCCGAGGCATAGCCGAGCGAGCGCAACCTGGCTGCCGCACCTGGGTCGGGCACCATGGTTGCGGAGGGGACCGTGCTGGCCGCCAGCGCCGGCAGCAGGGCCTGCAACTGCCGCGCGCGGTCGGCCGACGCCGCGATCACGTTCCGCGTTTCGCCCGGATCGGACGCGACGTCGTACAGCTCGGGGATGGGTGCGGCGATCAACTTCCAGTGGTCCTGCACGACGGCGGTGACCGGTGCGGCACCGGCCGTCAGCCATCCATCCATGGCCTCGAGGTAAATCGGTCGGGCGTTGTCCGCGTCATCCGACAGGACGCGAAGTGATCGTCCTGGCAGGGCGGGATCTTCAGGCAGGCCGAGCACATCGAGCGCGGTGGGCACCAGGTCGATCAGCCCGGCCGCCGCGTCATGGATCCCGGTTCCCAGCCCCGGCCCGGCGATCACCAGCGGCACGCGCATGGTGGCGTCATAGGTGAAGAGCCCGTGCGTACTCTCGCCGTGCTCGCCCAGGCTTTCGCCGTGATCGGCGGTGACCATGATGACCGTACGCGCCAGGGCGCCGCCGCGATCAAGGCGTTCCAGGAAGTCGCCGAGCGCACGATCGACGAAGCGCACTTCGCCGTCGTAGCCCTCACCAGCCGCGCCGGGCGCGTCATAGGGCGCGTGAGGATCGAACACGTGCACCCACGCGAACCACGGCCGACTGGGAGCAACGGGGTCGAGAATCCATTTAGCGGCCGCGCTTAAGACGTCTGGCGCACGCCGCTCGGCGAATCCAAAATCGGCCGCGAACGCCCGGTCGTCATCGACACCGTCGTAGTGATCGAAGCCCTGGCCGACGCCAAATCGAGAATCGAGAACGAAGGCGCCGACGAACGCGCCGGTCCGGTAGCCATTGGGTCCCAACCGCTCGGCGAGCGTGAGCTGGGCGGCGTCGAGCCTGAAGGCGCCATTGCCCCTGGCGCCGTGGGCCGGCGGCAGCAAGCCGGTAAGGATTGAGGCATGCGACGGCAGCGTCAGCGGCGCGTGCGCATAGGCCGTCCGGAATCGATGACCGGTGGCGGCCAGTTTATTAAGGTTAGGGGTGAGCCCGGCCGTCAGTCGATCGGCGCGGAGCGTGTCGATGGTGACGAGCAGCAGGTTGGCGCCCCTCAGCGCCGACGGTTGCCAGACCGGCCGTCCGGAGGTCGCGAACAACCACCATCCGGCTGCGATCAGTGCCACTGCGCCGCCAATGACGCCAACACTTCGACTCCGGCCCCACACGAAGTCAGCATATCGCGCTCGCGCGCGGCGCCGGCTTCCACTTCGACTACTCGCCGCTTTCGACTCGACCTTCGACACCCAGCTGTGGAACGCGGTCGGCCCTGGTCACTGCCCTGATGACGCCGGCGGATCCAGCCAGCCGAAGACCCGATTTTCAATCCGTTGGATTTGTCACAGATTATCTGCGCCCGCCATCGACTTTAGGCCCATTTTGGCACCGGCTGCCTCGCCCAAGACCCGGCATGACGCTTGCTCTATGGAGGGTGAGAAGTTTGACGTCCCCCACAGGAGTCATAAGTTTCTCCGCCGACCTGTCCACCGTAGCCTTGGCGAAGGTGGAAGCCTTTCAGGCGAAGGCGGAATTTTTGAGCCAGGCTGACTAGGCTGCTGGCTCACGGGGCCCTTATGAGGGCCCCTTTTTTTTGCCTTAACCTTTCTTGAGCTGGGCGATCAGGCCTTGGGCCTGGGCGGCTTCCGACGAGTTCGGATCCACCGCGATCACCTTTTCCATGATCTCGAGGGCGCCGGCCATGTCGGCCTTCTGCAGCTTGGCCAGGCCGATCTTGAACAGCGGCTTGCCCCACGTGGGGTCCATGTCAACGGCGCGCTGGTAGTACTTCACCGCCTCGTCGGTCTCGCCCTTCGCGAACTTCACCTCGCCAAGGTTATAGAACACCTCGCGGCTGGCGCTGGTTGACGAAGCCACTTCCAGCAACGCCTTCTCGGCGTTGGCGAAGTCGCCCTTCTCGAGGTAGGTCATGCCGATTTCGATCTTCGACCTGTCGTTGTTCGGGTCGGCGGCCAGCACCTTCTGATACGACGCAATCGCCTCGTCGTACTTCTTTTGCAGGCGCTGCACCTGGGCGATCTGACCGTTGATCATCGTGAGCACGGGCGTCTTGGTGAGGATGGCCTCGTAGGCGGTGATGGCGGCGTCGTACTGCTGGCTGTTGGCCAGGTCCATGGCCTTCTGCAGTTCGGCCTGTAGTTCCTTGGTGTTCACGCCGGCGAGCGCCCCGGCGGGGCCGGTGGCGCCGGGCGCCAGCACGAAGTCCACGGGCGGCATGGGCGCGCCCAGCGAGCGGACGGGCACGTTTCCGGAGGAGGGCGCGAAGCCCGGGGCCACGGCCGTGATCTTCCAGGTGCCGGTCTTGAGGCCGATGATCGAGTAGCGCCCCTTGTCGTCGGTGGTCGCCGTGAAAGACGATGGCGACGCCTGCGAATTTTCCGCGGTGATGGTGGCGCCCTTCAAAGGCTGACCCTGTGGATCCTTGATGGTGCCGCCAATCCGGCCGGTCTGCGCCGCGGCCGGGAGGGCCGAAACCACGAGCGCCACGACCAGAGCCGCCGCCCCAAAAAATGTCTTCAAGTCACGCATTGCTAGCATCTCCATGTGTCCGCCGACGTTCGGCGCCAAGGCCCACAAGCTACGGCGAGATCTCGCCGTAGCGGCCTCCGGCCGCAAAGGTGGAAAAAAACCACAACCGAATCAGTATATTAGCCCCATGCGCCGAACGCTATATGCCGCCGCCCTGGTTTGTGTGGCGGCCACCCCTGTCCAGTTCGACGCCCTGAGCGAGGGGAAGGCCGGTCAGCAGACTGGCCCCCCCCGAGTCGAATGGGCGCGAATGGACGAACTGGTGGCCGACGCCATCGCGGCAAAGGCCACCCCCGGCGCCGTCGTCCTGGTCGGACGCGGCGATCAGACGGTTTACGAGAAGGCCTATGGCTCCCGGGTCACGGTCCCCGCCGAAGAGGCCATGACTCTTGATACGGTGTTCGACCTCGCATCGTTGACCAAGGTCGTTGGCACTACCACGGCGGTCATGACGCTGGTGGAGCAGGGCAGGGTGCGGCTCAACGACCCGGTGGCGTCGTTCATTCCCGGGTTCGAGCGATACGGAAAGGCCGGCATCACCGTTCGGCACCTGCTGACGCACGTGTCGGGCCTTCGCCCCGACGTGGATCTGCACCCCTGGAGCGGCTACGACGCCGCTATTGCCCTGGCGATTGACGAGGTACCCACCTCCGCGCCGGGCGAGCAGTTTGTTTACAGCGACATCAACTTCTTCCTGCTCGGCGACATCGTCACGCGGGTGACCGGGCAGTCGCTGGATGCGTACCTGCGACGCGCGGTCTTCGGACCGCTCGGCATGCGGGACACGGGCTTTCTGCCGGCCAAGATGCTGATGCCACGGATCGCCCCGACCGAGCGGTGCGCGGAACAGGACGCCTGGCCCTGTAAGCGTCCGGACGCGGCGCCGCTGCGCGGCGTGGTGCACGATCCCACCGCCCGGCGCATGGGCGGCATCGCCGGGCATGCAGGCCTGTTCAGCACGGCCCGCGACCTGCAGCGGTTCGCGCGGATGCTGAGCAACGGCGGCGTGCTGAACGGCACGCGCGTGCTGTCGGCCGCCAGCGTGAAGGCGATGACGTCGCCGGCCACGCCGGCGGGCATGACGAGCGTGCGCGGACTCGGGTGGGACATCGACACGTCGTACTCGAGCAATCGCGGCGACCTGTTTCCGATCGGGTCGTATGGCCACACCGGGTTCACCGGCACCAGCCTGTGGATCGATCCGGCGTCGAAGTCGTACGTGATCTTTCTGTCGAGCCGTCTGCACCCGGACGGCACCGGCGATGTCGGTGTGCTGCGCAGCCGGATCGCGACGGTTGCTGCCGCGGCGCTCTCCGGCGCGCCCGCAGGGTCGGGCTTTAGCCCGACCGTCGCCCCAAGCCCCAAATCCCCCGCCTTCGCTGAGGCTACGGCGGGCAGGCAGGTCCCAAGCCCGCCGGTTCTATCCGGCATCGACGTTCTTGCCCGCGACGGCTTCGCGAAGCTCAAGGGCAAGAGGGTCGGCCTGATCACAAACCACACCGGCCGCGCCCGTGACGGCAGCAGCACGATCGATCTGCTGCACGACGCCCCCGGCGTCCAGTTGGTGGCGCTGTTCGCCCCGGAGCACGGCATTCGCGGCATCCTCGATGAGGACGTGCCGTCGGCTCGTGACGAGAAGACCGGTCTCATCATCAATTCGTTGTACGGCACCACGCGGCGCCCGACCGACGCGATGCTCGCCGGCATCGACACGCTCGTCATCGATCTCCAGGACATCGGGTCGCGCTTCTACACCTACCCGGCGACCGTGGGCTACGTCCTTGAGGAGGCGGCGAAGCGAAAGATGGCCGTGATGGTGCTCGACCGGCCGAACCCGGTCAACGGCTGGCAGATCGAAGGGCCGAACCAGTCCGAGCCAATCCGCGAGTTCATTGCCTACTTCCCGATGCCGGTGCGGCACGGCTTGACCCTCGGCGAGCTGGCGAAGCTGTTCAACGAGGAAAAGAAGATCAACGCCGACCTGACGGTGATTCCCGCCGAGAACTGGCGGCGCGATTACTGGTTCGACGAGACCGGGCTGGCGTGGGTCAACCCGTCGCCGAACATGCGCAATCTCAACCAGGCCACGCTCTATCCGGGCATCGGCGCCATCGAGTACTCGAACGTCTCGGTCGGGCGCGGCACCGACCAGCCCTTCGAGCAGCTGGGCGCGCCGTGGATCGACGGGCCGCGGCTGGCGGCCGCGCTGAACGCGCGCAAGCTCGCGGGCATTCGCTTCTATCCGGTGGCCTTCACGCCCACCTCGAGCAAGTACGCCAACCAGGCGTGCCAGGGCGTGTTCATGGTGATCACCAATCGCGCCGCGCTCCAGCCGGTTCGCGTCGGGCTGGAGATTGCGGGCGCGCTGTTCACGCTGTTCGGCGAAAAATACCAGCTCGAGAACACCGACCTGCTGCTGGGATCCCGCGACAGTCTCGAGCGCGTGAAGCGCGGTGAGAACCCGGCCGCGGTCGCGGCCCGGTGGAGCGCCGACGAAGCACGCTGGCGCCGCCTCCGGGCGAAGTATCTCCTGTATCGGTAGCGGCGCAACGACCAGCCTGAACTCGACGAGGGCGTTGGTAGCGGCTCCAGTGCTATTGACCTGAACGCTGCCGTCAGCAGAAGCAACGACGACGGCGTTGTCTGGTACCGTCACCGTCGCGGAGACTCCGGGAAAGGAAGCCGAAAATGTAACGAGGACCTGGAGAGTTGCGGTAAGGTTCCGCATTATGAAGCACGCCGTCTCTGTGGGTCTTGTTGTCGTCGCCCTCGCGGTGAGTTCGCCCGGCGCCCAAACGTCTCAAGCGCCGGCTGCGAGCGATTGGCGGTCGTACGCGGGCGATTTGCGCAATCAGCACTACTCGCCGCTGGCTGAGGTGACCGCCGGCAATTTCCAGTCGCTCGAAGTGGCCTGGCGATTCAAGACCGATAACCTCGGCACCCGTCCCGAGTTCAAGTTGGAAGGCACGCCGCTGATGGTCAATGGCGTGCTCTACACCACCGCGGGAAGCAGACGCTCCGTCATCGCCCTCGACGCGGCGACCGGAGAGCTGCTGTGGGTGCATGCGGAACGCGAAGGCGCGCGCGCCGCCGCGTCGCCTCGCCAATTGTCGGGACGCGGCGTGGCGTACTGGACCGACGGGCGCGACGAGCGCATCCTGTATGTCACCACCGGTTACCGTCTGGTCGCCCTGAACGCAAAGACCGGCGCGCGCATCCCCTCGTTCGGCAGGGACGGCATCGTTGACCTGAAAGACGATGTCGTGTTCGGCAAGGGCCAGCAGATCGATCGCGAGGCGGGTGAAATCGGCCTGCACGCAACGCCGGCGGTCACCAAGGACGGGGTCGTCATGATCGGCGCGGCCATGCTCGAGGGCGGCACGCCGAAGACGCACAACAACACCAAGGGCTTGGTCCGCGGCTTCGACGTGCGATCGGGCCGCCGCCTGTGGACCTTTCACACCATCCCCCGCCCGGGCGAATTCGGCAACGACACGTGGGAGAACGAGTCGTGGGCGAACAACGGCAATGTCGGCGTGTGGAATCAGATCGGTGTCGACGAAGAGCTGGGTCTGGCATACCTGCCGGTGGAAACCCCGAGTTCGGATTTCTACGGCGGGCTCAGGCCGGGGAACAACCTGTTCGCCGAAAGCCTGGTGGCCATCGACTACAGGACCGGCCGCCGCAAGTGGCATTTCCAGCTGGTGCACCACCCAATCTGGAACATGGACATCGCCACGGCGCCGATGCTGGTCGACCTCACGGTGGCGGGCCGTCCCGTCAAGGCGGTCGCCGTCATGGGCAAGCAGGCGTTCCTGTATCTCTTCAACCGCGTCACCGGCGAACCGATCTTCCCAATCGAGGAGCGGCCCGTCCCGCAATCCGACGTGCCTGGCGAGAAGACGTCGCCGACGCAGCCGTTCCCGACCAAGCCGCCGGCCTACGACCATCAGGGCGTCACCGTCGAGAACCTGATCGACTTCACCCCTGCCCTTCGCGCCGAGGCCTTGAAGATCGCGGCGCGCTACAAGCTGGGTCCGCTTTTCACGCCGCCACCGGTCAGCAAACGCGAAGGCCCGATCGGGGGGTTCCGGTCATCTGGCGGCACGAACTGGCCGGGCGGATCCTTCGATCCGGAAACGCACATCGCCTACGTGCCCTCGTTTACGGCGATGCCGGTCCTCGGCCTGCTGCCGCCACCGAGCAAGGAGTTCTCCGATATCCCGTATGTGTCCGGCAACGCGCTCACGGGTGTGCGCTACATTGCCGGTCCAGGCGAAAACGTCGGCGCCGACGCGCCGCCGCTGCCCACGACGCTTGGCGGGAAGCCGGTCTCGTCAACGGGAGATGCGGCGACCAACTCCGATGCGACTCCGCAAGGACTGCCGTTGTTGAAGCCGCCCTACGGACGCTTGACCGCGATCAACCTCGATCGTGGTGAGATCATCTGGCAGGTGCCGCACGGCGAAACACCGGACGCCGTGCGCAACCATCCCGCGCTCAAGGGGCTGACCATCCCGCGCACCGGGCAGTCGGGCGCGGTCGGCGCCCTCGTTACCAAGACCCTCGTGATCATGGGCGACCCCCTGGTGACGACCAGTTCCAGCCGCCCGCGTGGAGCCATGCTGCGGGCCTACGACAAGGCGGACGGCCGGGAGGTGGGCGCGATCTACATGCCGGCGCAACAGTCCGGCACGCCCATGAC
>CAYHCX010000009.1:57506-61217 GCA_964355095.1 uncultured Acidobacterium sp.
ATGCGCGACGTCAACATCGGCAAAGGCCACGTCGGCGTTGGCGTTGTCTATCGGGGCAAACTGACGGCACCGGCACCGCAGTCGGTCGCCGAACACGACTTGGTTAGTGAGGTTTACCACGTCATCGAGGGCACGGCGACGTTGGTGACCGGGCCGGATCTCATCGGCAAGAAGCGCCGGCCCGCGGACCTGGAAACCGTGCGCCTCTTCAACGGGCCCGGGAACAACTCCGCCTCGATCCGGAACGGCGTCACTCACGAGCTCAAGCCCGGCGACGTCATCGTGATTCCCGCCGGGACCGGACACTGGTTCACCAGGATCGACGATCACATCGTCTACCTCATGGTCCGCATCGACCCGGACCAGGTGACGCCGCTCAAGGACGAGGCGGCGTCAAAGGTATATTTGTCGAAACCGCGGCCCTGACGGACTCTCAACCACGTTAGCCAAAGGATCCGCGATGCAATTGCGAAAGACTTTTCTCGCGTCGGTACTCGTGCTCGCGGCCGGCAGCGCCCTGCTTCTTGGTCAGCAACAGGCTGCCGAAGCGCCGGCCTCGAGCCGCCCCGTGATGACGCGTCCCGCGGTCGCCGGCCGGCACGGCCTCGTGACCACCGGGCATCCGATTGCCTCGTCCGCGGGCCTGCAGATCCTGATGAAGGGCGGCAACGCCTTTGACGCCGCGGCGGCGGTGGGCGCCATGGCGCCGCTCGGCGAGCCGGAAATGAACGGCATTGGCGGCAACGGCTTCATGACGGTGTTCCACAAGGACACCGGCAAGGTGTGGTCTCTTTCGATGGCCGGCGCCGCGCCGAAGGCGTTGGTCCCGGGCGAGATGACCCCCGAAACCATGAACGCCGGCATGAAGGCCGGCATCGTGCCCGGCAACCTGGGCGGATACCTGTCCGTGTTGGAGCGCTTCGGCACCATGAGCATTGCCGACGTGTTCGCGCCCGCCATCGAGTACGCCGAGCAGGGCTATCCGATCGATCCCATGCTCGCGCAGTCGATTGCGCGCGGCCGCAACACCCTCGCCAAGTACCCGACCACCGCGAAGATCTTCCTGCCCAACGGCGAGCCGCTCAAGGCGGGGGAGCTGATGCGCAACCCGGACTACGCCGCCACGCTGCGCAAGCTGGTTGAGGCCGAACAGCAGGCCAGGGCCAAGGGCGCTTCGCGCGCAGCGGCCATCCAGGCCGCGTTCAACCGCTTCTACAAGGGCGACATCGCGCAGGAGTTCGATCGCTTCTTCAAGGCCAACGGCGGCGTGCTCACCGCCGCGGACCTGGCCGCCTACACGCCGGCCTGGACCGAACCGCTGCATACGACCTATCGCGGTCACGACGTCTACAGCAATCCCGCGACGTCGCGAGGCGGCTTCGAAGTGCTGATGGGCGCGAACCTGGTCGAAGCCGTGGACCTGAAGGCGGCGGGCCCCGGATCACCGGCGGCGCTGCACGCGGTGATCGAGTCGATCAAGATCTCCAAGGCCGACATCTATCGGTATGTCGCCGATCCGGCATTCGTGGAGGTGCCGACGGCCGGACTGCTGTCGCGCGAGTTCGCCAACGTGCGCCGTGCGCTGTTCGATCCGGCCCGGACGATCGCCTATCCGCCGCCGGGCACGCCCGAGGGGGGACCCGCCACCAATCCGAAAGCCGGCGGACCCGCGTTTGACGACGCCTACGATCCCGAACAGCACACCACGTCGTTCTCCATCGTCGATCGGTTCGGTAACGCGGTGGGCTGCACGCCCACGCTCGGCGGGCTGTTCGGCAGCAGTGTCGTGGTTGGGAATACGGGCTTGTTGCTCAACAACGGCATGCGCCTCGGCTCAACGTCGCCGTATCCGACCGATGCCAACTACGTCGGTGCGGGGAAGATTCCCATCCTCAACAACTCGCCGGTCGTCGTGCTCAAGGACGGCGCGCTGGCGTTTGTCTTCGGCACGCCTGGCGGCGAGACGATTGGGCAGACCGAGTTCCAGGTGCTGATCAACCTGGTGGATTTCGGGATGCCGGTACAGGACGCGATCGAGGCGCCGCGCCTCGCGCTGGTCGCGGCCCCGAATTTTTACAAGCCCGGCGCCGCCATCACGGTGCGGGTCGAGAGCCGCGTTGCGGCCAGGACCATCGAGGCGCTGAAGGCGATGGGACACACGGTGGAGGTGTTGCCCGGATGGGGGAGCCTCGGTCACATGCAGGTGATTCGGGTCGATCCCAGGACGGGTGCGATGACGGCAGGCGCCGACCCGCGCCGGACCGGATATGCGATGGGATATTGAATCCCTTGCATTGCCGATTGCCGATCGACCGAATTAGCGACTGTTGGGTGATGGGGTGACTTCGTGATTCGGTGATTCGATTGCCGATTGCCGATTGCCGATTGCCGATTGCCGATCAGCGATTGCGTGGCGAATATGGGCCACCAATCTCAAGATCAGCCATCACCAAATGGAGTCACCCAATCTCGAATTCTTCAATCACGCAACAGTCGCCCAATCGGTCGATCGTCAATGCCACCAACCCCGCCTCTACATCTGGTAGAGCATCAAGTACACGATCACGCCGGTCACCGACACGTATAGCCACAGCGGCAGCGTCCAGCGCGCGATCTTCTTGTGCTTGTCGAACCGGCTCGACAGGGCTCTCGACACCGTCATGACAACCATCGGGACGATGGCGACGGCCAGGATGACGTGGGGAATCAGGACGAGGAAGTACAGCGTCCGGATCCAGCCGGTGCCCGTGAACGGCACCGAACCGACGTTGAGGTGATAGATCACGTACGACGTCAGGAACGCCGCCGACATCACCAGCGCCGCGATCATGCAGCGCTTGTGTGCCAGCCGGTGGCCGCGCCGGATCAGGACGTACCCCGTCGTCAGCAGCACCGACGAAATCGCGTTGAGCGTGGCGTTGAGCGCAGGCAGGTCTGTAACAGTCATTGGGATGGGCGGCTCACCAGCAGCGTGCTGATCGACAGCGTGACGAGTGCGAACACGGCGACGGTGCCCGCGGCGGAGGCGAGATTGGCGGTGGGCACGCCGGTGAGAAACGCCCGCAGGATTTCCACCGCCGGCGTCAGCGGGTTGAGGCGCATCAGCACCTGCACCCAGCCCGACGCGCCCGTGGCCGGGAACAGCGCGCCCGACAGCAGCCACATCGGCACCAGCGCCACGTTCATGATGGCGTGGAAGCCCTGGGTGGAGCGCAGCGGCCACGCGATCATGATGCCCAGTCCGCTCAGCGCCAGCCCCAGCAGCGCCACGCAGGCAATCGCCGCCGCCACGTCACCCGCGCTCGGCGTCAGCCCCGAGAACGGCAACAGCAGCAGGAAGACCAGGCCGTTGAGCACCGCCAGCGTCGTGCTGCCCAGCGCCTTGCCGAGCACGATCGCCGCGCGCGGCGCCGGCGACGCCAGCACACCCTGGAGGAACCCTTCCTGCCGATCCTCGATGATCGAGATGGTCGAGAAGATCGCGGTGAAGAGCACGATCAACGCCAGCGAGCCTGGAAAGTAGTACGGCAGGAAGCCGCCCTCGGCCGGGCCGGCCTGGAACGACGAGCCCAGGCCCGACCCGATCACGAACCAGAAGATCACCGGCGTGAGCAGCGCGCCCACGATGCGGCTGGGTTGCCGCAGGAAGCGGATCACGTCGCGCCGCCACAGCGAATAAGTGGCCAGTATCATGCTTGTTGCCAGAAGGGC
>CAYHCX010000009.1:61317-64167 GCA_964355095.1 uncultured Acidobacterium sp.
GCCAGAAGGGCGGAACTTCAGTTCCGCCCTGTTCCCGGATCATGAGGAAAGCCTCGTTCCGGTATGGTGCACGAACACGTCTTCCAGCGTCGGCTTGCCCACTGACACGCTGGCGATGTCCGGGCCGAAGGCCTCGACCAGCGTCGGCACGAACTCGTGCGCCCGGCGCCGCTCGATGCGCAACGTCGCGCCGACCACCGTGACGTCGATGCCGAACGTCTGCTCGAGCTTCGGCTTGAGGGCATCGGCGGAACCGACGGGGTCGATCGTCAGCACGTCGGCGCCGATGGCGTCGACCAGGTCGGCGGGCGCGCCGATCGCCACCAGCTGTCCCTCGTGAAGAATGCCGACGCGGTCCGACACCGCCGCTTCCTCGATCATGTGCGTGGTCAGCACGATGGTCGTGCCGGCGTCTTCGCGCAGGCGCCGCAACTCCTGCAGCAACTCGCGGCGGGCGGTGGGATCGAGGCCGCTGCTGGGCTCGTCCAGCACAAGCAGGGGTGGCTCGGGCAGCAACGCCTTCGCCAGTTCGACGCGGCGGCGGAGGCCGCCGCTGAGGGTGCCGACGCGGTCGCCGGCGCGCGGGCTCAGCCCGAACCGTTCCAGCGCGCGCTCGATGCCGCGTGCCAGCGGCGCCCCCGACAGGCCATACAGGTAGCCGTGATGGCGAAGGTTCTCGAGCACCGTGAGCCACGGGTCCACTGCCGCCGACTGGAACACGACCCCCAGCCGCTTGCGCGCCTCCGACGGCTGCTTCGCCACGTCGAGGCCGAACACCTCCACGGTGCCCGAGGTGGGTTTGATCAGGGTGCTGATGATTCGGAACAGCGTGGTCTTGCCGCCGCCGTTGGGGCCGAGCAGCGCGAACATGTCGCCGGCGCTCACCGAAAACCCGAGCCCGCGCAACGACTCGCGGTCACCGTAACGGTGCCGGAGGCCGGTTACTTCGAGTGCTGCATCGCCCATGAATACAAAACAGGAGAATGAGGAGATCAGGAGAAATCTTACTACTCTGAACAGAGAACACGTTCTTCTGATCTCATGATCTTCTATTATCCGCCTCCTGGTCTCCTGTTAAAAGTGTGCCCGGTGATCGAAGACCAGCATGGCCCAGAGGATCGGCAAGTAGAGAATCGACCCGAAGAACAGGCGTCTGGCGGTGTCCATGTTGCGTTTGGCCGAGAACTCGACGCTGAGCAGCATCAGCACGGCGCCAAGGGTGAGGGCGCCGACCATGTACCACACCGAGGCCAGGCCGACACCGGTCGGCATCATGCTCAGCGGCACGAGGGCGGCCGTGTAGATCACGGCCTGGCGCCCCGTCGATCGCCCGTCCGGCTGGATCACCGGCAACAACGGCATGCCCGCGCCCGCGTACTCATCGCGATACATCCACGCAATCGCCAGGAAGTGCGGCATCTGCCACATGAAGACAATGCCGAACAGCACCCAGCCCTCGATTGACAGCGTGTTGGTGGCCGCGGCCCAGCCGATCACCGCGGGCAGCGCGCCGGGCAGCGCCCCGACGATGGTCGACAGTGAGGTGCGCACCTTGAGCGGCGTGTAGAACAGCACGTAGCTGGCGGCGGTGAAGAATGCCACCCCGGCCGAAAGTGGGTTGAGGAAGTAGGCGAGCTCCGCGGTGCCCGCCGCGATCAGGGCGAGGCCGAACACGATGCCGGCCACCGGTGCCATCCGCCGGTCGGCGATGGGGCGCATCCGCGTCCGGCGCATCAGCCGATCGGTGGCGCGCTCCCACACCTGGTTGAGGGCGGAGGCGCCGCCGGCGACCAGGAACGTGCCGAGCAGCGTGTGCGCGAAGTCCACCACCGTCGAGTCCGGGCCGGCGCCCAGCGAATACGCCGCCGCCGTCGTCAACAGGACCAGAAGATTGAGCCGCGGCTTGGTCAGCGTGACGAAGTCAGCGGCGCGTGAAGGCAATCGCCACATCCTTCGATTCTTTCGCGCCGACCGTCACCTGTTGCGTCTTCACGCCGAGCGTCTCGTGCCAGGCCTCGATCGTGTAGGTGCCCGGCGGCAGGTTGTTGAGCACGACGCGGCCGTCGGCGCCGGTGGTGCCGAAGTACGGATGCTCGAGCACGCCGACGTAGGCGCTCATCCAGGCGTGCACGTCGCACCGGATCGCGACCATCACCTCGCGGGTGGCGAAGGTGCGATTGAAGCTGACGCCCTCGACCGGCGTGGACATGTTGAAAGACTGGTTGATCTTGCCCTCGGCCCGCACGTTGTGCAGCAGCGGATCGCTGTTGCGAACGGTCAGCGGCTGGCCCACGCGCACGCCCAGCACGCGCGGCGTGTAGCGGCACTTGTCCTGGTCGAGCACGACCGGCTCGGCCGGGATGGGGAAGGTGTGTCCGGTCATGCCGTCCTTGACGTAGACGAACACGTTCTGCAGCGCCTGCCCGGCGCCGAGCACGATCAGCTCGTTGGGACGCTCGCCGGCGCCGTTCTGGGTCACGCACTTGGGGTCGCCATCCAGCCGGATCATCTGGACCGGTGGCGGCGTGCCCTCGAAGACGACGGATGCGGTGACGGACCCGGCGGTGGCGGGGTCCACGGAAGGGGCCGCCGGAGCGGGCGGCTGGGCCGGCGGGGCAGTGCCGCACGCCAGCGACCCGGCGAGCAATCCGAGGCACAGAATAAGGCGTCCGAACGGCATCCAGTTATTATCTCACCCGTTCGACTCGCCCGAGCGACGTCGCGCTCGTGCTCGCTCAGGGCAGGCCCGTTCGACTCGCGCGGGCGCGGTCACGCCCGCGCTCGCTCAGGGCAGGCCCGTTCGACTCGCCCGAGCGACGTCGCGCTCGTGCTCGCTCAGGGCAGGCCCGT
>CAYHCX010000010.1:0-6070 GCA_964355095.1 uncultured Acidobacterium sp.
CGGCCTGACCCCAATCATCCCTACAGGGCGTCGACGCCGGCGGCGGCAGCCGCGGCGTGACGCAACTTCTCGCGGGCGTCGATCGCGGTGGCGCGCAGCAGCGGTTCACTGTCTTTCGCCCACTCGTCCAGCGTCGCCGCAAACCGCGTCAGCCGCATCTCGCCCATCGCATACGCGGCGCACGACCGCAGCCACGGGTCCTGGCTGAGCGCCATCACTTCAATCGCCTGTTCGCGATCGCCAAGCGAGGCGCCGAGCAGCTTGTTGGCGGCCTCGATGCGCGTGGGGACGGGCACCTCGCGGTCGAGCAGCGGAATCAGAATCGACCGCACTTCCGGCGGCAGCACCGAGTCGAGAAACTCCACCGCGTTGTCGTGGACGACCGGGTCGTTGGACTGCAGGCCGACGTAGGCGCTGTGTATGTCGTACGACGGATACAGAATCTTGAGGAGCCGGAAGATGCGCTCCGCCTCCTTCTCCATCGACTCCCGCAACCCATGCGCAATCGGGTTCGCCTCGTCGTCCAGGGAGGCGCCGAGCGTGCCGAGCACCTGATACGAGCGGTAGTGACCCATGATCTCGGCGGCCATCACCGACTCGATCAGCTTGCGGTCGGTCGACCGCTCGGGATGCTGCTGGCCCAGCTTATTGAGCGCCGTGATGGTGTGGTAACGGAGGATGACATCGCGATCGAGGACGCTCTCGGTGAGCACGGTTTGCGCCGACGGCGAGCCGATGGCCAGCAGGACCTTCGGGATCTCGCGCCGCACGTCGGTGCTCATCTCCTCGTCAGTCAGGTAATCGCGCAAGGTGCCGACAATGCGGTCGCCGAACTCGGCCAATGCCGTGGTGGCGACCTCGGCCAGCGACGGATCGGCGAGACGATCGATCACCGGCCCAATCAGCGTGCGCTTCTTCAGCTTACCGATGGCGACGATGGCGGCCCGCACCACCTCCACATCCTCGTCGTCCAGCAGCGTGCGCAGCTCGCGCTCGAACAGGTCCGGCAGCGTGGCGATGAGCCGCGCCGCTTCGAGACGGGTGCGCTGGCCGTGCGCACCTGCCTCCTCGACCATCTTCGCGAGCATCAGCCTCGACGCCTCGACATTCTGGGCGGCGCCGGGCCGGGCGAGGAACGCCACCAGGGCGGCGCGGATCGAGAAGTCCTCGAAGTCGCCGAGCGCCTCGATGCGCTCCAGCGGATCGGTGTCGTCGAACACCGTGAGGTACAACAGCGCCTCGGTGCGGACGTCGAGGCTCGGGTCCCGGAGCAGCGCTTCGACCTCGGCCTTGACGCTGGCATCGCCGGCCCGCGCCAGCAGCGAAATTGCCTGGCGGCGAATCTCCGGCTGCTCGTGACGGAGCAGGCCGCGCACCGCCGGATGCACCTTGCGGTCGTGCGCCATCTCGAACAGGCTGAGGGCGTAGGCAATCTCACGGGTGGTGCCCTTCAGCCGCGATGAGATCAGCGCGGTGGCGTCGCGTTCCATCACCGGCATGGAGGCGCGCTCCGCATCCACCCGGTGCTGATGAATGCTCTCACGCAGGTTCTCCACGTACTGGCGGCGCGCCACGAACGCCGCCACCATCCAGGCGGCAATCAAGACGACGCCGACCTGCGACATGTCCACCGCCGACCAGTGCAAGCCGGCCGCGAAGAGCAGGACGATGAGGCCGCCGCCGGCGTCACCAAGCCGGTAGACCACGGTGTCGATGAACGACTTGACGCGAAAGGTGTGCGCGGCCTGCACCGGCAGGTACAACAACTCGGTGGTCGCCTTGTCGATCGAGTAGCGCAGCACCTGGTCGCTGGCCTTGAGCGCCGACGCCGCCACCAGCGTGCCGAGCAGGAACACGCCCATCGATCCCATCAACATGGCGGTGGGCACGATGAACAGCGCCGCGCCCACACCCGCGGTGCGCAGCACGCGGCCGGTCAGCAGCAACTGGAGGATCAGCGACATGATCCCGGCGATCATGTTGAAGGTGCCGAAGAACATCGCCAGTTCGTCGGTGCCGGGAATGGCGGCCTTGGCGATGGCCTTGAACTGCCAGCCGGCCACGGTGGTGGTAAGCGCCGAAATCAGCACCAGGGCGGCAATGGCGCGCAGATACGGCGACTCGCGCACCAGGGCCAGGCTGCCCAACAGGGTGGCCGAGGTGCGGTCGGTGCCGGTCGCCGGCATGTCGTTGCCGACGTAGTCGGGACGGTTGCGCCAGATCACGACCACCAGGCCGGCGCAGGCGACCAGCGCGGCCGCGACAATCGCCAGCATGTTCGCGGTGCCGAAGCGCGACACCACCGTGCGGGTGGCCAGGCCGCCGACGATCCACCCGAGAATGGCGCCGCTGCCGATGAAGCCAAACGACCGCTTGGCCTCGCGCGTGGTCATCACGTAGTTGGCGAGCGTCCACACCTGCGACGGCGCCAGCACTGAGAAGACACCGACCCAGATGTAGATGGCCACGAGCAGCGCGCCCGACTCGGCGACCGACACCGCGGCCCAGGTCCAGAACACGAGCGCGTTGGCGGCGAAGAACAGGATGCTGCCGACCAGGAGGTTCCGCAGGTTGGTGCGGTGGCCGATCCACAGATACACGCTGGCGGCGAGGCCGACCAGGACGGCGATGGCGATGTCCACGTACGGCAGGTCGATGGCGCGGTAGCGATCGAGGAACAGCGCGTCGCGCGCCGCCTTGCTCGCCACGCTGCTGGCCATGGTCAGGAACAGGTAGGCAAAGAGCGGAAAGGCCCGTCGAAGTTCACGGCTGGTGAGGCCGAGCGCGCGTTCTGCAAGACTCGGCATCAGGCCCTGCGGGAGTTTACCTTAGGATAAGATTCTCCCACCTGCGCCCTTCGGGCTTCCGCCTTCGCCAAAGCTATGGCGGACAAGTCGGTGGGCAAGCCCCTGCTTATGACCAACCGACCGTCACTGCTATCGCGCGTCCTCGGTCCCGTCGTCCAGTTGCGCGACGGCGAGTCAGCGACCGCGCTGCTGATGTTTCTGTACTCGTTCCTGGCGATGACCAGCTACAACATCGTCAAGCCAATCACGCGGTCGGAGTTCATCTCGAGCCTGGGCGCCGACAACCTGCCGTGGGTGCAATTCGGCGCCGGCGTGCTGATCGGCTTCATCATGCAGGGCTACACCACGGTGATGCGGGCGGTGCCCCGGCGCTGGACCATCCCGGTGACGCAGGCCGGCATGGCGGGTCTGCTGCTCCTGTTCTGGTTCCTGTTCAGCACCATCGGCGCGGACTGGGTGGCGGTCGCCTTCTACGTGCTGGCGCTGATCCTCGGCCTCCTCCTGATCAGCCAGTTCTGGACGCTGGCCAACGACGTCTACGATCCGCGGCAGGCCAAGCGCATCTTCGGCTTCATCGGCGGCGGCGCCAGCCTCGGCGGCGCGACCGGCGCGGGCCTCACGGCGTTTCTGGTCGAATCGCTCGGCGCCAAGCAGATGCTGCTGGTCAGCGCCTCGATCATGGGCCTCTGCTTCCTCATCGTCACCTTCATCCTGAAGCGCGAGAAGGCGGCGGGCACGAGCGACGCCACCAAGACCGGCGAGGACGAGGGCGTCAGCGGCGGCGAGGCCATCCAGTTGCTTCGATCGTCCCGGCACCTGCAGGTGATCGCGCTGGTGATCGGCTTTGCGGCCGTCGGCGCCGCGATCATCGAGCAGCAGCTCAACATGGCGGCGGCGGAAGCCAAGGGCGCCGCCAATTCCGACGCCATCGCGGCGTTCCTCGCGCAAATCACGGTTTACCTGTCGCTGATCGGCTTCGTGATCCAGGTGGGGCTGACCAGCCGCATCCATCGCGTGCTCGGCATCGGCTTCGCGCTGCTGGTGCTGCCGGTGAGCCTGGGCACCACCGCGGTGGTGATGCTGTTCAACCGCGCGCTGTGGGCGCCGGGCCTGGCCCGCGTGCTCGACACCTCGCTGCGTTACACCGTGGACAAGACCTCGCGCGAGGTACTGTTCCTGCCGCTGCCGGTGGAACTGAAGTACCGCGCCAAGCCGTTCATCGACGTGACGATGGACCGGTTGTCGAAGGGCATGGGGGCGCTGTTGATCCTCGTCCTGATCAAGGACTGGGGCCTGGGCTGGAACTGGCAGCAGCTGAGCTACGCCAGCCTGACCATGGTCGGGTTGTGGATGTTCACGGCGATGCGGGCGCGCAAGCAATACCTGCGGACGTTCCGACGCAGCATCGAGCAGCAGGACGTGATGCCCGCCGACATCAGCGGCGCCAACCTCGGGCCGCAATCGATCGAAACGCTGGTGAGCGAGTTGTCGCACCCGGAACCGCGCCGCGTGCTCTACGCCATCGACCTGCTCGATGCCCTGGACAAGCGCCACCTGGTCACGCCGCTGTTGCTGGCGCACGAGTCGGCCGAGATCCGGGCGCGCACGTTGAAGGTGGCGGAAGCCGCCGGCACCGAGGCCGCGGACCGCTGGCTGCCGCGAGTCGAGCGGGCGTTGCGGGATGCCGACGCGTCGGTGCGGGTGGCCGCGGTGGGCGCGCTGGCCGCGCTTCGCGGACAAGCCGCCGCGGATGTGATGCGCCCGTTCCTGCACGGCTCCGACCAGGCCCTCGCCATCGTCGCGGCGGCGGCGCTGGCATCGAGCACGCAGGAGGCGGACGTGCAGGCGGCCGAGGACCGGCTCCGCGCCTTCTCGAGCGACACCCGCGAGCAGGGCACGGCGGGGCGGCTGCTGGCGGCCCGCGCGCTCGGCGATGTCGAGAATCCGGCGTTCCGCCCGCTGCTGGTGCCGCTGATGTACGACCCGAACGTCGAGGTCGCACTCGCGGCGATCGAGAGCGCGGGCAAGCTTGGCGCGCGGGACTTCCTGTTCGTGGTGCCGCTGGTGTCGCTGCTGAGGAACCGCCGGCTGAAGTCGGCGGCGCGGCAGGTGCTGACCGGTTTCGGGGAGCCGGTGGTGGCGCCGCTGGCCTACTTCATGCTGGACCGCGAGGAGAACATCTGGGTGCGCCGCCATGTGCCCTCGACCCTGGCGCACCTCCCGTTCCCGTCCACGGTGGCTGCCCTGCTGACCGCCCTCGACGACCCGGACGGCTTCCTGAAGTTCAAGGCGGTGTCGGCGCTCGAGCGCATTCGCGTGACCAACCCCGAGATCGCGGTCGACAAGGACGCGGTGACCCGCCACCTCCATGCCGAGGCCGGCCTCGCCTACAGCGCGCTGACGCTGCACCACAACCTGTTCGTGGCCGGCGGGCTTGATTCCCAATGCCTGCTCGCGCGCTCGCTGACCGAAAAGCAGAGCCGCCGGTTGGGCCGCACGTTCCAGCTGCTCGGCCTGATCAACACGCCGTCGGACATCGCCGCGGTGCAGCACTCGCTGACCGACAGCGACCCGAAGGTCCGCTCGCGGGGCATCGAGTACCTCGACAACCTGCTGTCAGGTGACGTGCGCAAGCGGGTGATGATTCTCGTCGAAGACATGCCGGCCGAGGAGCGCATCCGCAAGGGCAACGTGATGTACCGGACCCGCGTGCGCGACGTGGAAGACACGGTGGCGCAGCTCCTGCACGACGAGGACGAGTCGATTGCGGCGGCGGCCGTGCTGCTGGTGGAAGAACGTGGCATGTGGTCGCTGGCCGACGACCTGGAGCACGTGCTCGCCCATCGCGACGCCAAGGACCAACATATGTACGAGGCGGCGTCGTGGGCGCTGGCCGCGCACCGGATGCCGCCGGACCAGCGCGCCGCCCTCTGGCAGGAGCCGTTGCCGTCGGTGGAGCTGGCCGACCGCCTGCGCCGGCTGCCGATGTTCGACTTCACGCACGTGAACGAACTGTTCCGCCTCGCGCGACTGGGCCGGCAGGTCCGTCATGAGGCCGGACGCACCCTGTACCAGCGCGGCACCCGGCCGACGTCCGTGCAATTCCTGCTCGACGGGCGGGTGCAATCCACCGGCGCCTCCGGCGTGACCGAGATCGCCGCGCCCGCGCCCCTCGCGTTCGAGGCCGTGCTCGAGGGCGCCCCGATGACCACCAGCGTCACCGCGGTGGACCGTGTCATCACGCTGGCGCTGACCACCGACGA
>CAYHCX010000010.1:6170-20552 GCA_964355095.1 uncultured Acidobacterium sp.
TGCTGCTGCAGTCGAGCCCGCTGCTCGCGCATGCCACGGCGGTGCAGTTGTGGCGGCTGTCGGCCATCGCGCATCCGGTCACGCTGCAGACCGGCAGCGAGCCGATCAAGCGCGGCGGCGAAGCGGCCATCCTGATCGTCTTGAGCGGATCGCTCACGGTGGAGATGCCGGGCGGCACCACCGCCACGGCCAACGCCGGCGATATCGTCGGGATGTACGAGACGCTGGGCGGCTCGAAGTTCAACGCCACCATGACCGTGACGGAGACCGCCACCGCGCTGCGGCTGGAACGCCATGCGCTGTTCGAGCTGCTCGCCGATCACACCGACCTGCTGCAGGGGGTGTTTTCGTTCCTGCTGAGACTCGAACGCTGATTTGGTTGCGAAGATGTCTGTGTTCCAGCAATTCGCCGTTGAATTGCGGGTCCAGTCACAACCTCGTCTATCCCAGCGTGGCCTGCTTCGAGGCGGTCGCGGCGCACGGGGGCTCGTCATGGTGCGCCTCACGCGCAGCGACCACCCCCAGGTCCGGGCCGCCTGTGTCGACGGCCGGCGAGCGTGATGTCTCGCCTGGACTAGGCTTCGATCGCCTGTCCGCTGCAATCGGGCAGCGCGGTTCGGTCTGCCAGCGTCACGTATCCACGCTGCAGTGCGTGCTCGAGCGCCGCGAACCCTTCCGCGGCCTCGTGATACGCCTCGCGCAGCGGTTTCAATTCGAGCGCGGCGTCAGTCTCGACGTCCGTACTGAGCGATTCGTCGCCGAGCCTGAGCACGCACCGCAGATAGCGCCCTCGCTGGTGGGCGACCATACGCGCGACGTTGGTGAACGCAATGCGTGTGATGGGCCCGGTGGAGGCGCTGATCAACTCGTGGTTCACCTCGCGGATCGTCATCTCCAGTTCGTGGTGGAGACGACGAGTGGCGGCTTCATCGGGCGGCAATGACATCCAGAATCCTCCCCAATTGCGATGCTCGCTGGCCGACAGACGGGCCTACCGGAATAATCGGCCGTCCGCGTGGCCACTTCACTTCCTCGGCGTCGAGCGCCTGGCCGCCGCGATCGGGCAGCGCGAAGATGAGGGCCGCTCCCAGCAGGAAGAACGCCGGGGTGACGCCGAACGCGAGGCCGGTCCCGATGCCGGCCCGAGCAGCATCAGCGTGATCGGACTTCGTGCCATCTGACCGTAGATCGGCACAAGGACGGCGGCCGCGTCATCCGGGCGGGCTGGCGCCACGATTCCTGGGTGTGATCGGTGACATGTAACGGAGACCTGCCATGCCGTCGCTGTCACGGGAGGCGCGGCCGACGTCTCAGTCTGGCAACACGATCTCAAAACTCGTTTCAACCCCCGGCGCGCTGCGCGCCGAGACCGTCCCGCCATGGCGCTCGACGATCGCCTTGACGATCGAAAGGCCGAGCCCCGATCCCGCTTGCGCGCGGGACCGATCCGCCTTGTAGAACCGGTCGAAGACGTGCGGCAGGTGTTCAGCGGGAATGCCGACGCCCGAATCGAACACGCGGATCGCGACGCCGCGCCCGGTGCGCGCGGCGGCCAGTCGCACGGTGCCACCGGGCGGCGTGTGGCGCAACGCGTTCGACGCCAGGTTCTGCACGGCCTGCTCCAACCGGTGCGGGTCCGCGGTAACCCTCAGCTCGGTATCGTGGGGATCGACGGCGATCGTCACGCCCTTCTCCTGCGCCGCCTGCGCATGGCGCTCGCTCACCCGCTCGAACAGCTCGTCCACATCCACGGATTCCTGGGCGAGCGAAATGCCGCCGGCCTCGAAGCGGGCGAGGTCCAGCAGGTCGCCGACCAGCCGCTCGATACGCTCGCCTTCCTCCTGGATCACTTTCACCGCTCGCTGCCCTTCCTTCGTCGGCGGCACGAACTGCGGCAGGCCCAGCGTTTCCGCGTAGCCGCGGATTGCGGTGAGCGGCGTCATCAACTCGTGCGACACGTCGGCCAGCAACTGCCGACGGGCGCGGTCGGCTTCGACCAGTTGGGCCTGGCGGGCGGCGAGGTCCGCGGCCATGCGATTGAACGCGTCGGCCACTGCCGACACCTCGTCACCGCCGATGGACGGCGCGCGAGCCGACAGGTCGCCGTCGCCGAACCGGCGGGCCGCGTCCTCGAGGGCGCGCAGGCGCGCCCGGGCGGGGCGGAAGATCACGAGCGCGGCCAGCGCGGTCCCGGCGATCAACAGCAGGAACGCGCCAATGGCGAGCGGCGTGCCGATTTCGTCGGCGGCGCGGCGCAGGCCGGTGAGCGGCGGCACCCAGACCACGCCGACGATGTCACCGTTGTGCGCAATCGGCGCCATCACCGGTCCGCGGCGCGGTCCGCCAAACGGCATGCGCGGCATGGCGCCGGGGGGCGGCATCCGCTCGATCGGCCGCCCGCCGGGTTCCCCGGCCATTTCCGGTGATCGCCGCTTGAACGGCCCCGGCATGCGCATCCCGCGCGGCACGTCCACGCCCGGCGGCGCCACCACCCGGCCGTCCGCAAAAATAATCACGGCCGGGCGATGCAACTCGCTGATGCGGCGCCTCGCATACTGCTCGAGGTCAATGGCGGGGTCACGATCGAGCGCCGACTCGAACTCCGACGCCACCAGTTCCGCGAAGTCGCGGCCCATCCGCTCGGGCATGCCGCCTTCGGTTTCGCCGGCCACCCAGATGAAGAGGGCAAACTGCAGGCCGAGCGTAATGGCCAGGAACAGGATGAAGCCGAGGCCGATGCGCCAGTAGAGGCTGGACGTCAGCTTGGTTCGGGTCGACGCGGCGGCATCAGACATCGGCGCACTTGTAGCCACTCCCCCACACGGTGAGGATGATGGCGGGGTTGGCCGGATCCAATTCGACGCGCCGGCGCAGCCGCTTGACGAGCGAGTCGACGCTGCGCTCGGTCACGTAGGTGTGGTCGGGCCACACGCGGGTGAGCAGCGCCTCGCGGCTGAACACGATGCCCGGGTGCGTCGCCAGCACGAACAACAGGCGGAACTCCTGCGCCGTGAGGTCCATTTCCGCGCCGCGCACGCGCACGCTGCGGCGGGCCGGGTCGATGTGCAGGCCGTGGATCTCGACCGGGCGTTCCAACGGGGACGCGGCTTCGGCCTGTAACTGCGATCGGCGTGGCCGCCGCAGCAGCGCGCGAACGCGGGCCACCAGCTCGCGGATGCCGAACGGCTTGGCAAGGTAGTCGTCGGCACCGCTTTCGAGGCCCAGCACCTTGTCGCTCTCTTCGCGCCGCGCCGTGAGCATCATGATCGGCACGTCCTGGTTCGGGCCTTCGCGCCGGATGGCCCGGCAAATCGACACGCCGTCCATCCCAGGCAGCATCAGGTCCAGCAGGATCAGGTCGAACGGCTGCGCGCTGGCGCGAGCCAGCCCCGCGAGCCCGTCGCCCACCGCTTCGGTGTCGAGGCCTTCGAGGCCAAGGTGCAGGACGATCAGGTCCCGAATGTGCGTGTCGTCTTCGATCACCAGGACGCGAGACATGTCACTCGCAGTTTTCCACAGATCGCGGCGCTTGCCCCGCCGACTTGTCCGCCGAAGCCTCGGCGAAGGCGGACCACCACAGTTTTGTCACACCCGGGCCACAGGGCTGCCACGAGAATCCCGTCTCATAGGCTAGAAGGAGTGAGCAATCACATGACCAAGACATTCAAGATTTCCCTCGCCGCCGGGCTCGTCGCGGTAGCCATGGCCGCGGGTTCGGCGCTGGTGATGGCACAGGACGGCCCGATGCGCCGGGGCGGCGGCCCTGGCATGGGCGGACAGATGGACGGACAAATGCGCGGACCGGGCGGGCCAATGCGCGGCTCCGGCGGTCCCGGCGGCCCCATGGGCATCGGGCCCGGTTTCCGTGAACTGGATCTGAGCGACGACCAGAAGGCGCAGGTCAAGTCGATCCACGAATCGCACCAGGCCGAATTCCAGGCCGCGGGTGCAAAGGTCGGCGCGGCGCGCGAGGGCATGCGCAAGCTGCTCGAAGCCGACACGCTGGATGAGTCCGCGGTCCGCGCCAAGAGCGTGGAGGCAGCGGCGGCCGAGGCCGACGCGGCGATCCTGGGCGCGAAAGTCCGCGCGCAGACGCTGCAGGTGCTGACGTCGGAGCAGCTCGCCAAGCTGAAGGAGCTGCGGGCGTCGCGCGAGGCGCAGCCGAGAAAGCAGCGCCAGCAGGGTAACCGCTAGTCAGGCGGGGACTGACCCCTCATGGGTATCGGGTGAGGGGTCAGTTCCCGGCGCGGCGCCGCGAACTGGTGTGGGCGTGAACGTGTCGTGGAACTCAACCGCCGTCAGCGGGACCGAAACGCGAGATAGGCGACGATGATGACGATGATCACCAGCACAACACGGGCAACGCCCATCATGCGGGTGTGGGCGACGTGACGCGTACCGCCTGGCTTGATGCCGGTGAGCGCCGCAATCGCGGTAATGACGACGACGATACCAAGCCAGGCAAGCCAACTCATACGACAGCAGGATACGCTGTAAGCGACGGCGTCAGGGACCCAGTTGCGTCAAGATGAGCTGGCTACACGAGCAGATATTCATCGTGACCTCTACGGCGACGAGCCGGAACCACTCAGCCCCAGAAACACAATGACGGCACGGTTAACGCGCACCGTGTCTTCCGCGGAGAGGCGGCCAATGCGCTTCTCCAGCTTCGTCCTGGCCACCGTGGTGACCTTGTCGATCATCAACTGGCTGGCGGCCTTCAGTCCATTCTGAGCTGACGGGTCGATTGGGAGCCGTATCAAGGGCGCGTCGACAGGATGTGTCGTGAATGGACAGATGGTGACGGATCCCGTCGCCTGAAAGTGGTCGTCCTGCAAGACCAAGGCGGGCCGGGGTTTCCCGGCATAGTCGGGACCGCCAGCGACGGTCCAGATCTCGCCCCGCTTCATCTGGGCGGCCACTCGGAAATTGCGTCCACGAAATCTTGTTCGGCGCGTGCGGAGGTGTCGGCCGCGACCGCGAGCGACTGCCTGCTGGCCTCGCGCGCGAATGACCGTGACCGCAGGTCGGGCACCCAGATCTGAATGGGCCTCAAGCCACGACGCCGCAACCGTTCGCGGTGAGCACGGACCTTCTCGCGGACCTTTGACTTTTCACGCGTGGTTGTCGGCATGGGCAGACCCTTGGTTACATGTAACCTAACATGGGTGCCGGCAACGGGCAAGCGTCGGCGGCGATGCCTAGCGAGCGCGAAGCAGGCGGAGGCCGTTGAGCGTCACGGCGACCGTCGCGCCCGTGTCAGCGAGGACCGCCAGCCACAACGGCGCCGCGCCGAAGAACGCGGAGATGAGGAACGCCGCCTTCGTGGCCAGTGCCAGCGTGACGTTCTGGCGGATCACTTTCACCGCCCGTCGCGCGTGGCCGACCAGGAACTCGATGTCTTCGGGATGGTCGCACGTCAGCACGACATCCACGTTCTCGAGCGGGATGGTGTCGGCCGTGCGGCACTGCACGACGACCCTGGCGGCGCCGAGCGCCTCCAGTGTGAATGCCTTCGCCTGCGCCGCGCGCTCGAGCGGCGCGCCGCCCTTGAACAACACGCCGCGCCTGGCCGCGGAGGTGAGGGCGGCGACCACGGTCACGGGCGTGGAGATCACGAGCGCGCAGGGGCAGGCCAGCACGAGGAAGATCAGGCCGCGGTAAAACCACACTTCCCACCGGCCATCGAGCATGGGCGGCAGCATCACGACGGCCAGGGCCGCGAAGGTCACGACCGGCGTGTAGACGGCGGCGAACTTCTCGATCCAGCGCTCCACCGGCGCGGATTCGTGGCCGCGGTCCTCGCCCCACCCGGGCTCGTGGCCAACGAGGTTGGCCACGGCGTGGCGCGCCCGATCGATGCTCCACGCTTCCATGAGGTGCGCGAGGGCAAACAGGAAGGCGACGGCCGCCGCCTCGGCCCACTGGCCAATGGACGCCGCGCCGATCGCCGACAGGCACACCAGCACGTGCATGTCGAGGCGCCGGTAGCGCAGCGACACCACCGCGCGCGGAATCATCGGCGCCAGTCCGGCGACCGCCGACAGCGCGTAGGCCGCGACCGCGGGGCCCCGGTGCGCGTGCCCGGCCCCCGTGCCGTGCCCGAACATCGCTTCGCTCCAGGTCTCGGCGGACAGGCCGTCGATAATCCAGCCAACGGCAAAAGCCGCCAGGCTCGCGCCCGCCCACCACTTCGCGGTGTCGTGATGATGATCGTGATGGTCGTCGCCCACCACGTCGTGGGCATCGTGGCTGTGGGCGACCAGCCCGGTGCCGGCCACCGCATCGAGAATCGCCGACTCGATGACAATAGACGGGTCGTAGGAGACGTCGACGCGGCGGCCGACCAGGTCGAAGGTCAGCGCGGCGACGCCCGGGCGATTCAGCGCCTGTCGAATGAGCGCCGCTTCGTCGGCGCAGTCCATCCCGGCAACATGCAACCTCAGTATCGAGTTGGTTGGGCTGGCCACGAACAGTTCATTATCGCTGGAATGTTCCGGCTGCCACCTTCGCCAAGGCTACGGCGGACAGGAAAGCCGGACACTACATGTCGAAGTCGCCCCGACGTGTTCTGATGCCTATTGGGCGGTCGAGGTTGCGCGGCCGTCAAACGGCACGGCGGCGTGGGCGCGACGCGGCTCCGCGCCGCCTTCCACCGTCTTGTTCGCCACGTCCACGGTGATGGCGGCGGCGTAGCCGTAGCGCACCTCGCCCTTGCGGCCGATGCGCTGGAAGCGATGGCCGCGGTCGATCAGGTTGTTCAACAGGCTCCGCGGGAAGCGATCCTCGATCTCGATGCGCTCGCCGTTCTCGAGCGGATCCGCCGGGTCGCGCCCGGGCAGGAAGCGCGGCGCCTCGATCGCCGCCTGCGCGCCGAGCTTGCCGTCGATCACCCCCGTGATGATGTTGTAGACCGAGACCGGAATCCACGCGTTGCCGGCGCAGCCCACCGCCAGGCGGGGCACTTCCTCGCCGTTCGCCTTCTTCTCGAACACCAGCGTCGGCACGCTCACCGTGCTCGACCGCATCAGCGGCACGAGGCTGCCGTAGGCGCCCGCCGTCAGGCGGTTCGATCGCAGGTGGTTGTTATAGAGAAAGCCCAACCCCTTGGACACGTAGAAGGTGCCACCCCACGTGCTGAGCGTCTGTGTCACGGCAATCATGTTGCCTTCGGCATCCGCCACCGCAAATGACGTCGTCCCGGTGCTGATGCGCGGTGTCGGCGCCGATTGCGTGGTCGGCGCCTCGTCGGGCGGCTGCCGCTCGTAGCGCGACGCCTTGTTGGCGTCGATCTTCGCAAACAGCTTCTTGGCGTGCTCCGCGGTCAGGTGTTCTTCGAACTCCACCGGCCAGCGTTCGGGATCGGCCACGCGCCGCAGCGGATCGCGCACCTTCCACGACTCCACGAGGTAATGCAGGTAGTCGGGATCCGTGGCGGCGCGGGCGCCCGGCGCCGGCTGGTAGTTCTCGAGCACGTGCAGCGACTCGAACAACTGGATGCCGGTGGACAGCGGCGGACCGCCGGCATAGAGCGTGTGGCCGCGATAGCTGCCCATCACCGGCACGCGCTCGATGGCCCGGTACTGCGCCAGGTCGGCAAAGGTCAGGATGCCGCCGTTCTCTTCCATGTCGGCGGCGATCTTCTTCGCGATCTCGCCGCGGTAGAAGGCGTCGGCGCCGCCCTTCTGGATGGCGCGCAGCGTGACGGCGTAGTCCTTGTTGAAGAACCGCTCGCCCGGCTTCGGCACCTTGCCGCCCGGCAGGTAGATCTTCGCGGCCTCGGGCCACTTCTCGAGGAAGCGGCGGCCCTCGGCAATGCTCGACGGCAAGCCTTCATCGAGGATGAAGCCTTCGTCTGCCAGCGCAATCGCCGGCGCCACCAGGTCTTCCCACTTCACCTTGCCGCTGCCGTAGGTGCGATAGGCGTAGTCGAGGCCGGCGACCACGCCGGGGATGTTCGCCGCGGCCGGACCGTCGGCGACAATGCGGCCATCCTGCATCAGTCGCGGATTGTCGGCGGTGGCGCCGATCGGCGTCATGTCCTTGTATTCGATCACGGTGGGCTTCTTCATGCCCTTGAGGTAAAGCACGGCCGAACCGTCGCCGCCCACGCCCGAGGCTTCGGGCTCGACCACGCCGAGCGCGAACGACACGGCGATCATCGCGTCGACGACGTTGCCGCCCTTCTCGAAGGCGAGCCGTCCGGCCTCAGACGCCAGGGGATGTCCCGACACGACGACCGCGCCGTTGGAGGTGATGACCGGCTTGATCAGCGGCTGCGCGGCCACCATCTCGTCGACCACCGACTCGAGGTCACCCTCGGTCTTGGCCGCGGTCGCGCGCGGGCGGAATTGGTCCTTCAGGCTCGCCCACGTCTCCGCCGGCACCGGCGCCGAGTAGTAGAGCGTGCGGAGCGTGTTCCAGACGCGATCGAACATCGCGGTGAAGGCCGCCGGCGAGGGCGCCATCTCCGCGGTGACGCCGCCACCGCCTTCATGCACGGGCAGCGGCGCGGCCACTCGCCACAACTGGAACGCGGCGTTCAACGCGAACAGCGGCGGCGCCTCGACGTCGCTGCGAAGCGGGTTGCCGTTGTAGACCGGCTGCGGATCGGGCAGGCCCGAGACGAGCAGCGTCTTGCCGTCGGGCGACCACGCCGGCGCGCCGCCCTTGCGCGACACCAGTTGCGGCGGCGCGGCGGGTTTCGGACGCGGCAGCGGGTCCTCGGACGCCTCGGGGCGCGGCGGCTCGACGGCGGCGACCCACACCGAGCCGCTGCCGTCGCGCACGGCATAGAACGCCACGCGCACGTTGTCGGGCGCCCACGACGGGTAGGCCTCGTTGCCGCGGACGCGGGCGATGCGGAACGATCGCAGCGGCCGTCCGTCGACGCCGACGCCGGGAATGGACGAGGTCACCGGCTTCGCCGGGCGCGAGCCGAGCGGCGTCGGCCTGGCCATCGCGGCGGGCGGCACCGCCATCCACCACAGGTCGAGGTCGTCTTCGGACTCCCGCTCGGAGATGAAGGCCACCTTCGACCCGTCCGGCGACACGCGCGGATAGGTTTCGCTGTCCGCCGTTTCGGTGAGCGCCAGCGGCGCCTGCCAACTGTCGGATTGTTGGACCGGACGCACCACGAACAGGTCCCACTGCAGGCCGGGATCCGCGGCGCGGCCCGCCGGGCGCGCATCCCGATGCGCGAACACGAGCCGGCCATCCGCCGTCCACGACGGCCACCGCTCGTCGCCGGGCAGCGTGGTGACGGCGACGGGCGCGCCAACGGCCACGCCGTTCTTGAGTGCGACCACCAGGATGTCGAAGCCATCGCCGCGATCGGCGGCATACGCCAGGCGGCCGCCGTCCGGCGACCACGCCGGCTCGCGCTCAATCGCGCTGCCATCCCCGGCGGTGACCGTTTTCCCCTGCCGGCCTTCCGGCGTCATGGTCCAGATGCGATCGAGGTACGACACCGCGATGCGCTTGCCGTCGGGTGCCCACGCCGGCTCCTGGACGCCGGCGGGCGCCTGCGCGCCGCCGGCCGATTGCAAGGCGAGGAGGATGGCGGCGATGACGACTGGTCTCATACAAAATCTCTGACGGCCGGCGATAAAGGGCCGGCACTGAAGTGCCGGCCTTCTGGCACTACTTGCCCATTACGGCGTTGACGATGTGACGGGCCGAGATGCCGAACTTGTCGACGAGCTCGTCGGGCTTGCCGCTGCGCGGGATCTCCGGCACGGCCAGGCGCGTGACGGTGAGGCCGGCGGGCGCGACGGCACGGGCCACGGCGTCGCCGAGGCCACCCGAGATGTAGTGATCCTCAACCGTGATCAGGCGGCCGGTTTGCCTGCCCGCCTCGATCAACGACGCCGCGTCAACCGGCTGCACGGAGTAGAGGTCGATGACGCGGATCGAGATCCCCTTCTCCTGCAACTGGTCGTGGGCCTTGAGCGCCTCGAACAGCGTGACGCCGGCGCCGATCACCGTGGCGGTGTCTTTGGCGCTCTGGCGCACGACCTTGAGGCCGCCAATCGGGAATTCCTCGCTGTTGTCGTAGATGACGGGCGTCTTGGGACGCGAGGTGCGGATGTAGACCGGACCGTAGTGGGCAGCGGCCTCGCCGATCAGCTTTTCCATGCACACCGCGTCGCTTGGGTAGAGCGCCACGAAGTTTGGCTGCGCCGTGGTCATGGCGAAATCTTCGAGCGCCATCTGTGACGGCCCGTCTTCGCCAATCGAGACGCCGGCGTGCGAGCCGGCCAGCTTGATGTTGTTGCCGCCGACGGCGGCCATGCGGATGAAGTCGGCGGCGCGGGTCAGGAACGCGGCGAAGGTCGACGGGAACGGGATGGCGCCGCGCGCGGCAAGCCCCATGGCGGCGCCGACCATCACCTGCTCGGCAATGAAGAACTGGTAGAAGCGCTCGGGATGCGCCGCCTCGAACTTGTCGCTGAAGGTGGAGTTCTTGACGTCGGCGTCGAGCGCGACGACGCGGGAATCCACGGCGCCGAGCTTGGCGATGCCGGTGCCGTAGGCCTCGCGCGTGGCGACCAGGTCGCCGAGCTTGAACCGCGGGGGCGCCATCTTGCCGGGCGCCGGCTCAGGCCGGGCGGCTGGCGGCGCGGCAATCTGCAGGGGCGCTCCGGTCTCGGGGACCATCTGGGCCTCGAGCTCAGCGAACGCCTGCTGCATCTGTTCCTGGCTGAGCGCCTTGCCGTGCCAGTTGGGGAGGCCTTCGGTGAACGACACGCCCTTGCCCTTCAGCGTGCGGGCCAGGATCACGGTGGGCTGGCCCTTGGTCGAGCGGGCTTGCTTCAGCGCGGCCAGCACCTGCGTCAGGTCGTGGCCGTCGATCGCAATCGCATGCCAGCCGAACGCGTTCCAGCGCACGCGATAGGTCTCCATGTCGTGCCCGAGTTCGGTGCCGCGGCTTTGGCCGAGCGCGTTGACGTCGATGATCCCGCAGAGCGAATCGAGCTTGTGGAAGTGGGCCGATGCGGCGGCCTCCCACACGGCGCCTTCGGCGGTCTCGCCGTCGCCCATCAGCACGTAGGTCCGGTAGGGGGAGCCAATGCGGCGGGCGTTCAGCGCGCAGCCGACGCCGGCGCCGAGGCCCTGGCCGAGCGACCCGGTCGCCACGTCCACAAACGGCAGGCGCGGCGTGGGGTGGCCTTCGAGGTTGGAGGTGAACAGCCGCAGGTCGGTCAGCCGCTCGCGCGGAATGAAGCCGGCTTCGGCCCACATCGCGTAGAGCAGCGGCGCGGCGTGGCCCTTCGACATGATCAGGCGATCGGCCTCGGGATGCCGCGGGTTCTTCGGGTCGAAGCGCATGTCGGCGAAAAACAGCGCCGCCATCAGCTCGGCCGACGACATGCAGGTGGTGGGATGCCCGCTGGCCGACGCCGTGGTCGCTCGAATCGACTCGATGCGAAGACGGGTGGCAATGTTTTTCAGCGACGAGAGCAGCGAAGCATCAACCTGCAACAGAAAACCTCCAAAGGGATAAGGGAAGGAGCAGGAAAGTTTACCAGTAAAATGGGGGGATGGTCCTCTTCCGCTACCTCTACATCCTGGCCCTCGTGTTGTGGCTGGGCGGAACGACGGTGGCGGGCGGCGTCGTCGCGCCGTCGATCTTCCACGTGCTGGAAACGTGGAACCCGGTCGAGGGCCGCGTGCTGGCCGGCCAGGTGTTCGGCGAAGTGTTGCAGCGGCTCTACCTGGTGGCCTACGCGATGAGCGCGGTGATGTTCGTATCGCTGTCACTGCACCGCCTGCTGGGGGCGCGGCCCATCAAGTACGGCATCCGCATCTCGATCCTGGCGGTCATGCTGGCGCTGACGTTCGGCGCCGACTACTACGTGGGCCCGCGGATTGCGACGATCCAGGCCCAAATCTCGGGTCCGGTGTCGGCGTTGCCGGCGGGCGACCCGGTCCGCAACGAGTTCAACCGGCTCCACGGCCTTGCCAACCTCCTCTTGAGCCTGTCGGCAGCCGGCGGACTCGCCCTCCTCTTCTGGGAAGCCCGCGAATGATCATCACGCTCATTCTGGCCAGCGGTCACATCACGCCTGATTTGGGCGGCAACGCCTCGACGACGTCCTTTGCCGATGCGATCGTGCAAGAGCTATCATCTTAATGACGGATAAGTTGCGAGCCCCGAGGCCGCTCCGATGTCGCGGCCGTTTGGCCGGGACGAATCCACCGAGATAAGAACCGTGGCCACTGACACCATCGTCCAAGCCGTTCTCGCGCGTGAAGACGTGACGCGTTTCATGGAAGGCAGCCATGGCCTGACCAGCGCCGACGCCCGCACGCGGGTGATGGGCTACCTTGATGAACTGCAGACCACGCAGCGCTACGAGCTCTACCGGGCCCTGGAGTATCCGCTGTACCCCATCCTGCGGAAGATCGAGCGGATCATCGAGCAACAGCACTACGCCATCGACGCCGCGGCCCACGGCCGGGTCGCATACGCGTCGAACCACCGCAGCCACATCGACTACCTGGTGGAACCGCTGGCGCTCGACGACGCCGGCATTCGGCCGCCGATTGTCGCCGCCGGCATCAACCTGTTCGGCGGACCGCTGGGCCTGCTCCACAAGCACGTGACCGGGGCGCTGCCGATCCGCCGCAACATGAGGGATCGGGCCTACCTGATTACGCTCAAGGCCTACGTCAGCGAGCTGCTGCACAAGCACGACCTGTTCTTCTATCCAGAAGGCGGCCGCAGCTACAGCGGCGAGCTCAAGACGATGAAGACCGGGCTGTTCAGCGCCTGCGTCGATGCCGGCGTGCCGGGCATGCAGTTGGTGCCGGTGGCCGTCGCCTACGACCTCGTGCTCGAGGATCACGTGCTTGCGAAGCAACGCGTCAAGCGCCGCCAGAAAGCCTTCAGCCGCGAGGTGGCCGAACTGGTCCGCTACGCGCTGGGCTACCACAGCCGGTCGTTCGTCACGTTTGGCCGGCCCATTCCGCTGGACGGCATCGACGGCGAATCGCGCAAGGCCGTGATGGACCTGGCCCGCCAGGTGCGCGGCCAGATCGGGCTGCTGGCCAAGGTGCTGCCGACAGCGGTGCTGGCGGCGGCGATGCGTCCGTCGGTGACGCGCGCCGACCTCGCCGACCGGATTGCCGCCATTCTCGACACGCTGCATGCGGTGGGCGCCAATCTCGGCGTGACCTCGGCGGAAGAGGTGCTGGCGCTCGCCACCGAGCCCCTCGAAACGCGCAACATCATCGCCCTCGAGGCTGGCCGCTACCGCGTCCGCGAGCGCCACGTGCTCCGTTATTACGCGCGCTCGATCGCGCACCTGCTGACACCGCCCCGCGCCACCCATTAAGGGCCGTCCCAACTGATGCTCGACGTCACCTCGAAGGCCCTGTTCCACGGCCTCGCGCAAATTCCCACTCTGCAACGGCTCGCCTCCAAGTACGGCATGGGCAGCAGCCACCGCGGCGGCTTCGCCCGCCGCTTCATTGCCGGCGAGTCGATCGACGAAGCGATCGAGGCGGTGGCGGACCTGCCCGGCAAGGGCCTGCAGCTGACGCTCGACTACCTGGGCGAAAGCGTGGCGAGCGCCCAGGCCGCGGCGGCGGCCGCCGCCGACTACGTCGCGACCATCGAGAAGATCGTCGCCTCCGGCATCGAGCGGAACATTTCGCTCAAGCTGACGCAACTGGGGCTCGACGTCGATCGCGCGACCGCGGTCGACAACATGCGGCGCATCCTCGAGCCGGCCGACGCGCACGGGTTCTTCGTGCGCATCGACATGGAGAACTCGCCGCATACCGAGGCAACGCTGGGGATCCTCGAGACGCTGCGCCAGCAGGGCCACACCACCATCGGCACCGTGATCCAGACCTGCCTGAAGCGGTCAGAGGCCGACATTCGCCGCCTCAACGGCCTGGGTGTGCGGGTGCGGCTGGTGAAGGGCGCCTACAAGGAGCCGAAGACGGTCGCCTACCAGAAGAAGAGCGAAGTGGACGCCGCGTTCGTGGACCTGATGCGGCTGCTGCTGGACGAGGGCACCTACCCGGCCATCGCGACGCATGACCCGGTCATGATCGAGACGACCAAGGCCTATGCGACCAGCAAGGGCTACGCGAAGGACCGCTTCGAGTTCCAGATGCTCTACGGCATTCGCCGCGACCTGCAGTCGGCGCTGGTGGCCGAGGGCTACCGTGTGCGCGTCTACGTGCCGTTCGGCAAGCAGTGGTACCCGTACTTCATGCGGCGGCTCGGCGAGCGGCCGGCCAACGTGGCGTTCGTGTTGCGCGGGATTTTCAGCGACCGCGGCTGATCAGGGACGGGCCACGTTCGGAGGGCGATGGCTTCAGCCGTCGCCGCCAGACTTCGGAGGGCGATGGCTTCAGCCGTCGCCG
>CAYHCX010000010.1:20652-41287 GCA_964355095.1 uncultured Acidobacterium sp.
ATGGCTTCAGCCGTCGCCGCCAGACTTCGGAGGGCGATGGCTTCAGCCGTCGCCGTCAGACTTCGGAGGGCGATGGCTTCAGCCGTCGCCGCCAGACTTCGGAGGGCGATGGCTTCAGCCGTCGCCGCCAGACTTCGGAGGGCGATGGCTTCAGCCGTCGCCGTCTCACCGGCACCAGTCGCGGGCCAGGCTGACCAGCGCGTCGCGGCAGGTCAGCACCGACTGCACGTCCACCCACTCGTCGACGCTGTGAAGTCCGGCGCCGGTCGGTCCGTAGAGGATCGCGGGGATGCCGGCCTCACTCAACACGGCCGCATCAGTCCAAAAACTCATTCCAATCACGGGTGCCGGGGTGCTGGGGTGCTGGGGTGCTGAGGTGCGATGGGCCTGTTGCAGAGCGACGGGCAATGCGTGATCCGGCGCGATCTGGTGCGGTGACCGTCCGAAGGTGACCTTCGCGGCGCCGCGAAACTCCGGATCTTCCTTGCGCAATCGATCGAGGATCGCTTCGACCTCGGTGCCCGCGATTCCGGGCGGTTCGCCGGGTACCGTGCGGCGCTCCATCTGCAGGTGACAGCGGTCGGGATAGCTGCTCAACTCGTGACCGCCGGCGATCACCGACGCATGCAGCGAAGCCGTGCCCAGCAGCGCGTGCGGCGCGCGTGACTGCAGATCGCGATCGAGCGCGTCGAGGGCGCTCAGCACGCGGCCCATCAGGCGGATGGCGTCGCGGCCTTCGCGAGGCCGGCTGCCGTGTGCGGCGCGGCCTTCGGTTTCAATCTCCACCCACTCGAAGCCCTTGTGGGCCACGGCCACGGCGAGGTCGGTCGGCTCGGTCACCACGGCCCCGTCGGCGCGCCAGCGGGTAACCAGGGCATCGGCGCCGATGCTGGCGTGCTCCTCGTCCACGACGCACGCGATCACGAGACGGCCGGCCGCCAGCCCACCCGATTCGGCAATCACCCGCGCGGCGCCGATCATCGCCGCCAGGCCGCTCTTCATGTCCTGCGAACCGCGGCCGTGGATGCGGCCGTCGCGCTCGACAGGCTCGAACGGCCGCGTCATGCCCGACACGCCCACGGTGTCGATGTGTCCGCAGTACATCAGCGAGCGCCCCGGCGCCTTCCCTTCGAGCACCCCGACGACGTTCGGGCGCCCCGGCGCGGCTTCCTGCACCTCAACGGCCAGCCCGATCGCCCGCAGCTCCTCGACGAGCGCGCGGGCAATCGCCGCCTCCCCCGCCGCTCCGGACACGAGCGACGGGTTGATCGAATCGATCGCGATCAGCCGCTTCAGGAGTCTAAGGGTGTTATCCATGGCTTGGGGCTTGGGGCTTGGGCCTGCGTTCTCAAGCCTCAAGCCGTCACTTCTTCACTCTACCGGCGTACTCATCGTCCGTCGTCTTCGTCAGCCACTTGGTGGTGCCGCCAAACTGGATGTTGACCTGCACCAGCGCCTCGCCCGGCGTCGCGCCGTGCCAGTGCTCGATGTTCGGGCCGGTGTACTCACTGCCGCCGGTGGGGTATTCCTTGATCGCTTCGCCGCGGCGTCCCGTGCGCATGCGGCCCGACTCCGACAGGATCAACTGGCCCTGGTCGTGGCTGTGCCACGCCGTGCGCGCGCCCGGATCGAAACGGCGGCGGCCCCCCGTGATGTTCTTGGCGTCCATGGAAGTGACGACACCGGTGAAGTTGGGATCAACGGCAGGCTGTTGAGCTGACGCGATGGAAAGCGTCGTCAGGCCCGCCGTGACGATGGCCGCAGCCACCACCACGCGAATAGAAGTGATACCCATCATGCCCTCCTACTTGATCGGCGAATAGTCGGTGGCGTCCATGTAGACCGAGACGACCTTGGAGACGATGGGACCGTCAACCTGGGATTCGGCCGAGACCTTCTTCCATTCCGGATCCGCGGCGAAGTTGGCCCAGCTCTGCTTGGCGGCATCGCGGCTGGCGTGCGAAATCACGTAGATGAGCGTGTTGTCCCTGGCCGGCGCGTCCTGGGGCACCCAGTAGCCCACGTTCTTCATGCCGTGCTTCTCGAAGATGCGCATGGTGTGGTCCCGGAAGCGTTTCTGCAGCAGGGCCAACTTGCCGTCCGGCGCGGTGTAGGTGCGAAGCTCGAACACCTTGGCGCCGGCCTGCGCCTGGGCGGGGGTGGACGAGTAGAAGGCGCCAAATCCAAACCCGAGGGCGACGAGCGCGACGGCCGTTAAGAAACGCGACACGGTAGGTGCAGACATGGTGGATCCTCTCCCGCGGCCATTATAGGGGGCTGACCCCTCTTCGGCGTTCTGTGAATCGAGGCCTGACCCCTTATGCTTCTCAGGTGGACCTCGAACAGGACGCGCGCCGCGTTGCCGCCGCCATTCGTGATGCCGGCGGCCGCGCCTTGTGCGTGGGAGGATTCGTCCGCGACCGTTTATTGGCGCATCCGTCCACCGACCTCGACCTGGAGGTGTTCGGCATCGCGCAGGACCGGCTGCCCGAGCTGCTCCGGACCCTTGGCCGCGTCGAACCGGTGGGCCAGGCCTTTCCGGTCTACAAGCTCGGCCACATCGACGTGGCGCTGCCCCGCCGCGAATCGAAGTCCGGCCGCGGCCACAAGGGCTTCGTGGTCGAAGGCGACCCCGCGATGCCGTTCGCCGAGGCCGCGCGCCGCCGCGACTTCACGATCAACGCCATTGCCTGGGATCCGCTCACCGATGAGTATCTCGACCCCTACGACGGCCGCGCCGATCTCGCCCGCCGGCTGCTGCGCGTGGTCGATCCGCTCACCTTCGGAGACGACTCGCTCCGCGTGCTGCGCGCGCTGCAGTTCGCGGCGCGGTTCGAGTTGACGCTCGACCCGGCGACGGCCGACATCTGCCGCGCCATTTCGCTGGACGACCTGCCCGCCGAGCGCATCTGGGGTGAGTTCGAGAAGCTGCTGCTGCAGGCACGGCGGCCCTCGATCGGGTTCGCGCTCGCGCGCGATCTCGGCGTGATCGGGCAGATCCTGCCGGAGATGGAGGCGCTCCACGAGTGCCCGCAGGACGCCGAGTGGCACCCCGAAGGCGACGTGTGGACGCACACGTTGATGGTGATCGACAAGGCCCAGGAGCTGAACGCCGGCCTCGATCGCGCGCGCCTCGCCACGGTGATGCTGGGCGCGGTGTGCCACGACCTCGGCAAGCCGCTGACCACGGCGATGATCGACGGCCGCGTGCGATCGCCAGGCCACGAGGCTGCCGGCGTGCCGCTGGCGACGGCGATTCTCGATCGCCTCAATGTCCACACGCTCGACAACTTCGACGTGCGCCAGCAGGTGCTGGGGCTGGTGGCCGAGCACCTGCGGCCGAGCGCGTTCCACAAGCAGAAAGACACGGTGACCGACGGCGCCTTCCGCCGGCTCGCGCAGAAGGTGGACCTGGAGCTGCTGGTGTGTTTCGCCCGCGCCGATTGCCACGGCCGCACGGGCACGTTCGACTGCTCGGCGATGGATTGGTTCATCGAGCGCGCGCGGTCGCTCGGCGTCGAGCACAAGCCGCCGGCGCCGATCTTGCTCGGGCGTCACCTGATCGAACTCGGCGTCGCGCCGGGGCCGCGCATGGGGGAAATATTGCGCGCGGTGTACGAACTGCAGCTCGACGGCGCGGTTACCACGCTCGACGAGGCGCGGACGCGAGCCGGGCAATTGACAATTTAGCGATCGACCGATCGACTGACTGTTGCCGATTCTGCGATCTTGGCATTGGGTGAATCGATTGGGTGATTGGGGAATTGGTTGATTGGAGGCCGGTTACGGGCTTCTTCACCCGTACCGACCACCGGGCATGCTCGATGCAGTATTCCCGCGTATGACACCTCAAGAACTCCGCGATAGAACGGACCGCTTCTCCGTCGACATCATCGTCTTCTGCCGCAGCTTGCTGCCGGCCGATCCGCTGACACTCCGCGCCCAGTTCGTTGCCAAGTTGTCGATCGCGGTAGAAGAGGCGGACGAGTGCGTCGGCTGGCTCCACAAGCTCGTCACCGCTCGCATCGTCCCGGAAGAGCGCCTGGCCCCGATCCAGCAGGAGGCGTCGGAACTGCTCGCGATCCTGTCCGCCTCCCGCAAAACGGCCAGCGGCCGACGAATCACCCAATCACACAATCGTCGATAAATCGCCAATCCGCAATCTGAGAAATCGATTCACCCAATCGCCAATCGCCAATTCACACAACAGTCAGTCGATTGGCAATCAGTCAATCGGCAATGCGATTGACGCGCTCGAGCAATCCTGCGGGAGGCGCACCGTGTTCGACCGCCTTCCATCCGACGATACCCGCGGGTTCGCCGAAGATCACCACGACCCGTCCATCACGCGGCCTGGCCGTGCGCTCGAGCGCATCGACGACCTCTCGCCCCGCCGCGCCACCTGGCATGAGCGCCGCCGATGGCGCCACGAGGCGCCGCGCCCCCCGCGCCCGCAGCCGCCGCGCGTGCGCCTGGCAGGCCCAGTAGGTGTCCCTGCCACCGGTCAGGACCGCGGGCTTCAACGTCACGGCCTTGGCGGGTTCGTCGCCCAGTTCGACCACCCACAGCGCGCGTCGCAGTGTCGCCACATCCGCGGGATCGTGAATCTCCTCGTGGCGCAACAACTCGGCCCAGGCACCATCAGGTGTGTCGGCGAAATAGTGCGCCGGGCCCTCACCGTCGCCATGCCAGCGGGCCGCGGGTTGGGACGGATCGCTCCAGAGAAAGGGATAACGGGGATCCGCCTGGCGGAAGCCGATCACGTCGCCCCCAGCGCCACCAGCGATCGCGCCAACTCCCGCACCTTCCGCGGCGACGCATCGTCTGGGTTCCAGTCGCCGGCGAGCAGCGCGGCGGGGGCCCGGCCATTGAGCGCCGTGCGCTTGCGCTCGAACCACCGGCGCACGCCCACCTCGTTGTACGCCCCGGCCAAATCACCGACGATGAGCGCGACGTGGTGCAGACGCGCCGCCACGTCGTCTGGGGTGTCGCGCTCGCCCGAGGCATACCGCTTGAGGCTCGACACCGACACGTTCAGCAGCGCGGCGAGTTGCTCGGCGTCGATCACCCGCGACACCGCAGGCCACTCGAACCGGGGCGCCGGCGATGCCTCGAGGGCGGCGATCACGAGTTTCAACAGCGCACCTGCCTCTGCCACCGTGGGCAACTCGACGTTGTCGAAGTGGATCGCCGGCAGGCGGGCAATGCCCGCGTCGCGCACGCGTTGCAGCAGGCGGGCGATGTCGGGGGCTTCCAGCCGTGTGGCATCCAGCTCGGCCAGCCCCATCGCCTCCACCCGCCGCCACGCTTCCACGGCGAGCGCGCGCACCGGCTGGGCGTCCATTGGACCAGATTTGGACTGAATACGGATTTGACCCATATCCCGAATCTATTCTATCTAGGCGGGCGCGTCAACCCGGCAGATGAGACCAAACCGGAAACAGGAAGACAAGAGATTAGGAGACACAACTTCCTGACCTCCCGATCTCCTGTCTAACTTGAAATGTACTTCGCGAACCTCTCCGGCGCGACGTTGCCGCCGGTGACGATCGCGACCACCGTGCCGGTGGCGTGACCGAGGCCAAGCGCGACCGCCGCTGTCGTGATGGCGCCGCTTGGTTCGGCGACGATGCGGGCGTTCTTGAACAGCCAACCGACCGCGGAGGCGATGTCGGCTTCGCTCACGGTGACGACTTCATCGACGTAGTTCTGGATGTGCGCGAACGTGATGTCGCCGGGCCGCAGGTTCATCAAGCCGTCGGCGATGCTGGCCGACGAAGGCAGCGTGACGGGGTGACCCGCCTCCAACGACCGCGACACCTTTGGCGCCCCGGCCGGCTCCACGGCCACGATGCGGACCGACGGCTTCGACAGCTTGACGGCCGCGGCCACGCCCGACACCAGCCCGCCGCCCCCGGCCGGCACGAAGATGGTGCCGGCGTTAGGGCATTGCTCGAGAATCTCGAGCCCCGTCGTCCCCTGGCCGATGATGATCTGCCTGTGATCGAACGGCGGCACCATGGTGAGGCCGCGCTCGCGCGCTTCTTTCTCGGCACGCGCCTGGCGATCCAGCGATGTCGTGCCTTCCATGATCACTTCGGCGCCGTAGCCCTTGCAGCCCTCGACCTTCACGGCGGGCGCCGTGGTCGGCATCACAATCACGGCCGGCGCGCCGAGCGTCCTCGCCGCCAGCGCCACGGCCTGCCCGTGGTTGCCGGAGGAATACGTGATGACGCCGCGCCGCAACTGCTCCGGCGAGAGCTGCGCGATCATGTTGAAGGCGCCGCGAATCTTGAAGGCGCCCATGGGCTGGAGGCTTTCAGCCTTTAGCCAAAGTGCCTGGGGTGCCTCATGTGCCTGGGGTGCCAAGGGTGCCAACGCTGGCCATGGCACCTCGAGCAGGGGCGTATAGACGGCGGCGGATTTGATGCGCTCGCGGGCGGCGCGAATTTCGTCGAGCGTAACGAGAGGTTCCAAGTTATTTTTTCCGGACTTGGGCGAATTGATCACCGTCGTTGTACTTCGGCATCTCCGCCTGCGCGGCAATGCGCCAGCCGAGTTGCGCCAGCGCCCGCAGATCATCCACGCCGCCGCTGAAATTCCACGACGGGTCGTACTGGTCGCTCGGCTGGTGGTAGTCCTTGCCGTTGTACTCCTCCTGCTTCTTGAGGAGCGCCGCCGCGTTCGGGCCGGTGAATTCCCTCGGCTCACTCAGCGACAGTGCCGGCACGCCGGCCTTCGCAAACGGGAAGTGGTCGGAGCGGAAGAAGTAGCCGCGTTCGGGATGTGAATCGCCGCCGAGGGCGCGGCCGCGCTCCTTCAGGATCGCTTCCACCAGGGGCCCGAGCGTGGACCGATCCGAGCCGAGCTGAATCATGTCCCTGGTCGGCCCGAGATAGTTCACGCCGTCGACGTTAATGTTGGCGGCCACCGTGCCCATGGGCACCGGCGGGTTGGCGGCGAAATAGCCGGAGCCGAGCAGGCCGGACTCCTCCGCCGTGACGAAGACGAAGTAGATCGATCGCGCCGGCTTCTGCGACGTCTTGGTGAACGCCTTGGCAATCTCCAGCAGCCCGGCGCAGCCCGAGGCGTTGTCGTAGGCGCCGTTGTAGATGCGATCCGCGTCCGGCGCATCGCTCGGCAACGGCGCGCGGGTGCCGAAGTGATCCCAGTGGGCGGTGTAGACCACCGACTGCGCCGGATTGGTCCCCTTCAACACCCCGATCACGTTCGGCGCGGTCTTGCGCGACGACCGCTGCATCAAGGTGGCGGCCGCCTTGGTGTTGAGCGTCATCGCCTTGAAGCCGCGCTTGCTGGCCGTCGCCCGCATGGCGTCGAGGTCACGCCCGCCACGGCGCGCCAGATCCCTGGCCGCGGCGTCGGTGATCCAGCCCTTGATGCCCAGCGCCGGCTCTCCGGGCTGTGGCGGCAGCGAGTACTGCGTTCCGCTCCAAGACGACTGCACCACCTGCCAGGGATAGGTCGCCGATTCGTCGGTGTGGATGAGCAGCGCGCCGGCGGCGCCCTGGCGCGCGGCCTCCTCGAACTTGTAGGTCCAGCGGCCGTAGTAGGTCAGCGCGGGGCCGCCGAACAGCGTCGGCTCGTCGGCGGGCGCGGGCGGATCGTTGACCATGATCATCACCCACTTGTTCTTCACGTTGACGCCGGCGTAGTCGTTCCAGTTGAGCTCCGGCGCGTTGATGCCGTAGCCCACGAACACGACCTCGCCCTGCACCTGCACGCGCGGCTTCTCGACGCCCGAGAACGCCACCACGTCGGTGTAATAGCGATAGGTGTTCCCCGGCACGCTGAGCACGAAGTTGCGCTCGACGACCGACTCGACGATCGGCACCTGCTGGAAGAAGGTGCCGTCGGCGGCGCCCGGCTCGAGGCCGAGGGCGGCCATCTGGCTGGCCAGGTATTCCGTGGCCTTCACGCCGCCGGGCGTGGCCGGCGCGCGACCGCCGAACTCGTCTGACGCCAGCGTCTTGATGTGCGCGGTCAGCGAGTCAACGGTGATTTCGTTTTCGGCCGGGGTCGGAGGGGGTGGCGGCGGTGCCGGCTGGGTGCAACCGGCGGCCAGGACCAGAAGGGCGGCGAACGTCAGGGATCGCATGCCCCTCAGTTTATTCCTTATTGGTCAGTCGTTCTTTTCGCGCTGCGCGTTGCGGTACTCCTCGACCAGCCGGGCCACGCTGTTGGCCACGCCGGGCAGGCTCGGCGCCCATCCCAGGGCGCGGGCCTTCGGGCTGCGGACCTTCTGATCCAGGGCCAGCGCGTCGGCGTAGGTGCCCAGCTTCTTGCGCGCCTCGGCCATCGGCATGTGGCGGATGTCGGGGCGCTGCGGCACCTGGCCGGCAATCGCCTCGACGATGTCGCTGACCCGCTCGTCGGCCTCGTCGTTGGCGTGAAAGATGCCGGTGGCCGTCGGCGACTCGACGATGCGCACGTAGAGGTCGCCAAGATCGTGGTCGTAGACGCACGGCCACCGGTTCTTGCCGGGGCCGACCACGCGAATGATCCCGTTCAGCGCGTCCTTGATCAGGTCCGACACAATCCCGCGGCCGCCGCCATAGACGATGCCGGGCCGGATCACGACGGGCCGCAGGCCGGACGCGGCGGCGGCCAGCACGAGCTCTTCATGGGCCGGACGCCACGCCACGTGCGGGGGCGGGTCGAGCGGCGCGTCTTCGTCCGCCGCCCGCGCGGTGCGGCCAAGCACCCAGATTCCGGACGTGTAAACGAACGCCCGCGGCTTGCCGTCGGCGGCGAGCGCGTCACGCTGTGCCGTGAGCATGATTTCGAGGGTCTGCTTGTCGAGCTGCACGCCGCGCGGCGAATATTCGTACGCGGTGTGCACCACCGCGTCCGCGGCCTTGAGCAGCGGCACGTACATTTTCGGCAGCCCCAGCTCGGCGATCACTGGCGTGGCGCCTTTGGCGCGCAGTCGTTCGGCTTTTTCCGGATCGCGCGCGATCGCGGTGACCTGGTGACCCCCCTTGATCATCGCGTCGAGTACAGCCGACCCGATGTATCCGGTGGCGCCCGTCAAGAATATCTGCATCAACTCCCCGAAATGGACAAGGGGTATTGTAGTCGACCACGATAACAGACGTTAGAATTCGAGATTCCCGCGTGATCACTCTCATCGACGTCTTCCGCTCACTCGAGACCCACCGCGGGGAATTCCTCGTCTACGACGATGGTTACCGGGTGCGGCGGCATTCGTACGCGGAGGTGACCGCCGCCTCGCGCGGATTTGCCGCGCGCTTGTCAAGGCACGGCATCGGCAAAGGCGACAAGGTCCTGCTCTGGGGGGAGAACCGTCCCGAGTGGATCGTGGCGTACTGGGGCATCCAGTTGATCGGCGCCATCGCCGTGCCGATCGACTACCGGTCGTCACCGGAATTCGCCGCGCGCGTCCGCGACATCGTCAATGCCCACCTGGTCCTCGCTGGTGATGACGTGGAACCGGGGCCGATCGTGGCCTGGCGGCTCGCCGACATCGACTGGAGTGCCGACGGCCCCATGCCCGCCGTGACGATTGACCGCGACGACGTCGCGCAAATCGTGTTCACCTCGGGTGCGACCGCCGAGCCGAAAGGCGTGCTGGTTCGCCACCGCAACATCCTGGCGAACACCAATCCAGTGGCGAGGGAGATCGATAAGTACAAGCGATACGCGCGGCCGTTGCTGCCGCTTCGCTTCCTGAACCTGCTGCCCCTCAGCCACATGTTCGGGCAATCGATGGCCACCTTCATTCCGCCGCTCATCGACGGCACCGTCGTGTTCATGCGCAGCTACAACCCGCACGACATCGCACGCCGCGTCAAGGACTGGCGCATTTCGGTGATCGTCTGCGTGCCCAAGATGCTGGAGGTGCTGCAGGACCACGCCATCCGCCTGGACCCGGCGGCCGCCAGTCCCCCGGGCGGGCTGTCGATTCCCGCGCGGTGGTGGCGCTACCGGCGCATCCACGGCACGTTCGGCATGAAGTTCTGGGGGTTCATCGTCGGCGCCGCCCCGCTCTCCCCCGTCCTCGAAGACTACTGGAAGCGCCTCGGGTTCGTCGTGATCCAGGGATACGGCCTCACGGAAACCGCGCCGATTGTCACGCTGAACAACCCCTTCAGGACCATTACCGGCTCCGTCGGAACGCCGATTGCCGGCGTCGAAGTGAAGATCGCCGCCGACGGGGAGATCCTGGTGCGGGGCGAAAACGTCACGACGGGGTACTACCAACCGGGCACCGGCGATCGAACGCAGGACGCCGCGGGGTGGCTGCACACGGGCGATATTGGAGAACTCGACGCCAAGGAGCGACTGTTCATCCGCGGGCGCAAGAAGGAGATGATCGTCACGCCCGAGGGACTCAATGTCTTCCCCGATGACGTGGAGCGGGTGCTGAACGAGCAGGCGGGCGTCACCGAATCGGCGGTTGTGGGATCGGTCGAGGGTTCGACGGAGCGGGTGCATGCTGTGCTCGTGCTCGCTCCAGGCGTCGACGCGGAAACCATCATTCAAACAGCCAACGCCACGCTTGCCGATCACCAGCGCATCCGCAACTTCTCGGTGTGGACCGAGGGCCAGCTGCCGCGGACCGAGGGCACGAAGAAGCTCAAGCGCGCGGCGATCAGGCAGTGGGTGCAGAGCGGGACGAAGCCGGCGGCGGCGGCGACGACGGATGACCCGCTGAAAGCGCTGCTGTCGAAGTTCGCCGGCGCGCGGACGATGAGCGGCGACACCTCGATCGAAGGCCTGGGTCTAAGCTCGCTCGAACGCGTCGAGTTGATGGTGGCGCTCGAGGACCGGTTCCAGACGCGCATCGACGAAACCGGGTTTGCCGGCGCGAAAACACTGGACGACCTGCGCGCGGTGGTGGCGGCCGCGTCGGAACAGGCCGAGGTCCACGAGCCCGTGGACTTCCCGTCGTGGAACCGGACCTGGCCGGTGCGGTGGATTCGGCGCGTCTGCCAGTTCACCTGGGTGCTGCCGCTGACCCGCGTCTTCGCGTGGGCGAGCGTGGATGGCCTGGAACATCTCGAGCGCATCCGTGGGCCGGTCGTCTTCGCGGCAAATCACCAGAGCCACATGGACGTGCCGGTGATGCTGTCGGTGCTGCCCGGTGCGTGGCGCGCGCGCATTGCGCCGGCCATGGCGAAGGAGTTTTTCAAGGCGCACTTCTTCCCGGCGGAGCACACGTGGCGGCAGGTGCTGACCAACCGGGCGAACTACTACCTGGCGGCGTTCTTCTTCAATACCTTCCCGCTGCCGCAGCGTGAGGCCGGCGCGCGGCAGACCCTGCGCTACATCGGCGAGGTGACGGGCGAGGGGTATTCGGTGCTGATCTTCCCCGAGGGGGTCCGCTCCGAGTCGGGGAACATCAAGACGTTTCGGGCCGGCATCGGCATGATTGGGGCGCGGCTGGACCTGCCGGTGGTGCCGGTGCGCCTCGACGGCGTCGATCGCGTGCTTCATGCCGGGTGGCAACGACCGCGACCGGGCCGGGTATCAGTGACCTTTGGCCCGCCCCTGCGGCTGACCGGCGCCGACTACGGCGCCCTGGCCCTCCGGGTGGAGCAGGCGGTACGCGATTTGCCGATCAAGGGCGGCGCGTGACACAATCGTTTGTTGGTGTGCGGCTTGAGACTTGAGGCTTGAGGCTTGGGAAGTTCCCAGGCAGGCCCCAGCCCCAAGCCACAAGCCCCAAGCCAGTTGACTGAATGAGCAAAGACGATCTGATTGACATGCAAGGCACGGTGGTCGCCGTGCACAGCGGCGGTCTTTACCGCGTGCAGGTGGACGCCGGCCACGAAGTGCTGGCGCAGTTGAGTGGTCGGATGCGGCGTTTCCGTATCAAGGTGGTTCCTGGCGACCGCGTGACGGTTGGCATCTCCCCTTACGACCCGCAACGCGGCATCATCACCTTCCGCGCCCGCTAGGGCGTAAGTTCGAGAAGACTTGAGTCCAAATTCCGTTTCACCTCGTAGGCCCGGCCGGCGCCGGCCCGGTGGTGGTGGTGGTGGCCGTGGCGGACGCCGCGGCCCATCCAGTCCATCGAGCTTCCGCCCGGCGGCGCCGCTGCCCGACCTTCCTTGGATCATCGTCGATGCCGATGCGCCGCCGACGCCGTTCGACTCCCTGGGGTTCGACCGCCGCCTCGAAGCGGGCTTTCAATCCCTGGGCTTCGAAGGCACGCGGCCCGTCCAGGGCGCGGTGATTCCGCTGGCCCTCGACGGCCATGACGTGATTGCCTGCGCCGAGACCGGCACCGGCAAGACGCTGGCGTTCGCGGCGCCGATCCTCGAACTGCTGCTCACCGAACAGCCCGGCTACGGCGACCCCGCGCGCGAGGCGTTCACGCGCGCGCTGATCCTCGCGCCGACGCGCGAGCTGGCCGTGCAGATTGAAGATTCGCTGGTCGGCCTGACGTATCACACGCCGGTGACCACGGCGCCGGTGTTCGGCGGCGTCGAGATGGGCCCGCAGGAACGCGCGCTGCAAGCCGGCGTCGACATTATCGTCGCCACGCCCGGCCGGCTGATGGATCACATGCGGCACAGCACGACGGACCTGGTTCGCGTGCAGTTCCTCGTGCTGGATGAAGCGGACCGGATGATGGACATGGGCTTCTGGCCCGACGTCCAGAAGATCATGTCGGCGCTGCCGCCGGACCGGCAGACGCTGCTGTTCTCCGCCACGCTGCCGGGCGAAATCCAGCGCATGGCCACCGACATGCTGCGCTCGCCCAAGTACGTGCAGGTAGGCAAGCAGGGCGGCGCGGCGCGGACCATCGATCACCAGATGGTGCAGGTCGAGAGCGGCGCCAAGATCGACTGGCTCGCCAACTTCGCCAAGCGCGACGCCGACGGCCCGGTGCTGGTGTTCGTGCGCACCAAGATTGGCGCCGACCGCGTGGCCCGGCACCTGGTGGCGAAGAGCATTCGCGCGGCGGCGTTGCACGCGGACCGCTCGCAGCAGGAACGGTTGTCGGCGGTCGAAGGGTTCCGATCGGGCAAGCACCCCGTGCTGGTGGCCACCGACATCGCCGCGCGCGGCCTCGACATCGAGGGCATCGCCCACGTCATCAATTTCGAAGTGCCGGATTCGCCCGACACCTACGTCCATCGCGTGGGCCGCACCGGCCGCTCGGGCGCCTCTGGACACGCTGTGACCCTGGTCTCGCCGAACGAACAGCGCAATTGGAGCGCTGTGGAGGCTGCCATTGGAATCCGGGCCCGATAAGTCGCCCGCCGTCCTGCGGTTCCTGTCGTGCCGGTGGCGCAAGCCCGCTGAAGACGGGATTCCGGATCACTGCACGCACCGCGACGTGCTGCCGATGGCTGGCAAGGAAGGCTTCAGCGCCGACTCGTGGTGCGCCGACTGCACGCTCTACAAGGCGAAGCGCACGCCACGGAAGCGTGAAGAGCCAGAGGCGCCGCAACAGCAAGACGACTGGCGCTACCGCTACTAGTCCGAAAACTCCTTCGCCAGCTCGACCCACTCACCCCGGGGCGCCAGCCGCTCGTAGGCGCGCCAGTGCGCGCGCGCGTCAACGGACCGGCCCATCTTCTCCAGCGTCACCGCCAGATAGAAGTGAGCGTCGGCATAGGCGTTGTTGAGGGCGAGCGCCTCTCGATACGAGGCTTCGGCTTCGCCGTAGCGCGCGTGGTCGTGATGGATGTTGCCGAGGTTGAAGTGCGCCTCGAAATACGACGGGTCGAGCACAATGGCCCGCTCGTAGAGCGCTTGCGCCTCGGCGAGCTCGTCGCGCGAGTAGCGGATGTTGGCGAGGTTGATGAGCGCCGCCACCAGGTCGGGATCCTCTTCGAGCGCGCGGCGATAGGCCTTGACCGCTTCCTCCACCCGCTCCGGCGTCCCGTCGTCCAGCAAGGAACCCATGAGGAAGTACTGTTCGGCGGACGAAAGCTCTCTTACGCCCAAGGTGCCTAGGGTGCCTAGGGTGCCTAGGGTGCCTAGGGTGCCTAAGGTGCCTAAGGTGCCTAGGGTGCCTGGGGTGCCGGTGCCGGCGTGGGACTTGAGATCGATGATTCTTGCCGGCTGCGCGTCGAGGCGGAAGTCGAACGCCAACTGGCCGAGGCGCGACGCCTGGAGATTGCGCAGCGCGGCGCGGAAGGTGGCGCCCTGCTGCAGCTCGCCGGCCAACTGGCGCAGGGTGGTCAGGTCGCTGAAGCCGAAGAACGTGTCGGCGTTATTCCTGAACGCCGGCTTGATCAGGCCGCACTTCTCCAGGTAGCGCAGGTGGTCGAGGCGCAGCGCGGGGTACATGGCCAGGATGTCTTTCTGGCCGTAGTTCTGGGTGCGGCGCTCGGCGACCGCCGGCTGGCCCGACAGGCGGCAAAACTCGTCTTCACTGAGCACGCGAATGCGGCCAGGCGTTTCGGCGTTGATCTGCGCCACTCGGCGCAGCTTCTGGTTCTGGGTGCTGGTGTCGTCGAGCAGCACGGTCAGGTCGGGCGCGCCGTCGGGATAGCTTGCCGCGCCGACGACCAACAAAGTCGTGCGCACCGTTACATCTTCGTCAGTGGAGCCGCCGAGCTCGTCAACGAGCGCTCGCGCTTCCTTGCGGCCGAACGACCACAGCTTGCCGGTAAAGACAACGGTCTCTGCTTGGAGGGGTTGTGGCGGTTCGAAGGGCAGTTGCGCCATTCCGATCGGTTTCAAGATGAGGCAGATCCGTGCCGAAGTCAACCGCTTCGACACATGTTATCTTGACGGACATGCGTGTGCTTTGGGTTGTCGTGTTGATCCTGTGTGGCCTGACCGGAGGGCTGGAGGCCCAAGCCTCGAAGAAGAAAGCCCCCGCGCCGCGGGCCGAACGCAAAGTCCCTTACGCCGTTGGGGAACGGCTGGCGTACGACGTGTCGTGGTCGAACTACCTGTCCGCCGGCACCGTGGTCCTGAACGTCGAAGCCAAACGGCCGTCGTACAACTCGACCGCCTACTACGTGGTGGCCGAGGCGCGAACCGAGGGCCTGCTGGCCAAGCTCTACACCCTGTACTACAAGGCCGACAGCCTGATCGATTCCTTCACCATGCTGCCGCAGCGCGGCTCGGTGTTCAGCCAGGAGGGCGGGCGCCAGCGCATGAGGATCACCACCTTCGATCACGGGCGCAAGCAGGGCCGGTTCGAGATGCAGACGGCATCGAAAATGGTGAAAGACGTCGGGCTGGGCACCGCCACCCAGGACCTGCTGTCGTCGCTGTATGCTCTGCGGACCATCGCCCCGAAAGCCGGCGAAAAGTTCACCATGCCCGTGAGCGACAGCGGGTGGCTCTACCAGGTGCGGTGGACGATTGGCCAGGTGGAGTCGGTCAAGGTCGCGTCCGGGCAGAGCGTCCAGGCGCTGCGCGCCACGCCGCGGGTCACTAACGAAAAGGGAGAGACCGTGGGCGGCGGCAGCGTCCTGTGGCTCGCCACCGACGGCACCTACAAGCCCGTTCGGCTCGAAGCGGCCGCCCCTGTCGGCCGCATCGTCCTCGCCCTGAAGTAGTCAGACCGGCGCGGCGAGGGCCGCGCGGACGGCCTCGGTCGACTCGAAGCGGGCCGACGGCGCTCCGTCGATGGCGCGCAGGATGGCGTTGCTGGCGTGCAGCGGAATCCCGTCAACGAGGGTGGCAGGCGGCGCGGGCTTCGCCTGCAGCATCTGGCCCAAGAGTTCAGGAACCGAGGCGGCGCGAAATGGCTGTCGGCCGGTGACCATTTCGTACGCCAGCACACCAATGGTGAACACGTCGCCGCGCACGTTGGGCGCGCTTCCCATCAACACTTCCGGCGCCACGTATGGCAGCTCGTGCTCGCTGGCCTCCTGCCCGCGCAGTTCCTGCTCACGCATGGTCGCAAGCACGTCCTGGACCGAGCGGATGCCGGCGGAAGAGACGACGATCTGTTCAGGCCACCGTCCCCCTGCGGCGGACTTGTCCGCCATGGCGTGGTTCGCGGCGCCTGAAGTGCCGCCGTCGGCCACGCGAAGGCGGACCATGTCGGGGTTCACGCCGCAGATGAACCCGCCGTTGCGGTGCAGCGCGGCAACCGCGTCGAGCGCCTGCGCGAGCAACGCCGACGCGCGCGGCCACGGGAAGGGCCCACTTTCCGCGAGGGCTTGCCGCAAGCTGGGCCCATCCACGAAGTCGGTGACCAGGAACACGTTGTGGTCGTCTTCGCCGAAATCGCGGACCTGCAGCAGGCCCGGGTGCGGCACCTGGAGAGTGCGCGCCTCGAGCAGGAACCGGGCGCGGACGGCGTCCCAGTGCGGTTGCTCGTCGCGCTTCAGGATGCGGATGGCGACGGGCACGCCAAGGGCCCGGTGCGTGCCGCGATAGATCAGGCTGCCCAACCGGCCGCGGCCCACCAGCCCGCCCAGTTCGTAGCGGGCGAGCAACCCGGCGCCCTCGGCGGGCTCCACCGGCCCGGCGTCGCCGGCGGCCTCCTGCAGGGCACCCACAAAATCGGTCACGCTCGCCCACCGGTCGGCGGGGTTCTTGTCGAGCGCGCGCATCACCGCCCGATCGATCGTCTCGGAGAGGCCGACGCGGTGCACCGCCGGGCTCACCGGCCGGACCGTCAGCATCTGGTTGATCAGGGTCACGCGGTTGCCGGCGTCGAACGGCCGGGCGCCGGTCAGCATCTCGTAGGCGATTACCCCGAGCGCGTAGATGTCGGTGGCCGCCGTCACCGCATCGCCGCGGACCTGCTCGGGCGCCGCATAGGCGAGGGTGCCCAGGAACATCGCCGGATCGGTCAGCCGCGTTTCGTCGCTGGCCGCCTTCATCGCCGCCAGCCCGAAGTCAATCACCTTGTAGACACGCTCGCCCGACTCGTAGCGATGCACGACGATGTTGGCGGGCTTGAGGTCGCGGTGGGTGATGCCGCGATCGTGCGCCAGCTGGAGGGCGGCGGCGACCGGTTCGAGAATGGCGGCGACGCGGGCCGGCGCCATCGGCGCTTCCAACTCGATCTCTTCCCGCAGGCTGGGGCCGCTCAGCAGCTCCATCACCAGGTAGGGCTGGTTGGACGCGTCGAAGTCGAAGTCGAGGATGCCGACGATGTTCGGGTGGCGCAGCTGGGCACAGGCGCGGCTCTCGCGCAGAAAGCGCTCGCGCAATTCCGGCGGCGCGGTGTGCGAGGTCTGCATCACCTTGATCGCCACCTCGTCGCCCAGCTTCACGCGACGGGCACGGTAAACCTGGCCCATGCCCCCGGAGCCCAGGACGTCGATGATTTCGTAGCGGTCGTCGATCCGCGTACCTGGCGCCAGCACGCGACCAGCTTATACGTGAACGAGTTGCGATTCAGCCTGATCCAGCAGGTGCTCGAACCACAGGTTCGAGATCTTCTCCTGGACGCTGTTCTGCCGCAGCCGCGCCTGCAGGTTGGCGAAGTCCACACGGTCGAGTTCCTGGTCCTGGTTGTAGCAGGAGAAGATGAACTCCTCGCGGCCGGTCTCGGGATCGACGTGGCGCTGCAGGCACTGCGCGCACACTTCCTTCATCATGCACTGCATCGGCGAGTTGATGCTGCCAATGCCGACGTGCTTCGGGTCGAGGTACGGCTGCAGCGCGCCATGGCGCGCCAGGCGCACGGCGTTCATCATGCGGTCCGATCCGATCGCGATGATGCGGGTCACGTCTTTCAGCGGCACCACCGTCGCGCCCAGCTTGCCCTCGGCGTAGGCGACCATCGCCTGCACGATGTTGCCGCGGAAGTGGACGTCCTGGGGGCGATGCGGCTCGATGGCGTTGCCGACGTCGGTGGCCCAGATCACCTGGTCGGTGGCGGCTTCGATGTCTTCGCGCTTGAAGAGGTCGGCGCCGTTCTTGTAGCCGGCGAAGTAGATCACGCGGTTGCCCTGGGCCTTGAGGGCCTTGGCAATCGAGAACAGCACGGCGTTGCCGAGGCCGCCGCCCGCCAGCAGCACCGCGGAGCCCTCTGGAATTTCGGTGGGCGTACCCGTGGGCCCCATCACCACCACCGGTTCGCCCGGCTTGAGGTAGGCGCAAAGCCGGCTCGACACCCCCATCTCCAGCGTGATCAGGGAGAGCAGCCCCTTCTCGCGATCGACCCACGCCCCGGTGAGCGCAATGCCTTCCATCAGCATCGACGACACGTGATGATCGAGCCGCACGTGGGGGCTCAACCGCTCGAAGTTCTGCAGACGATAGAACTGGCCCGGATGGAAGTGGCGGGCCGCCAGCGGCGCGCGGACGATCACTTCGATGATGGTGGGCGTGAGACGGACGACGCGGTCGACGCGGGCCAGCAGCTGATCGTCGAGCCGCGACACCAGGGACTGCCAGGCGCCTTCGCGCGACGGCTGGCCGGCCGGGTTGAGCGCGGCGATCTCATCCTCAAAGAGCGCCACCACGTGGCGGTAGCCGTCCTTGGCCGAGGCCATGGCCTTAACGACGTTGCCGTTGTAGCGGGGGTGGTTGTCGCCGTAGTAGCTCACGAACTTGCCGTTGGTGTCGTGCGAGGTGAAGAAGCCGTTCGGATCCGGTTCCAGCCGGAAACGGCGACGGCTAAAGCCATCGCCCTCCGAGCGGTCGGGGACAGCCTTGAAGCCCTTGAAGAACTTGCGCTTGGCGTCGAGCGCGAACGACCCCGGGTGTTCCTTCTCGTAGGTGATGTTCGGCACGGTGCCGGCGGCAACCAGCACGGTGCGCGCGGGCAGTTCGACGGTGGAACCGTCCGCCCGGGTGAAGATCATGCCCTTGACGTGTCCAAACTCGTCCGGCACGGCTTCGATCGGGTTGACGTTCTCGGTGACCGAGATGCCCTCCTCGAGGGCCTTGACCACTTCCTCGTGGTTGAGCCGGTAGGCCGGCGCGTCCTGCAGGCGCTTGCGGTAGGCCAGCGTGACGCCGCCCCAGCCGCGGATCATCTCGATGAAGTTCGGCAGTTCGTCGGCGGCGGCGGCGCGGGCGCGCTCGGCGCGCACCGTGCGGCCGTGGCCGAGGAACTCATCCAGGATGCCCTGCTCTTCGTGATCGAGCATCCCGCGCACGCGCGTCTCGCCCAGGTCGCGCACCAGGGCTTCGTAGCGATCCAGTGTCTTCTCGACCTGGATGGGGTAATAGGCCATCAGCTCGGTGGCGGTGTCGACGCCGGTCAGGCCGCCGCCGATCACGACCGCGGGGAGCCGCGCCTGCAGGTTCGACAGCGCGCCGCGCTTGAAGGCACCGGTGAGCTGCAGCGCCATCAGGAAGTCGCTGGCCTTGCGGATGCCGCGGATCAGGTTGTTCTTGATGTCGATGATCGTGGGCCGGCCGGCGCCGGCCGCGATCGCGATGTGGTCGATGCCCATGCCCCACGCTTCGTCGATGGGCAGGGCGCCGCCGAAGCGGACGCCGCCGTAGATCTTGAGCTTGTTCCGCCGCGCCAGCGTCAGGTGGATGAGGGTGAGGAAGTTCTTGTCCCAACGCACCGTGATGCCGTACTCGGACACGCCGCCAAAGCCTTCGAGCACGCGCTCGTCGAGCGGGCGATAGATCTCGCTCCAGTTCTGGATGGGCCGCGGCGCATCCGCCTTCGCGTTCCCGCTTCGGCGAGACAGGCTGCCGGTAATGTCCTCCGGCAGCGGCTCGATCTTGAGGCCGTCGATGGCGACCACGCCGAAGCCTTCGTTCAGCAGGTAGTGCGAGAGCGTGTAGCCGGCGGGCCCGAGGCCGACCACCAGCACGTTGCGGCCGTTGTACGGCAACGCGTACGGCCGCTTCGGGTTCAAGGGGTTCCAGCGCGTGAGCAGGCCGTAGATCTCGACGCCCCACGGCAGGTTGAGCACGTCGGTGACCACGCCGGTCTCGACTTGCGGAATGTTGACCGGCTCCTGCTTCTGGTAGATGCAGGCCTTCATGCAGTCGTTGCAGATGCGGTGGCCGGTGCCCGGGACCAGCGGGTTGTCCACGGTGACGATCGCCAGCGCGCCGATGGCGTCGCCGCGCTTGCGTAGCGTGTGCATCTCCGAGATCTTCTCGTCCAGCGGGCAGCCCGGCATCGGAATGCCGAGCGGGTTGGCCGCGACCGTGCCTTCCTTGTCGCGAATGCCCTTCGAGCAGGTGTCCTTGTCGCGCTCGTGGCACAGCACGCAGTAGTGAATCTCGCTGAGGGCCTCGCGCGGCGTGAAGCGCGGGTCGGTCAGCTCGAAGCCCTGGCGGCGGCGCAGCTTGTCCTCGGGGCCGAAGATCTGTTCCGGCATCGCCGCCACGGGACGCTGGATCTGGACGAGGTGGTCGTAGTCGAGATTCTCGGGGAACCGGAAGACGACCCAGCCGCGGTAGCGCGGGTCGTGCAGGTGCGCGGCGCACCAGCGCTTGAGGGCGTCGATCTCGGCGGTGACCGCCGCCTTGTCGGCATCCGAGCCGCCGGCGCGAAGGGCCTCGTCGCGATCGAGGAGCGCACAGCCCAGCTGCGCCAGCGCCATCTCCTGGAGGGCGGGGGCCCCCGCCAGGCGACGGCTAAAGCCATCGCCCTCCGGGCGGAGGGCCATCTCCTGGAGGGCGGGGGCTTCAGCCCCCGCCTGGCGACCATCGCCCTCCGGATCCGCCTGGCGACGGCTAGAGCCATCGCCCTCCGGGCGGAGGGCCGGGGCTTTAGCCCCGGCCTCAACCAACGCGT
>CAYHCX010000010.1:41387-45813 GCA_964355095.1 uncultured Acidobacterium sp.
CCATCGCCCTCCGGGCGGAGGGCCGGGGCTTTAGCCCCGGCCTCAACCAACGCGTGGTCCGCGGCCGTCGCGGTGACGTGGGCGCCGCCCTTGAGCAGCGGCAGCGCCCGGCGGCGCACGAAGTCGATCTTGAAGCGGAACAGGACGTCGTAGGCGCGGGTGGCGGCGACCATGGCATCCGCCTCGGCGCCCACCCCGAACAGCCGCGTGATGAAGCGGCTGACGTGCGGCGCCATGGCGACCACGAGGTTGCCGCGGGCGACGGCGCCGAGCGACTCGGGGACCGATTGGTAGACCTCCCACTGCGCCCACAGGTCTGGTTCCGACGCCTTGACGTCGGCGACGAAGCGGTCGTGGAGGTCGCGCAATCGCGCCGGCTGGTGCAGGTCGGCGAAGGTGAATCCAGGAATTCCGAGGGCTGTTTCAGGAGCGGTGCGGGCTGACATTTCCAGCTCTCAATTATATGTGATCGGCTGTGGTACGATCGGAACGGGACTGGGCCATGACCATCAAGTTGAACGGCGATCCGCATGACATACAGCAGCCGCTGAGCGTCTCGGCGCTGCTCGCCCAACTCGAGATTGATGCGCGTCGCGTCGCCGTGGAGCTCAACCTCGCCGTGGTCAAGAAGGCGGCCTACGATTCGTCGGTCATCAAGGACGGCGACGAGGTTGAAATCGTGAATTTCGTGGGTGGCGGCTAATGACTGATTCCCTGGTAATCGCGGGCCGCACCTTCGCCTCCCGCCTGATCGTGGGCACCGGCAAGTACCCGTCGCACGCCATCATGAAGGCCGCGCACGAGGCCTCGGGCGCCGACATGGTAACGGTGGCCGTGCGCCGCGTCGACATCTCGCGCAAGACCGAATCGCTGCTCGACTACATCGACACGGCGAAGATCTTCCTGCTCCCCAACACCGCGGCCTGTTACACGGCGGCCGACGCCATCCGCACCGCGCACCTCGGGCGCGAAGCCGGGATGTCGAACTGGGTGAAGCTCGAAGTGATTGGCGACGAGCAGACACTGTTCCCCGACAACGAAGGCCTGCTCGAGGCCACGCGCGTGCTGGTCAAGGACGGCTTCATCGTGCTGCCCTACACCAACGACGACCCGGTGATGTGCCGCAAGCTGGCCGAGGCCGGCGCCGCGGCGGTGATGCCGCTGGGCGCGCCGATCGGCTCGGGACTCGGGATTCAGAACCCGAACAACATCCGCATCATCCGCGAGCAGGCCAAGGTGCCGGTGATCGTGGATGCCGGCGTGGGCACCGCGTCCGACGCCGCGGTGGCGATGGAACTGGGCGCCGACGGCGTCCTGATGAACACGGCCATTGCCGGCGCGACCGATCCGGTGATGATGGCGAGGGCGATGCGGTTGGCGGTCGAGGCCGGCCGGCTCGCCTTCCTGGCCGGTCGCATTCCAAGAAAATCCTACGCAACCGCGAGCAGCCCGCGGCAGGGCGTCGTCGGATCCTGATGCGCAACGCCTGGCCTCGTCTCGCGACCCTCGCGTTGTACGGGGCCGCGAGCCTGGCCTTCTGCGCGCCCCTGTTCGAACACCCGAACGCGCTCGGGGTGTTCGATTGGGATCAGCATCTCTTCTACTACGGCGCCGTGCTGAAGAACGTCGTCGAGTACGGCCAGATGCCGTTCTGGAACCCCTGGTACTGCGGCGGCGACGTCCTCTGGCAGAATCCACAAATCGCGCTGCTCAGCCCGGCGTATCCGCTGACCGCCGTGATGCCGCTGGCGCTGGCGATGAAGATCAACATCCTGCTGCACTACTGGCTGGGCTTCATCGGCATGCACCTGCTGCTGGCGCGCACCGTCGGCCTGCGATCGCGGCCCCTGGTGTTCTTCCTGGCCACCCTGTTCACCGCGTCGGGCGCACCGGCAATCCACCTGCTGGCTGGCCACAGCGTGTTTCTTCCGGCCTTCTACCTGCCGTTCGTGCTGTATTTCTTCCTCCAATCGCTGAAGAGCGGACGGCCGCATGGCGCGCTGCTCGGCGGCGTGCCGATTGCGATGATGGTCTACAACGGCGGCACGCATATCCTGCCGATGGCCGTGGCCGCGGTCGTACTGCTCTCGGTGGTGGCGGCGGCCGTGCGCCGGCAATGGCGGCCACTGCTCCTGGGAGCGGCCTGCTGCGCCGCCGGCCTCGGCTATTCCGCCCCCAAGCTGCTGCCCGTCGTGTCGTTCGTTACCAGCGAGCAGTTCTGGGACACGCGGCCGCCGATCGAACATCCCGATCGAATGACGCTTGAAATGGTCGAGCGCGCCTACCTGGACCCGCAGCAAATGACGGGCGCCAGGATTCCGGGGCAACGCCACGGCTGGCACGAGTACGGCAACTACATTGGCGAATTGGCGGCGCTCCTGATTGCGGCCGGCCTGGCCTGGACATTCGGCGCACGCGGCACGCCCGGCTACTGGTTGGGGCTTGGTTTTGCGGTCACGACCGCGGCGTTCTTCGTGTGGTCACTCGGGGAATTCAACCGCTTCGCGCCCGCGTCCTTGGCCCACTACGTGCCGTTGTTCTCGAGCTTCCGCATTCCGAGCCGCTACGGCATCGCCTTCGTCTTGTGTGCGGCCCTGACGGTTGGCTGGGCCGCGCGCGCGATGGCGATTGACGCAGTCACGGGCCGGGCCCGCACGTTCCTCGCGCTGGCCTGCGTCCTGGCGGCGATGCAACTCATCGCCAGGAATCGCGTGCTGTTCGAAAACGTGTTCTCGGAGCCGCCGCTGGCGGTCTCGTTCAAGCCGATGGGCGGCCCCAAAGAACTGCGCACCGACGCCGAGTCGAACGCGTATCGGGGCGGGTCGCCGATGTTCACGGCGCTCATGAACGACCGCTCGTTCTACCACTGCTACGAGTCATTACAGTTGCAGCACACCGCCACCGCCGAGCACCCGCTGGTGTTCTCCGACGGCAAGGCGACGGTCTTGGCGACCACGTTCTCGCCGAATCGTATTGAGTTCACGGTGGCCGGCGGCAGCGAGCCGGCGCGTATCTCGCTGAACCAGAACTACGCCCAGGGCTGGAGCAGCAGTGCGGGCGACTTCACGCCGACCGCGGCGGCCATGCCGGGCGTGACACTGACGCCGGGACAGAGCGGCCGGTTCGCATTCGTCTTCGTGCCGCCGGGCCTGTGGGCGGGCGTCGGCATCCTCGCCGTCGCCTTGGGTGTCACCGCCTTCCTGCTGCGCGGGCCCTACGCGATGCGCGTGTAGTCCGGCCAGCCGGCGTCCTTGGCGGAGATCACCGCGGGCGCAAACGGCCACGTGATGTTGAACGCCGGATCGTCCCACCGCACACCCCCTTCGGCCTTCGGCTCCCACGGCGTCGAGGCATGGTAGTACGCCTCCACGTCATCGGTCAGCGTCAGGTAGCCGTGGGCGATGCCTTCGGGCATGTAGAGCATGCGATGGTTGTCGGCGCTCAGTTCCACCGCTTCCCACTGGCAATAGGCCGGGGACGCCGGGCGCAGGTCGACAATCACGTCGAGCAGGGCGCCGCGGGTGCAGCGGATGATCTTGGCCTGGGCGTGCGGCGTCGTCTGGAAGTGCATGCCGCGCAGCGTCCCGCGCTTGTGGTTGAAGGCGAGGTTGCACTGCGCGAGCGCCGGCTCGATTCCGCGCTTGCGGAACTGGTCGGGCAGCCACGTCATCGCGAAGAATCCCCGGTCGTCGTGGATCGCCGTGATGTCGATGATCCAGGCGCCGGGGATGCGAGATTCGGTGAATGTCATGTGTCCACTCGGCACCCCTGAAGGGGTGCCCTACAGTCCACTCGGCACCCCTTAAAGGGGTGCCCTACAGACGGAAGATGTGCGGCCGCGTGACGCCCTTCAGCGCGTTGCGCGTGTCAACCAGCAGCGGGAACCGGTCGACCATCGCGGCGTAGTCGAAGACTTTGTGGTCGGTGATGATCACGCCGCAGTCGACGCCGACGTGCGCGGTCGCCTCGTCCACGCTCTGGAGGTCGAGCGAGGCATGCTTGAAGGCCGGGACGTAGGGGTCGGTGTAGCTGACCGTGGCTCCCCGATGCGCCAACAGCTCGAGCACCTCGAGCGCCGGCGACTCGCGCAGGTCGTTGACGTCGCGCTTGTAGGCCACGCCGATGATGTGCACGTGCGAGCCGTTGAGCGACTTCTTGTGCGAGTTGAGCGCGTCGATGATGCGCTGCACGACGAACTCGGGCATGGCGCCGTTGACGCTGCCGGCCAGTTCGATGAACCGCGCCTCGAAGTTGAACTGGCGCGCCTTCCACGACAGGTAGAACGGGTCGATCGGGATGCAGTGCCCGCCCAGGCCGGGACCCGGGTAGAACGGCATGAAGCCGAACGGCTTGGTCTTGGCCGCGTCAATTACTTCCCACACGTCCAGGCCCATGCGGTGGCACATCAGCGCCAGCTCGTTGACCA
>CAYHCX010000010.1:45913-58961 GCA_964355095.1 uncultured Acidobacterium sp.
ACTTCCCACACGTCCAGGCCCATGCGGTGGCACATCAGCGCCAGCTCGTTGACCAGGCCGATGTTGACGGCGCGGAAGGTGTTCTCCAGCAGCTTGACCATTTCGGCGACGCTGGGCGAACTCACCGGCACCACCTTGTCCATGACCTGCTCGTAGAACGCGACCGCGGCCCTGGTGCTGTCTTCGTTGATGCCGCCGACCACCTTCGGGATGTTCTTGGTCTGGTACTGCGGATTGCCCGGGTCAACGCGCTCGGGTGAGAACGCCAGGTAGAAGTCCACGCCGGGCTTGAAGCCCTTGGCGGCCAGCGACGGCTGCACCACTTCGACGGTGGTGCCGGGGTAGGTCGTGGACTCGAGGATGATCAGCTGCCCCTTCTTGAGCACGGCCGCCACCGCGTCAACCGCCTGCACGACGTAGGTCATGTCGGGGTCTTTGGTCTTGCGCAGTGGCGTTGGCACGCAGATGTCGATGATGTCGGCGGCGGCCAGGGCCTTCGAGTCGGTGGTCGCCTTGAACTTGCCGCTCTTCACCACCTCCGCGAGGTGCTCGGACGACACGTCCGGAATGTAGCTGCGGCCAGCCGTCAGCTCGGCGACCTTATGGGCATCCACGTCGTAGCCGACGACCTGGAACCCGGCGCGGGCAAACTCCACGGCGAGCGGCAGGCCGACGTAGCCCAGCCCGATCACGCCCAGCGTTGCCTGCTTCGACTCGATCTTTTTCAACAGTTCCATGAAATTTATCCGCGGTAAAAGTTCCGGATGGCGGTGACGACGGCCGCCTGCTGGGCCTCGGAGAGCTCGGGATAGATCGGCAGCGCCAACGACGTGAGAGCGGCGGCCTCGGCGACCGGGAACGCGCCGGCCTTGTAGCCCAGCCCGGCAAAGCAGTCCTGCAGGTGGAAAGGCACCGGGTAGTACACCTCGTTGCCGATGCCGGCGGCGTCGAGGTGCGCGCGCAGACCATCGCGCTTCGGCACGCGAATCACGAACTGGTTGTAGATGTGCGTCCGGTTCGGCGCCTCGACGGGCAACACCACCTCGGAGAGGCCGGCCGCGGCGAACAGTTCGCGATAGCGGGCGGCGTTGGCGCGCCGGGCGTTGCTCCACCCGGCCAGGTGCGGCAACTTCACGCGCAGCACCGCGGCCTGCAGGGCATCGAGCCGGAAGTTGGCCCCCACCATGTGGTGGTAGTACTTCGGCTCCATGCCGTGATTGCGAATCAGCTTCAGCCGGTGCGCGAGCGCGGCGTCGGTGGCGGTGACCAGTCCACCGTCGCCGAACCCGCCGAGGTTCTTGCTTGGAAAGAACGAGAAGCAGCCGATTGCGCCCCAGTTGCCGACGGGCCGGCCCTGATACGTGCAGCCAATTGCCTGCGCCGCGTCTTCGATGACCGGAATGTTCTTCGGCGCGGCCGCCGCCAGGATTGGCGCCAGTTCCGCCGACTGCCCGAACAGGTGTACCGGGATGATCGCCTTGGTGCGGGACGTGATCGCTGCGATGGTGGCGGCCGGATTCAGGTTGAACGTGTCGGCGTCACTGTCTACCAGCACGGGCGTGGCGCCGACGCGCGCGACCGAGCCGGCGGTGGCAAAGAACGAGTAGGTCGGCGTGATGACCTCATCGCCGGGCCCGATGTCGAGCGCCATCAGCGCCGCCACCAGGGCGTCGGTGCCCGACGACATGCCCAGCGCATGCGGTGTGGCGAGGTGCGCCTCGAGCTCGCGTTCGAGCCCTTCGACTTCGGCACCGCCGATGAACCGTTGACTATCGCAGACGCCGATGACGGCGTCGAGCAGAGCCTGCCGGAGCGGGGCGTATTGTGCGTGGAGGTCGAGCAGCGGAACAGTCACAAACACCTAATGTTACATGCCGATGCTGGGGCGACGCAACCAGCGGCGGCGGGAGAAAGGCGCACCGGCCGGCCATGGCAGAATGTCGCCATGGTGGATGTGGATGTGGCCGTCATCGGCGGTGGCGTCACCGGGCTGGCGTCGGCATTGGCGCTGGCCAGGCGGGGCGCGTCGGTGTGCCTGCTCGAACGCGAGCCGCGGCCCGGCCGCGCGACCAGCACCCACAACAGCGGCGTCATTCACGCCGGCCTCTACTACCCCACCGGCTCCCTGAAAGCGCAGTTGTGCATCGAAGGCCGTGACCGGCTCTACGAGTTCTGCCCGGCGCACCAGGTGCCGCACGCCCGGTGCGGCAAGCTGGTGGTGGCCGCCGACGAGCACGACGTCGAGGCGCTGGCGGCGCTCTTCGCGAAGGCGCGGGCCAACGGCCTCGACTCGGTGGTCGAAGTGGACCCGGCGTTTGTGCGCGAGAAGGAACCAAATGTCCGCGCGGTGGCGGCGCTCTGGTCGCCCGACACCGGCATTCTCGAAGCGGAAGCGCTGGTGAAGGCCCTCGAACACCTGTGCAAGGACCATGACGTGGCGATGGTGGTCGGCGCGCCGCTGATCGGCGCCGAGCCGCATGCCGCCGGCATCGAGCTGGTCACGCCGCACGAACGCTTCGTCGCCCACACGGTGGTCAACGCCGCGGGCCTGTATGCCGACGTGGTGTCGGCGCAACTCGGGGCGCAGACGTTCACGATCTACCCGTGCCGCGGTGAGTACGCCGAGCTGGCGCCGGCGCGCCGCGCCATGGTCAACGGCCTCGTTTATCCGCCGCCGCACGCCTCGGGCGCCGGGCTGGGCGTGCACCTGGCCAAGACCACGTGGGGCAGCGTGACACTCGGGCCGACGATCCACTACCAGGATTCGAAAGACGACTACGAAGGTGGCCGCCTGGGGTTGGAGGCGTTCGTGGAGCCGGCGCGGCGGCTGCTGCCATGGGTGACGCTGAAGGACCTGCAGCCGGGCGGCAGCGGCATTCGCGCCAAGCTGCACGGGCCCGACAAGAAGTTCGCGGACTTCCTGATCGAGCGGGACCCGGTGAACCCGCGCGTGATTCAGGCGGCGGGCATCGATTCGCCTGGGCTCACCTCGTGCCTGGCGGTGGGCGAACGCGTGGCCAGGATTTGGGCGGAGGGCTAGGCGATCAGCTGGCCCGACTGGATGCGGGCGATGTCCGCATCCACCATCATCGTCACCAGCTGCTTGAAGCTCACGGTCGGCTCCCAGCCCAGTTTCCGCTTCGCCTTGCCCGGGTCGCCGATGAGGTGATCGACTTCCGCCGGCCGGAGGTAGCGCGGGTCGATGCCGACGTGCTTCTCCCAGTCGAGGCCGGCGTGCGCGAATGCCAGCTCCACGAACTCCTGCACCGAATGCGCCTCGCCGGTGGCAATCACGTAGTCGTCCGGCGTGTCCTGCTGCAGCATCAGCCACATGGCGCGGACGTAATCGCCCGAGAAGCCCCAGTCGCGGCAGGCGTCGCGGTTGCCGAGCATCAGCTTGTCGGTCAAGCCCAGCTTGATGCGCGCCACGCCGTCGGTGATCTTGCGGGTGACGAACTCGATGCCGCGCCGCGGCGACTCGTGATTGAAGAGGATGCCGGAGCACGCGAACAGGTCGTAGCTCTCGCGATAGTTGACGGTGATGTAGTGGCCGAACACCTTGGTCACGCCGTAGGGGCTGCGCGGGTAGAACGGCGTCATCTCGGTCTGCGGCACTTCACGCACGCGGCCGTACATCTCGCTCGACGAGGCCTGGTAGAAGCGGATCTTGGTGTTGACGCTGCGGACCGCCTCGAGGGCACGGGTCACGCCCTGGGCGTTGAACTCTCCGGTCAGCATCGGCTGGTCCCACGACGCCGGCACGAACGACATGGCGCCCAGGTTGTAGAACTCGTCGGGCTGCGAGCTTTCGACGGCCTTGATCAGCGACAACTGATCGAGCAGGTCGCCCTGCAGCAGCGTGATGCGCTCCAGAATGTGCTGAATGCGCCACATGTTGGGCGCGCTCAGGCGGCGGACGACGCCGAAGACCTCGTAGCCCTTGTCGAGCAGCAGTTCCGCCAGGTACGAACCATCCTGACCGGTGATGCCGGTGATCAGCGCGCGTTTCTTGTCAGCCACGATCGTCAATTATGCCACGGAGCGGTTCATCACCGCGCGCCAGGTCAACTGCCGTCCCGGCGCGCCGGCGGCGGCCGGCCAGACCTGGCTCATGACGGCGCCGACGATCAGGGTCGCGGCCAGGCCGAACGTGGAGGGCCAGAGAAATCCGATCGGTGTGTGGTAGGCCACGTAGTACGACGCCAACGCGCCGGCCAGGCCGCCGGCCAGCACGGCTCCGCTGCTGGCGCGCGCGCTGAACATCGCCAGGATGTAGATGCCAAACAGCGGCCCGGTGAACGCGTTGATCAGCTTGTTGGCAATCTCCAGGAGCGACCCGAGCCGCGACACGTTGATCGCCATCAGCGTGCCGACCGTCCCGAAGAACACGGTGAACAGGCGCGACACACGCAGCTGGGCACGCTCCTCGGCCGGCGTGTGCTGGCCGCGGTGAATCTCCCGCCCCAGCCAGACGCGGTTGTACAAGTCCACGACCGCCACCGAGCTGCAGGAGTTGATCGCGGAGTTGAGGCTGGACATCGAGGCCGCCGCGATCGCGGCAATCACCAGGCCGACGGCGCCCGGCGGAAACGCCAGCGACATGAAATACGGCAGCAGCTTGTCGGTCTGGAACTCGGCCGGCAGGTCGTGGGTGTTGAAATAGGCGAACAGCGCGAGGCCGACGAACGACAGGCCGATCATCCACAGCGCGTCGCCGGCGGCATTGACCACGAAGGCGTGGCGCGCTTCCTGGATGGTGCGGGTCGTCTGCAGCCGCTGCACCATCACCTGATCGCTCGTGTACTGCGCCGCGCGGCCGACCACCAGCGCCACCATCAGCGCGACCAGCGTCATCGGCTGCGTGAAGAAGCTGGCGACCTGGTCGGCGACGGTCACCGCGGCGGGGTCGGTGAGGGGGACCCAGAGATCGAGCTTGCCGGCGGACGCGGCGACCTGCCAGATCTCCGCCAAGCCGCCGGCGACGCTCCCCCACACGATCCAGACCGTGGCCGCCAGGCCGCCAAACATCACGCAGAACTGCACCACGTCGGTCCAGATCACGCCCTGGATGCCGCCCAGCATGGTCGTGATGGTGACCACGGCGCCAATGATCACGGTCATCGTGTTCATGTTGACCTGGCCGCCGGTCACCGCGTTGATGGCCAGGCTCGGCACGTACATCGCGGTGGCCATCCAGCCGAGCCGCCAGACGATGAAGATGCCCGCCGCGAGGGTCCGCACGCGCACATCGAAGCGCGCCTCCAGGTACTCGTAGACGGTGTAGAAGTCGAGGCGGTGATAGAACGGGAAGACGATCCGCGACACCCACGGGTAGATCGCGAACCACGAGAAGATGCCGAGCACCAGCACGGCGCCGTAGCGGATCGTGGAGGACGGCTGCATCAGGTAGTCCATGCCGCTGTTGAGCGCCGCCATCAGCGACAGGCCGACCGGCAGCCAGCCCATGCTGCGATCCGCGAGCAGGTAGCGGTCGAGCGTGGTCTGGCGCCGCGAGAAGTAGAAGCCCATGTACGCCATCAGCGCGAGGTACAGGGCCACGACCACCCAATCCGCAAAATGAAAAGACGACTCGATGGTCACTCGTCAGCTCCAGAAGGTAAACCGAGGCCGATCGGGAACAGGGGGGCGCGCCCGACACCGGCGTTATGATATGCGAGCGCACGTGACATTCCTGCTTGCGAGTTCTGGCGTGGGCCTGCTGTTGGCCGCCGCGTACGCGGCATCCCCGCTTTCCGCGTGGATGCTGCTGGCCGCGCCGCTCCTCATCGTCGTGCTCGGTCGCGGTCTGCCGGCCGCCGAGCGGCGCGCGCTGAACACCATCCTCGTGGCCGCTCTCGGCGCTCGGGCGCTGCTGGTCGCCGCCATGTTCGTGGCCGATATCCCGCAGCTCAATGACCTCAGCATCGGAGGGCTTGCGGGCGACGAAGCCTACTACCTGTCGAGAGCGATCCGCGGCCGCGACATCCTGCTCGGATTCTCGCACGGCAACTTCGACTACTTCGTGGCCACTGACGAGTACGGACGCACCAGTTACCTCAGCCTCCTCACCTGGCTGCAGGTGGTGTTCGGGCCGACGCCCTACAGCATGCGGCTGGTCAACGCTGTCCTGTTCGTAGCCGGGGCCGGGATGCTCTACCGCGTGGTCCGCGGCGCCTTTGGATCGTCCGCGGCCCTGCTCGGCCTGGTGGCCTTGCTGTTCTTGCCGTCACTGCTCGTCTCGTCGGTCTCGCTGCTCAAGGAGCCGCTCTATTTCCTTGTCTCCAGCACGCTGCTCTGCAGCGTCATCCAGGCGATCCGGCGCCCGGACCTGCGAGAGCGCATCGGCCTGATCGTGCTCGCCGGTGCCGCCCTCTGGTTGCTGGACGACCTGCGGCGGGGCGCGGTGGTGCTCGCCGGCGCCGGGCTGGCCGCCGGCGTCCTGGTGCGCATCACGTTTGTCGCCCGATGGCGCGTGGCGGCAATGGCGGTGATCGCCGGACTCGCCCTCGCCGTGGTGCTGGCGCAACCGGCGCTGCGGGCACGTGGCGTCGATGCGATCGAGTCCACCGCACGCACGCACGCCGGCCACGTCTTCACCGTGGGTCACGCGTATAAGCTCATGGACGAGGGCTTCTACGTCACCCCGCAGAGCCCGTCGGATTGGGACCTGGCACTGACCGAACCACAGGCCGCTCGCTTTGTGGTCAGGGCGATCGCGTCATTCCTGCTCACGCCGCTGCCATGGGAGGTGCGGACGATCAGCGAGCTGGCGTTCCTGCCTGAGCACATGGCGTGGTACGCCCTTCTGGCGTTGTTGCCATTCGGTATCGTGACCGGCTGGCGGCGGGACCCACTCACCACCAGCATGCTGATCGGTTACGCGCTGCCGACGGCGGCGGTGGTGGCCTTGACCAACGGCAACGTCGGCACGCTGCTGCGTCTGCGGGGATTGGTGACGCCATTCCTGCTGTGGATCGGCGTGCTGGGTATGATTGCGATCCTGGAGGCGCTCACGACACCACCCGGCCCCGTGCGGGATGGCGAGGTGCGAGCGTCACAGAAAGGGGCGGTAGCGTGAGCGTGATCGACAACCGCGGCCGTCTGTTCGGCCGGTTCAACATTGTTGACGTGGCGGCGCTTGCCGTTCTCGCGTTCCTGCTTCCGCTGGGCTACGGCACGTACCTGCTGTTCCGGCCGGCGACGCCTCGCATCGACAGCGTCGAACCGGCGGAGATTTCGCGGCAGGAACGGCGGCTGGGCGTCAGCGGCGTGATCACGGCAAAGTTCAAGGTCAAGGGAACCGGCTTCAATCCGATGTTGCGCGCCTGGATCGATGACACCCAGGCGCTCGCGTTCTCGTTCGAGAACCCAAACTCGGCGGACGTGCTCGTCGGCTCGGTGTCGCCGGGCGCACACGACTTGATCTTGTTCGACGGCGTGCAGGAAGTGGCGCGCGCCCGAGGCGCGATCGCGGTCCAGCTCGGCGAGGCGACCTCCATTCGGGCCTCGGGTTTCCTGACCAACCTGGATGCCGACCTGGTCAAGGCGCTGACGGTCGGCGCCGCCTTTCCGAAGCCCGTGCCCGCATTCGAGATTCTGGCGCTCGGTCCGCTGCAACCCGGGCGTGACCGCGTGCACCTGGCGAGCAGCTACGTAGACCGGCCGGTGCCCGGCCAGCAGGAGCGGGCGGCGCTGCTCACCCTGCGTTGCGACCCCTCGCACGAAGACAACCCGTGCGCGCTCGGGAACCGGCCGGAGGGCCTCCGCACCCCGACGGTGCTCTCGTTGCCCGGACCAGTCCGGTACTTCCATTTCGCCGTCTACGAGCTGCTCCCAACCACCCCCGCGCGGAGAGCGCGCGTCGCAGTGCGCCTGATTGCGGAGACGCCCGCGGGACTGGTCCGCGCGGGCGACAAGGACGCGTTCCTCGACACGCGTGCCGCCACCGTGGTGCAAACCGGGACGACGATCGTCCTGGACATGGGCGTGGATGATTCGCGCGAAGGCTGGCTCTATCGGGGCCAGTTGATTAAGCCGGGAGCGCCGTTTGCCCTCACCACCGACCGCTATCGTGTGTCCGGATACGTGCAGAGCGTCACGCTCACCGAGGACGCCCGGGCGGAGACGCCGTGAACGACAGGCTGCTCGCAATTGCCGCGGAGAGTCTGCTGTGGCGGGTCGTCGCGGCGTGGTTACAGGCCGTGAGCGCCGCGTGGGCCGCGTCCCGCCCCGGCCAGGCGGTAGCGCGTGGGACCGCCGCATGGAAAACACGAACACCAGCCGAACGGCTTCGCTTTGGCGGCGCGGCGGTCGCGTGGGCTCTCCTGTGGCTGCTGGCCGGCCAATGGTCGCTGCCGGCCTATGTTGGCAGCGGGTTGCCGAAAATATGGTTCGCGGCCGCCGCGGTCTTCGCGGCACTGTTGTCGCTGGCCGCCGATCCGATCGCGTCCGGATGGGGAGATTCGCGGCTCGCAAGAATGGCGCGATCGATTCGCCAGGCGACCGGCGGCCCGCGCTAATCCCGGAATGCGCCGGAATGCACTTGAGTGGCCATCATCCTCCGGATGAATGCAGCCACAGATTCGACACAGATTAGACGCCGATTGAGAACCGGGCGCGCTCCGCCGTTGACAGCGGGCCCGAGCGGCGGCCGAAGGCCGCCGTCACGAGGCAGCGGAGCCCGCTTCGAGAACGGGCGTAGACCGCCGTGTCCCGCTCTCGAAGCGGGCTCCGCTGCCTCGTGGCTGGACGCCCTGCTTCCGGTGGCGTCCTCGGGCCCTCGGCTCCTCGGCGTAAATCGGCGTAAATCGGTGGCTGTACCTGTGACACGCGCGCCCCCATCCGACACGTCGCGTACGAGACGGTGACGCACGGGGCGACGGCAACCGAAGTGAACTGCGGGATTAGATCAGCCCGCTGTAACTGATCGCGGCGTCCTGCACCCAGATCAGCCACCACGCGATCCATTTGGCGAGCGGCACGCCGGTGCGTGGCCGCGCCAGCCAGGCATCATCGAGGTGATTCCGGTCCAGCAACAACACCCGGGAGGGATCCAGTTCAATCGCTTGGGGTGGCGCAGCGCTGTCGAAGGCGAACGTCTTCGACGCCGCGCGGCCATCCCAGCGCGCGGACACGGCCTGGCCGTCAGCAAAGGTCACGCGTAGCTCCAAGGCGTCGCCCGACCCGTAGGCGCCGACTGGCGTGACGTCGGTGCCGCTGAAAGCGGCGGTGCCCCGATTGATCACCTCCACTTCGGTGCGGAAGCACGGGCCCGCGTCACACGATCGAGTGGACACCGCGCCCAACGCGTAGATGAAATGGCGCGTGGGATCCAGGGCAGGCGCCAGGAACCACGACAGCGGATAGCCGGTCGCCGACGACAGGATCCGCTCGGCCTCGGCCGTCGTCATGGCGCCAGACACGGCACGCGTGCCAAGCGTGGCAAGCGCGCCTTCGAGCGCCGGCCAGCCGACCAGTCGCTCGAGGGTGCCGAACGCGAGCGCGGCGCGCGCCGTCATCGGATCGGCATCGGCAGGAATTCGCCGGGGCCCGCCGGGCCATCGACCGACACCCGTGCCATCGAGGAATTCCGCGCGCCCGAGTCCCGCCGTCCAGCGTCCAAGCGCGAGCGAGGGAATCGACCATGGAATGGCGCCGCCGAAATAGCGGACCGCATCGGCACTGTGGGCCGGCCGCTGAAAGGTCAACTCGTAGAGCTCGGGCACGACGCGGCTCTGGAGGTACCAGGCCAAGCCGTCGGCCATCGGCTGTGACTGCCGGCCTGCCGACCAACCCGGCCACCACCGGCGCGCGATTTCAAACGCGACCAGCGATTCGACTTCCATCACCGGCGGCGGCGCGATCCACGGGAGGCTGACCGTGATCCGCGTTTCCTCACCGTCCGGCCCGGCACCGGTTGAACCATCGTCAATGTGGAGGGTCGCGCCGGAACGCGGGCCCAGCCATTCGGAATAGCGGGTAACGGACTGGCGGGCCACCGCCTCGATGCGCGGCCGATAGTGCTCGTGTTCGGGTGCCAGCGTCACCGACACGGTCGGCACCGCCGGCGGTGCCTGCGCGTGGATCGGAGACAGCGCCGGGCCGGCGCCGATGACGAGTACGGCGGCAACGACGCCACGACGAACGGCACGGAGCCCCCGCAACATTGGGGTAGTATACCTACCGGTGTCACCCTCGCCGATGCGCAGCGCGAATTGCGCAAGCGTCGTCCCATCCAACTGACAATGCACGCCTCTCTCCTGCAATATTTGCGATGCCCAGACTGTGCGGGCGTGCTCAGCCTGGCTGGCAGCGACCAGCTGACATGCGGAAAGTGTGCTCGCCGCTATCCGATTCGTGAAGGCGCGCCAAGGTTCACGGACGACTCGTCGGAGACGGCGCAGTACTTCGGCTACATCTGGGGCCTGCAGGCAGAGACGATCAAGCCCCCGGAGCGTGTCTATCCCTACCATCTGCAGGTGATGTACGACACGGTCGGCGGACCGCGCCTCGAGGGGCTCATCCTCGATGGCGGCTGCGGCGACGGTGAAGACCTGGCGATGGTCGCGCTCGATCCGAAGTGTGAGGTAGTGGGCGTTGAGCTGAGCAGCGGCGGTGTCGCGACGACGCTCGCGCGCACGCGGGGCATGGCGCGCGCCAACGTGGTCCAGGCCGACCTGCTGCGCCTGCCGCTCGCCTCCGACACGTTCGACGGCGCCTACTCCTACGGCGTGGTCCACCACACGCCCGATCCGGCCGGCGCGGTGCGCGAGATCGCCCGCACGTTGAAGCCTGGCGCGCCGTTGTTGTTATATGTGTACGAGGATTTCGCCGATCGCGCCTGGTATTGGCGGGTCGCCCTCGCGCTCGCCAACAGCGGCCGGGCCATCACCACCCGCATGCGCCCGTCGCACCTGATGCGCCTGTGCCGGATGCTGTCGCCGGTGGTCTACCTGCTCTGCACGCTGCCGGCGAGGCACTTCTCGTGGGCCGCCCGGTTCCCCTACCGCCATGGCCCGCATGCGTTCGGCATGGTGGGAGACTTGTACGATCGACTGTCGGCGCCGATCGAAGAACGTTATTCACGTGACGGCGCCGCGCGACTTGCCTCCGGCGCTGGCCTCACCGTGGTCCGCGTCGCGCAGCAACGCGGTTGGGTCGTGCGGGCTGTCAAACCAACGGCTGTAAGCTAGGACGCGCGTGCCTCTCCGATTCAAACTGGCGGCGCTCGCGCTCGGCCTGGTGGCAGCACTGGCCGGCGCCGAGCTGCTGCTGCGGGCCACCGGCATGGGCTTTGGCAACTCGCCGATGGAGCCCGACCCGTTCCTGCACCACGTCCATCCCAGGAACTACCGGTTCGTGCAACAGCATCCGTCCGGCGAGTTGGGTGGATTCGAGATCGAGTACAACGCCGACGGCCGCGTCTTCGCCGGCAGCGGCCGGCCGACACCCCAGGCCGCGGGCACGGCCCTGCCCTGCCGGGTGGCGCTGATGGGCGACTCTTTCACCGAGGGCGGCCAGGTCCCCTTCGACCAGACGTTTGCCGGGTTGCTCGAGAAGGCGGCGGGGCCGAAGTGCGAGGTGCGCAACTACGGCGTGCGGTCGTACAGCCCGGCCATCTACCTGGTGCAATGGACCCGCGACGTCCAGCCGTGGAAGCCCGACGTCGTGTTCCTCCTGTTGTTCGGCAACGACGTCCGGGAAGACTTCAACTACATGCAGGTCTCGGTTCGCGACGACCGCGGCTTTCCGACCGCCATCCAGGGCCCGCAGGATGGCTGGGTGCTGGCACATCTGCGACGGTCGTACGTGGCCCGGTTCGTCCGCATGGTCACCCTGCGCGCGCAGTGGGTGTGGGACAACTACGGCCAGGAGCAGAGGACGATTGGCGGCGTGGTCGAAGAGAATCCGGACTGGGGCGGCGAGACGCCGGGCCTGGTCCAGGAGATCGATCGCCGCGTCCGCGCGGCCGGCTCCCGCCTGGTCGTGATGGCCGTGCCGTCACGCTATCGGCTGATGGGCGACAGCAAGATCAAGGTGACCGGAGACTTTCACCAGACCGTTCGCGACTTCACGGCCCAACACGGCATCGATTTCCTCGATCTCTTCGTGCCGTTCGAGCGAGCGTCGAAGGCCGGGATTCCGCTCTTCTTCCTGAAGGACATTCATTTCTCGGCCGACGGCCACCTGCTGACCGCGGCGACGATCGCGCAAGGCCATTCGGAATACTTCCCAGCGGCCTCATCCCTCACCGGGGCGCCGGTATCGGCCGCCTTCGGCGGCGTGGCCGATCAGCCGGGCCCGCCGTGACGGACACGTTTAGTTGGAGCGCATTCGTGGAGGAGAGCTGCCGGAGATCCGGTTGCGATGGCGTGATCGATACCATCCCGGCGTTCCGCGACTACGCCCGAGAGAATCCGCGTTGGTACAACAAGCTGTTCGTGAAGGGCGACGTGCACTTCAATGCTGAAGGCAACCGCATGATCTTCGACGCGCTCATCCGGCGTTTGCCACCACCGTCGCCGGGCCGCCGCTAATCCCGGAATGCACTTGAGTGGCCGTCATCCTCCGGATGAACGCAGCCACAGATTCGACACCGATTAGACGCCGATGGAGCACCGGGAGCGCTCCGCCTGTGACCGCGGGCCCGAGCGGCGGCCGAAGGCCGCCGTCACGAGGCAGCGGAGCCAGTTTCGAGAGCGGGCGTGGACCGCCGTGTCCCGCTCTCGAATCGGGCTCCGCTGTCTCGTGGCTGGACGCCCTGATTCCGGTGGCGTCCTCGGGCCCTCGGCTCATCGGTGTGAATCGGCGAAAATCTGTGGCTGTACCTGTGACACGCGCGCCCCCATCCGACAGGTCGCGTACGAGCCGGTGACGCACGGGGCGACGTCAACCGAAGTGAACTGCGGGATTAAGGCGCGCCGAACACGGACCGCCGCAACACCTGCTCGACGACGAAGACCGAGCCCTTCGGCGAGAGATGGCCGGCGTCGAAGGCAATGAGATCCTGCCAGCCGCCGTCGCCGACCACGGCCCGGCACCCATCGCG
>CAYHCX010000010.1:59061-63508 GCA_964355095.1 uncultured Acidobacterium sp.
GCGCCTTCTGCGCAACGATCACGACGGATGGCTTCAGCGCGCGCATGCTGGCGATGGCAAAGTCGTTCGCACGGCGGCAACGGCCTTCCGGCACCTGCGGATCCGCGTCGTCGAATGACGGGCGGCACAGCGACGTCGTGACCTGCGCCACGCGCGTGCCGTCAGGCGCGGCTGCGCGGAGCCCGGCCGAGAGGGCCTGGGCGTAAGAGTCGCCCCACAGCAGAACCGTGCCGCGAGCGCCGGGTTCGGTGCATGCGGGGTCAATCGATTCGCGGACCTTGCCGGTGGGCCAGTCCATGAAATCGCATTCCTGCCGGTAGGCCGTCGAAATGCCCTGCTTGTGCATGCGGTCGTAGTACTGGACGAACTGAGCGCGGTCGGTGCGGGTGATCGGCCGCGACAGCCAGCCCTCCGCGCGATCCGTCAGCCAGGCCGCCATCAGGACGGTCACCATCAACCCGCACAGCACGGGGACGACGGCCGCCCGGCGCGCACCGAAGCGAACGGGCTTTTCGATGATCTCGAAGGTCAGCCGCGCCAGGACGAAGCTGGCGGCGACCGCGGCGACACGCACCATCACCGACGGCGTCTCGCCGGACGCAATGCGCGCGAACGACAGCAGCGGCCAGTGCCACAGGTACAGGGGATAGCTGATCAGGCCCACCGCCACGAGGGCAGGCCGCGACAGCACGGCACGGTTGAACCACGCGCGCGGTCCCGCGGCGATCAGCAGTAACGCGCCGACCGAAGGCAAGAGCGCCCACAGCCCCGGAAACAGGCGCGTGCCGTCAAGCAGGACCACGGCCGCGCCGATCATCGCGAACCCGGCCACCGACACCGCGTCGCCGAATCTCCCCACGGGCCAACGCCACCGGCCCTGATTCCATGCCGCCAGGGCCGCCCCGATCAGCAACTCCCAGATTCGCGTGAACGGTGAGTAGAAGGTCGTGACCAGATCGGTCCGCACGCTGTAGACGTTGAAGACAAACGATGCCCCCAGCAAGACCAAGGTCAGGTGAAGCAGCTTGACGCGCGTTCGCCATGCCGCCACCAGCAGGCACGGCCAGACCAGGTAGAACTGTTCCTCGATGCCGAGCGACCAGAGGTGCTGCAGCGGCTTGAGATCCGCCGCGGCGTCGAAATACCCCGACTCGCGCCTGAGCAGGAAGTTCGAGACGAACGCGACCGCGGCAACGATATGCCGGCTCAGCCGCTGGTAATCGTCCGCGAACAGCAGGAACCAGCCGGCCGCGTAGCACGCAACCAGGACCACCAGCAGCGCCGGGAAGATGCGCTTGATCCGGCGGGCGTAGAAGCGCGAGAAGCGGAAGTTGCCGTCGGCAAGCCCGGCCTGGATGATGCCGGTGATCAGGAATCCGGAGATGACGAAGAAGACGTCAACGCCGACGAAGCCGCCGGGCAGCACCGTTGGCCAGGCATGAAATACGACCACCGCCAGCACCGCGATCGCGCGCAGTCCATCAATGTCCGGCCGATAACCGGCGCCAGTCGCGGCGGGGCCGGGCGCGAAAGCCGTGCTCACAGCGACGCCCGTGAGGTGATGGCGAAGATCGCGAAGGCGATCCACGCCCAGGCGATGAAGGCGAATATCACCCCGAGCACGCGTCGTTCACCGGTGCCGAGGCCCAGGAGTGCGGCGCGCGGCGCCATCGCCACCACCGCCGCCCCAATCAGCAACACCGGATCGAACACGAACGAATAGCGCGGCTTGGAGATGGCGAGCAGGCACAGCAGCAACGAGCCGATGATGGTGGTGACCAACAGCACGCCAAGCTCCGGGCTCTGCCGGCGCAAGTGGAAGAGACCGACCACGCCGCCGAACAGGACCACGGCCCATTGCACGTTGACCGCCAACAGCAACGCGAGCGCCGGCACGGACGTCACGCCGGCGGCGCGCTCGCCGCCGAGCATTTCCAGAACGTCGGTCTTGGGGACCAGGACGCGCGCGAGCCGTCCGAGTGCGCGACGCGCGAACGTCCCGGGATGCTCGGCAATCCACGCCCAGGCGAGCCGCTGCAGTTCTGCCGGTGATTGCGTCGGGTGGACAAGCTCGCCGCTCCACTGCTGGCGCCGGAACTCGATCTGGCCCGGCGTCGCCCGCGGCGCGAACAGGTTGAGATCCTCGGCGTAGAGATCGCGGTTGCCGATGTAGAAGTTGTAGGCGCTGTTGGTGGAGATGGTGGCCTCACCGGCGAACCGCCAGTTGCGGTAGGCGTGCGCCGATACCATGGTCGCGGCCACGAGCACGAAGACGGCGGCGCGGCGAAGGTCGATTGGCCTTCGCCCCCACGCCGCCGCCAGCGGCAGCAGCACCGCCAACGGCAACAGGCTCGGGCGGGTCAGCGCCAGCGCGCCGGCCAGCACGCCCCCGCCGATGAAGGCCGCGGTGCCGGCGCCGGGCCGCGTCAGCAGGACGAGGATGCCGAGCACCTGGAGCAGCGCCGGCGTCTCGGAGGTGACGAACTGCGCGTGGGAGATGGCCGGCAAGTACAGTGCGTAGCCTGTGGTGGCAAGCAACGCGAGCCGGGACGCGCGCGCGGTGTCCGCCGGCCACACGGCCTCGCCGACACGGGCTGCCAGTGTCCGCACCGCGAGAACGCATCCGACATCCATCGCAATCCACGCCAGTCGGAGCGTGCCAACGGAGTCGGTGCCGAACACATAGCGGAGGGCGGCGAGCAGCCACCCGGTCATCGGCGGCCAGAACAGATCCTGGTGGCCGCGTAAGAGCGCGGTGCTGACCTGGAAGTAGCTCTCTTCGTCGGACGCGAAGCGCGTGGATGGGATTACCGACCACGCAATCAGCCGGACGGCAATGGCCACGGCGACCGGCCACAGCGGCGTTGTCCGGCGAGGCCCGGGCGCGGAGCGCCCGGCTACACGAGGCCGCCGAGACATTGCGATAGTATACCTGCCGGTGTTGCGGTCACTGAACGGCGTCACGCGACGAGCAATCCTGAAGGCTGCGGTCGCGGGCCTGGCCATTCCCGCCCGGGGCTGGCCGCAGGCGCCGGACGGCGAAACGCTCTACAACGGCATCGTCCTGCCGGCGCCGTGGCCACCGCAGCGGCGCAGCATCACCACCGTGCCGCAGCGACCGCCCTACCTGGCGTCGCCACCGGCGGTCATCAACATCGATACCGGCCGGCAACTCTTCATCGACGACTTCCTGATCGAGGAGTCGTCGCTCCATCGGCAGTTCTACAGCGCCACGTATCACCCGGCCAATCCCGTGCTGGCGCCACGGCGCGAGTGGGAGCGGCACGATCCGTACGCAGTGACCACGGGAACGGCGCCCAGTCCCTCGGCCATGGTCTTCAGCGACGGCGTGTTCTACGAGCCGTCGGAGAAGCTGTTCAAGATGTGGTACATGGCGGGCTATCAGCAGCACACAGCGCTGGCCGTGTCGCGCGATGGCATCAGCTGGGAGCGGCCGTCCCTGGGCGTCGTGCCGGGCACCAACATCGTGTCCGATCAGCCCCGCGATTCGAACACCGTCTGGCTCGACCTGCACGAGATGGATCCGCGGGCGCGATACAAGATGGCCGGCTACGACCTGGAGCTGAAGGCGCTGCGCCTGAGCATCTCCGCGGATGGCGTCCACTGGCGCGAGGTCGGGCGTTCAGGCCGCTGCGGCGATCGCAGCACGTTCTTCCATAATCCGTTTCGAGGCGTGTGGAGCTTCAGCCTGCGGGCCGACGCACCCAGCAGCCTGTACCGCTTCCGGCGCTACGCCGAGTCGCACGACTTTGCGTCCGCGACCTGGACCGAAGCGGCGCCGGTGGCGTGGACCAGTGCCGACACCCTCGACCTCGCCCGCGCTGACCTGCGGACCGCACCGCAGATCTACAACCTCGATGCCGTCGCCTACGAAAGCGTGATGCTGGGGCTCTTCACGATGTACCGCGGCGAACGCCCGGACCGGGAGAAGCCGAACGACCTGTGCGTGGCCTTCAGCCGGGATGGCTTCCACTGGTCGCGTGAATGGCGGCAGCCGTTCATCGGCGTCTCGGACCGCCACGGCGACTGGAACTGGGCGAACGTGCAATCGGCTGGCGGCGTGTGCCTGGTCGTGGGCGATCTGCTCCACTTCTATGTCAGCGGCCGGGCCGGGGTTCCCGGCACCAGCCTGCCGGGCGAGTGCAGCACTGGCCTGGCGACCCTGCGCCGCGACGGCTTCGGGTCGGTCGGCGACCAGTGGCCGGCCGGGGTGCCGCGGCCGGTCTCACCAGGACCGGCACGGCTGACGACGAGGCCACTGCGCTTTTCCGGCCGGTACGTGTTCGTTAATGCCGACAGCGAGGGCGAGATCCGCATGGAGGTGCTCGACGCCGCCGGCCGCGTGATTGCGCCGTACACGATCGAGCAGTGCGTGCCGGTGACCGGCAACGCCACGCGCCTGCCGGTGCAGTGGCGGGGCCGCGCC
>CAYHCX010000011.1:0-19016 GCA_964355095.1 uncultured Acidobacterium sp.
CCCCCGACCGGCTGATTACAAATCAGCTGCTCTACCGGGCTGAGCTACGCCAGCCTAGACAAAACGGGAATGCTAGCACGTCTTGTGCCAGCCATGCAACCTGAAGGGACACGTATCTCGTACAGCAGTTCCTACTCTCCTCCGGGGTACAAACGGCCGAGTCATCCTAAGACGACCCTGGCCTCCCCCGGCTCCGGCTCCGGCGCTGCCTGACCGCCTCATACAAGACAATCGCAGTCGCGGCCGAAACATTAAGACTTCCCACGTGGCCCAGCATGGGGATGCTGACCACCTGGTCACACCGTTCCCTCACGAGCCGTCGCAGCCCGTGACCCTCGGCGCCAACGACCAGCGCCGTCGGAAGGGTGAGATCCCATTCATAGTAGGACATTTCCGCGTCGGCGTCGAGTCCCACCGTCCAGACCCCCGCCTTTTTCAGCTCGTCGAGGGACCGGGCGATATTCACCACGTCGGCCACCGGGACGTAATTGACGGCCCCGGCCGAGGCCTTGGCCGCCGCCCCGTCGAGCGCGGCCGCCCGGCGGGTCTGGCGCACCACGCCGGTGGCCCCGGAGGCGTCCACGGTCCGCAGGATGGCGCCCACGTTCTGCGGATCTTCCACCTCGTCCAGCACCACGATCAGGGGCGGCCCGGCCTCGCCCTTCGCCAGGTCGTCAAGGGTGACCTCCGCGCGCCTGGCGACATCGGCCACCACGCCCTGGTGCGATCCGCCGCGCGACTCGTGGTCCAGCACCTCACGCGACACCCGCCTCACGCGAACGCCGCGGTGCGCGGCGTCGTCCAGGAGGCGCTGCAGGCGGTCGTCGGAGCGCTCCGCGACACGGATCTCCGTGACGCGGCCGCTCTTGATCGCCTCGGCGACCGGGTTGATCCCGTAAATGATCATGGCAGTTCAGGAGGGTTTGACAGGAGATCAGGAGATCAGGAGGTCAAGAGCAGGCATCTTCAAAGACGTGACTCCTTGACTCCTGATCTCCTGTTAAGTCTATCGCTTCGGTGCGACCAGCTGTTCGACGTCGTGCATGCGCCCGTTCGCCATCACCTTGCGGACCTTCACGGTGTTGGCGATGTTGGCGAGCGGATCGCCGTCGATCATGATGATGTCGGCCAGCTTGCCCGCCTCGATCGTCCCGGCCTCGAGGCCGAGCGCCTTCGCCGGGTTGACCGTGGCGGTCTTGAGGATGTCGAAGGGCGCCATGCCGGCCAGGCGATACGACATCAGCTCGCCGTGCATGTTGACGGCGTTGGGCGTGTCGGTGCCCGCCACCACCAGGCCGCCGGCTTTCATGATGTCGAGCACCATCTTGCCGCTGCCGCCGGTGGGGTCACCGCCGCCGGGACTGGCGGACGGCTGCGCGGCCACCTGCCGCTGGATCCAGCCCGGGTAGAGCTTGAAGCGCGGATCCAGCTTCAGTGCCGGGTCGTCCTCGAACAGCTTGCGCGCGCCGCCGCCGGAGATCATCGGGCAGAAGATGCGCTGGCTCTTGCCGAAGAGTTGCACGACGTCTTCATACGCGGTCTGGAGCGTGGCCTGCTTCGGCGAGTAGCCGCGGCGACTGGTCGCGGCGGTGTGCTCGGTGTTATCCACGCCGACCAGCGATGCCGGCCAGATCTCGTGCGTCGCCACCGGCACGCCGATGCTGTGGGCGAACTCGACCATGCGCTTCTGCTGCAGGTCGGGGAGGCGCACGTAGCTCTTGATCAGGTCGTGCTCGAGCACCTGGGCGCGCTGCAGTTCCATTTCGAACTGGCTGACGCTCGAAATCGCGATGCCCATCTTGTAGTAGACGCGGTTCCATTCCATCAGGTAACCGGTGCCGTAGACGCGCGGGCCGGGGCGCACGCCCGCCTCATTCGCCTCGCGATCCTCCACCGCCTCGTACGGCGTATTCCCCGGGCTGCGCACCGTCGTCACGCCGAAGGCCAGCCAGGCGCGGCCCTGCGCTTCGCCGTAGTCCTTCTGCAGGTGCGAGTGGAACTCGACCAGGCCGGGCATCACGGTGAGGTTCGAGGCGTCCACCACCTGCGCCTTGGCGTGGTTCGCCGCCGCGTGCGCGACCACCGACACGATCCTGTTCCCCACCACCGTGATGTCGACGTTGCTCCGCGGCGTGGCCGTCTTCATGTCGAGCAGGCGGCCGGCATGAATGACAATCCGGGTCTTCGGGATGGCCGGCGTCCACGTCAGGTTCAACGGGACCGTCCTGGTCTCGCCGGTTTCGATGTCGACGATGCGCAGCTGATCGAGCGACTGGTAGAGGAGGTGCCGCGAGTCGCCCTGCCAGCTGGGCGCGTGCGCGCTTTCGGAGGTGACGCGCCGCGGCGGCCCCTGGGGCTCCCCGCTCGCCGCCACCGGCCACACCGACAGCACGCCTTCGTAGATGGCCGCCATCTTGGTGCCGTCGGGCGACCACACCGGCCCGCCGCCGCCGCGCGAGTCGATCGACAGCATCGGCACCGGCGCGTACCACTTGACGTCGCCGCCGGAGGCCGAAATCGTCTGCACCTGGTTGGTGCCCTCGCGGAAGCGCACCGTCATCGGCGCAATGCCGGCCAGCGCGATGCGCTTGCCGTCGGGCGACCAGGTCGGCGCGCCGGGTTGCGGCAGCGAGTCGTGGATCTTCGTGATGCGCCCGCTGTCGAGGTCGAGGATCGACATCTCGGCGACGCGCCACATGCCGTCGACGTTGAAGAATGCGATGCGCTTGCCGTCGGGCGAGAACGAGGCACCCTGCGGCTGCGTCGGGATATTGGTCACCTTGCGGCTCTGACCGCTCTTTATGTCGCGAATCCAGAGCTGCAGCTGCTCGCTGTCCTTGTCGGACGAATACACCAGCGACGAACCGTCGGGCGACCACGACGGGTCGGTGTCGAGCGCCGCGTCCCTGGTCACGTTGACGGCGGCGCCGCCGATCGGCATCACGTAAATGTCGCCGACCGCCGCGAAGGCGACCTGCGTGCCGTCCGGCGAAATCACCGGCCGCACGATGCCAAGGGCTTTGCGCGGCGCGGCGGAGGTGAAGTCGCGGACCCGATGCACGTATTCCGGGTGCGTCACCTGCATGGTCGCGGCGAAGTCCACGGTCTGCATCGGCAGGCCGGCGACGGATCGCTTTCGGATCTTGCCGTCGGACACGTAGATGAACTCAGTCGGCGACGCCCACGAGGCGCGGAACGCGAACACGTTCTCGGGGCCGGTCACCGCCTTGCCGTCGATCTCGTAGCGGGTCTGGTTGGCCGCGGTCACGTGATACAGGAGCTGGCCGCCCGGCCCCCACGACGGAGCGTCGACGCGGCCACCGGCCACGGTGCGCACCTTGCGCTCCGCTGCCGTCGCCACGTTGATGACCCAGAGGCCTTCGTAGTTGTCGCGCGACGAAGCGAACGCGATCTCGGTGTCGTCCGGCGACCACGTCGGCATGAAGTCTTCCCCCGCGGCCCTGGTGACCTGGGTGATGGCGCCCGACCGCGTGTCGAGCATCCAGATGTTGTAGTCGCTGCCGAGCGGGTTGCCGCGGTCCGACGAGAACGCCACGCGCGTGCCGTCGTGCGACCAGATCGGCTCGCGATCGTCGAAGGTGCCCCACGTGAGCTTGCGCTGGTTGGAGCCGTCGGGGTTGATCGACCACAGGTCGTAGCCACCGTCGCGATACGCGAAGAAGGAGATGGTGCGGCCGTCGGGCGACCACATCGGCTGGCGTGCGTCGTTGAAGACGTCGGTGATGCGCGTCATGGCGCCGCCGCCGGCCGGCAGCGTCCAGATGCTGCCCTGCATGTCGGTGGCCAGGGTCCGGCCATCCGGCGAGATGGCCACGGACATCGACGTGCCTTCGTGGACAGTGACGTCGATGGCGGCGGGCGCCGCCGGTTTCCCGGGCGGCCGCGGCGACTGCGCCGCCAGGCCCGTGCACATCGCAACCATCGTGATCAGCAGGACGGGACGCTTCATCAACGATCCTCCGCGGGAATCATATGGGAAAACGGGGTCGGGGATCTTTCTTGCCGCCGCCCCGGGGCTTCGCGAGACGGTTGCACACCCGATTAGTTGACGCGAAGTCCGAAGAGCCTGGGAACGCAGGGGATCGAGGCCAATAAAGATCCCCGACCCCATTTTCAGTTTCTACAACAGGAGTGCAATAACTGCGGCGCGCTCGCGGCAGCCGATCACGGGCGCCAGGCCGTTGCTCGAGGGGAAGTCGGCGGCGCGCTCGATCGCGGGGACGATCAGGTCAAGCTCGGGGCCCTCACCGGCTCCGGTGAGCACGAGGCGAATCGGGTGGAACAGCGCCTTGCCCTTCTGCCCCGTCGTGTCTTTCACGCGCGTGGCTGCGGCACGGAACGCGTCCTTGTCGAGCAATCGCGGGCCTCCGGCCAGTTCGTCGGCCAGGGCTTTCGCGACTGACGCCGCCGCGGGTTCGCGCAGCTCTTTCGCGACGTCGGCGTTCGCCATCGACGTGACCGCGTTGAACGCGAACACAGTCTCGAGCCGATCCGCCAGTTGCGGCAGCCGGTCCACCGAGGCGACCAGGCCAGGCAACACCGTTTCGAGCCACTGGCGGGCGCCCGGCGTCAGGGCATCCGTAATCTGCCCACGCTGGCGCAGGAACGGCTCAGCCAGTTCCGCCAATCGCCACGGCGACAACAACTTCAGGTAATGCCGGTTCGCCCACGCCAGCTTGTCTTCGTCAAACACGCCCGAGCTGTGGGACACGTCTTCGAGCCGGAAGCGGCGCGCCAACTCCGCGGCCGGCAGCAGCTCCTCGTTCTGCCCGGGCGACCAGCCAATCAGCGCCAGGTAGTTCACCAGCGCCTCGGGCAGGTAGCCCTTCTCCCGGAACTCGCGGACCGAGGTGGCGCCGTGGCGCTTCGACAGCGGCGCGTGGTCGGGCCCCATCACCAGCGACAAGTGGGCAAAGGCCGGCGGCGTGTAGCCGAACGCTTCGTACAGCAGGACCTGCCGCGGCGTGTTCGAGATGTGGTCCTCGCCGCGGATCACGTGCGTCACCTTCATCAGCTCATCGTCGATGACCACCGCGAAGTTGTAGGCGGGAATGCCGTCGGAGCGCACCAGGACCGGGTCGCCAATCACGTCGGTGTGGAACGTAACCGGCCCACGGACCACGTCGTTGAAGGTGACCTCGCGGCCTTCGGGCACGCGCAGGCGGATCACCGCCGGCTCGCCCTTGGCGCGGCGGGCGGCCGCCTCGGCGAGCGGGATGTTCCGGCAGGTGCCGGGGTACTTCGGCGGCAACGCCGCGGCGAGCTGCGCCTTGCGCTGCGCCTCCAGCGTTTCCGCCGAGCAGAAGCAGTAGTAACCCTGGCCGTCCGCCAGCAGGCGCTGGGCGTGGTCGGCGTAGGTCTGGAGCCGCTCGGTCTGGCGATACGGACCGAAGCTGCCGCCAACCTCCACGCCTTCGTCCCACTCGAGGCCCATCCAGCGGAGATCGTTCAGGATGGCCTGCTCGGATTCCCGGGTGGAGCGCTCGAAGTCAGTGTCTTCAATGCGCAGGATGAACGTGCCATTCTGACCGCGCGCGAGCAGCCAGTTGAACAGCGCCGTGCGCGCGTTGCCGACATGCAGGTGGCCGGTGGGCGAAGGGGCGAAGCGGACTCTCATAAGGTTCTTGTCGGCATCCCGATCCGGGTTCCGGTTATTGCCTCACCAACAGCGCGACCGCGTGGCAGGCCATCGATTCGCCGCGGCCCATGCTGTCGACGCCCTCGTTGGTCTTGCCCTTGACGCTGACCGCTGCCGCCTCCACCTGCAACGCCGCCGCGAGATTGGCGCGCATGGTTTCGAGGTACGGCAACAACTTCGGCTTCTGCGCGATGACGGTCACATCCACGTTCGAGACCCGATAGCCCAGGGCGTGCACGTGCTCCAGGGCGCCGCGCAGCAAGGCGATGCTGTCGGCGCCTTGCCACTTGGGATCGGTGTCGGGAAACAGCCGGCCGATGTCACCGGCCGCCGCCGCGCCGAGCACGGCATCGGTCACCGCATGGCACACGATGTCGGCGTCGGAGTGGCCGTCCAGGCCAAGCTCGAAGGGAATGGTCACGCCGGCGAGGATCAGCGGGCGCCCGGCGACGAGGCGGTGGAGATCGTAGCCATTGCCAATGCGGATGAGGCGATGGCCAGAGCCATCGCCCTCCGAACGTCCCGTCCTTTGGAGAGCGACGGCTTTAGCCGTCGCTAAATCTTCTGGTGTGGTCACTTTGATGTTCCCTGGATCCCCATCGACGATATGAACCGGCAGGCCGAGGCGCTCGACCAGCATCGCTTCGTCGGTGGCGTCGACATTGCGGCCGGCATCGAGGGCGCGCGCCAGCACGTCCCGCCGGAACGCCTGCGGCGTTTGCGCCAGCAGGACCGACTCGCGCGGAATGGTCGCCGTGATCGGACGTGAACCGTCAGGCCCGCTCGCTCCCGCCTGCTTCACGGTGTCGCGCACGGGGATGGCGGCAATCGCGGCGCCATGCGCCTGCGCCGCGTCAATCGCGCGGCCGATGACCGCGTCGGTCACGAAGGGCCGGGCGGCGTCGTGAATCACGATGATGTCGGCGCCGGCCGAGGTCTTCGCAAAGGCGTTGGCCACCGAGTCTTGCCGGCGGGCGCCGCCGGCCACAAAGGTCAGCGGCTTGCCGGCGCCGTGAGCCCACGCCGCCGCGGTGGCGTCCAGGTGGTCCGGCGGGACGGCGACGACGATCTCGTGGATGCGGCCGCTCGACGCCAGGGCGGCGATGCTCATGTCGAGAATGGATCGGCCACCGAGGTCGAGGAACTGCTTGGGGCGGTCGGCGCCGAGCCGGACGCCTCGCCCACCGGCGGCAATGATGGCGGCTACGTGCATGGGACCGGTGAATTGTACTCCGTGAGGTAGCATGGACCCGCCGCCGTGTTGCGGCGGGGAGCATGACCCAATGATCACCAGACGCGACTTCGTGAAGACCGCTTCCGCCACCCTGGCGGCGGCGTCACCTCTCTCGGCAGAGATCCTGATCCAGCGCACGGTGCGCCCCGTGGTGATCTCCGATTACTCGGGGTGGGAATTCAAGAACGGCGGCGCCGAGAACGCGGTGCAGCGCGCCTTCCGGCTGATCACCGAGGGCAAGGACGTCCTCGACGCGCTGATTGCCGGCGTGAACATCCCCGAACTGGATCCGCTCGAGACCGGCATCGGCTACGGCGCGCTGCCCAACGCCGACGGCGTCATTCAACTCGACGCCTCGTGCATGCATGGCCCGAAGAAACGCGCCGGTGCCGTGGCCGCCATCGAGGGCGTCCGCACGCCGTCCCTCGTGGCCAAGGCGGTGATGGACGAAACCGATCACCACTTGCTGGTGGGGGCCGGGGCGCAACAGTTCGCGCGGGCCATGGGGTTCAAGATCGAGGACGACCTCAACACGGACCAGTCGCGCAAGCTGTGGCGCGAGTGGAAGCGACGCGTCGATCCGGAGCACTGGCTCGACCCCAACGGCGATGCGCGGAAGCCCAAGCCGAGGCACGAGAAGGACCCCGGCGACCTGGCCGCCCGCGGTCTCGCCGCCGGCCGCTCGATGGTGCGCGACGGCCTCATCCGCGAAGGCAGCTTCTGGGGCACCATCAACTGCGACGCCATCGGCCCCAACGGCGACATCTGCGGCGTCACCACCACGAGCGGACTGGCGTGGAAGATTCCTGGCCGCACGGGCGACTCGCCCATCCTCGGCGCCGGGCTCTACGTGGACAACGAAGTCGGCGCGGCCGGCTCCACCGGACGCGGCGAGGCCAACCTCTACAACCTGTCGTCGTTCCTGATCGTCGAGGGGATGCGGCGGGGCCTGTCGCCGAAGGACGCCGGCATGGAGGCGCTCAAGCGCATCCGCGCCAACACCGTCGAGGCGCGGCTGCTCAACTCCAAGGGCAACCCCAACTATAACATCCGCTTCTTCGCCTTGAACAAGCGCGGCGAGTATGCCGGGGTGGCGATGTATCACGCCGGCGAGACGAAGTACGCCGTGTGCACCGAGAACGGTGCGCAGGTGCTCGATCTCGAGCCGCTGCTGCCCGGCGCGCCGGAGGATTAGCCGTCCGGCGTGGATCTGGTGACTCAGTCGCCCAGCAACTCAAGATCGAGCAGGTCTTTGGGACGGCCGCTCGCCCGCTTGTTGATCTTGAAGTCATCTCGGCCGATCACCTGTACCTGAACGCCCTCGACGTCGACGGCAATGCGCCGGTCCCACGCCTCGGCGAACCGGACACCTGAAATGCCGGTCAGGATGTCGATCCGGCATGGGACCACGCCGATCTGAAAGACCGTGTCCGGCTTGGTGAGATCGTCGAGCGAGAGATCGGCGAGGGGCGCGCCGTAGACCTTCAGCGCCGTCAAGACGCGCGTGGCATTTTCGCCGGTCGAATGGACCCAGATGTCCAAGTCGCCAGTCGCGCGCGGCACACCGTGAGCCGCCAGCGCATGCGCCCCGACAATCAGGAACTCAGCGCCCGCTTCGCTGAGTGCGGACAACATCTCGGCGAAGTCGCGATTCATGGAAGGCGGGCTCCTTGAACTGCCAGGCTTGTACGCTGAGCGGCCACACCATCGCCACGCGTTCGGAAGGGCTCAGCCGGGCCACCGTCTCGTCCTTCGGCTCGTCGAGCAACGTGCCTTTGCGGACGGGATAGTGCGAGCGATCGCTCATGGCCAAGTATACCAGTCCCTATCAGGTGGCGATTCGCGACCTCGCGTCGGGCAGCGTGATCCGGCTCGGTGCCGGCAGCTCGTGGGCCTGCCCGCACCCATCACCGGCGATGGCGTGATCGCCGCCTTGCTCGCCGACGATCGGCAGACGCTCGTGACCACTTCCAACGATGGCACGTTCGCCCTCGGCCGATTGGGCTCAAGCCAGCACACTCCGGCACTGGGCCTCAAAGCGGGCGACGCCTGGCCGTCGCCGTATACTGGTTGCCGTGAGCAGGTTGGCCGCCTACCTTCGCGACCGCACCGCGGATGAGGTCCGCCGGTTGGCGCCAGACGAGCGCGTGCGACTCGCGCTCGCGCTGGGAGACGATGATCTCCGTTTGTACTGCGCCGCCAGCGGGATTGCCGCGGAGGAGGCCAGGCGACGCCTCAGGGCCGGCCGCCAGGTCGGCCGCCGGCCGAGCGGCGCGGCGGCGGGCCAGTGACGCTCGGCGACCGCGTCATGGCCGTCCTCGGCGCTGCAGGCGTGCCGCATGCCCTGATCGGCGCGGCCGCCCTGGCCGCCGCGGGCGTTCTCAGATCCACACTGGACCTGGACTTGCTGACGGTCGACACGCGCGTGCTCGATCGCGCGCGCTGGGAATCGTTGTGGGCGGCGGGCGTGGACGTCGACATTCGCCGGGGCGATGCCGACGATCCGCTGGCCGGTGTCGTCCGCGTCACGATGCCGGGCGAGCGTCCCGTGGACGTGATCGTCGGTCGCCACGCCTGGCAGCAACGCGCGATCGCGCGCGCGCAGGTGTTGCCCACCGGCATCCGCGTCGTCCTGCCTCGTGATCTTGTGCTCCTGAAGCTCTACGCCGGCGGCGCCCAGGATCTGTGGGACGTGCGGCAGCTGCTCGGCGCTCTCGACGGCGCGGCGCTCTCGTTACAGGTGGAAGAGGACCTGAGCGATCTGCCCCAGCCGGCAGCCGCCCTATGGGGTGACGTCCGCGGCGGGCGCTGACCTACCGCGAGAGGGTAATGATCAGGCGGTACTGAAACTCCAGTCCTTCGTAGAACTGCTTCACGCCCACCCGCTCGTCACGGCCGTGCGCGCGGACGTCTTCCATGTCGCCGAACGTGCCGTCGATGCCGTAGGTCGGAATTTCGCCGTTCCTCAAATACAGGCCATCGGTGGCGCCGGTGCTCATCACCGGGACGACAACGGCGCCGGGATACATCTGCCTGGTCAACGACTCGACCACGCCCATCACGTCCGGGCGTAGCGGCGACGGCTTGCTCGGCCGGGCCTCCGCAACGGACGACACGGCGATCGCGGGATCGGCCAGGATCTTGACCAGGGTATCTTTCACCGCGGCTGGCGACGCCCCGGGAAGAATGCGGCAGTTGACGTTGGCGCCCGCCAGTTGTGGCAACGCGTTGGTGGCGTGCCCGCCGTTCAGTAGCGTCGCCACGCAGGTCGTCCGCATCAAGGAGTTGTAGTACGGCAGGAGCGCCGACAGCCGCGCAGCGGCCGCCAGGTCGGTCGCCGGCTTCGCGACCGCCCGCATGTCGGCCGCGACCTTGGGGTCGCTCTCGACGACGGCCGAACGTTCGAAGTAGGTTCGTGTCACTTCGCTCAGGGCCACCGGAAACTCGTAGGCCTGCAGGCGCGCCAGACCCGCGGCCAGGTGATAGATGGCGTTGTCTTTGACCGGCAACGAACTGTGGCCGCCGGCGTTCTTCACTTCGAGGCGGAAGTCCTGGTATACCTTCTCGCTCGCCTGGACCTCGTTGGTGAGGTACTTGCCCTTGCGCATGCTGCCGCCACCACCTTCGTTGATGGCAAACTCCGCGTCGATCAGATCGCGGTGGTTCTGGACGAGCCAATCGACGCCGTTGAACGTGCCGCCCTCTTCGTCCGCCGTCAGCGCCAGGATCAGGTCGCGGTCGAGCGTCACGCCTTCGCGCTTGAGCCGGATGACATTGGCGACCAGGTGCGCGGCCATCCCCTTGTCGTCGGACGTGCCGCGGCCGTAGAAGTAGCCGTCCTTTTCGAGGAACGTGAACGGATCGACCGACCAGTCTTCACGCTTGGCCTCGACGACGTCGAGGTGGGCAAGCAGGAGGATGGGCCGCTTCTTGCCGCTCCCCTTCAGGCGCGCAATCAGGTTGCCCTTGCGTGGGTCGGGGCCGAGAATCCGCACGTCGCTGTCGGCAAAGCCGGCCGCCTTCAGGCGTGCCGCCATGGCCTCCGCCGCCTTGGTGACATTACCCGCCGGCGTGTCGGTGGTGTTGATCTCGATCAGCTCTTTGTAGATTTCCCGCGCCAGCGCGTCGTTCGGCCCGGACTGCGCCACGAGGGGTGAGCCGGAACCGACAGCGGCAGCGAGCAGGGCGAGCGCGATAATCTGGTGGCGCATTGGAGGTTTGATTATAGGGCGACAGGCGCCCGCGCCGCTCGAAGCCACCCACCGCGATCGCGCGGGCCGTCCCGGTGTATAAGTAGAACCACTTCGGCCTATTTTCGGCCGGCGTTCACTTTCAGCCTGGAGGAACGGCATGTCTGTCCGCACCCTGTCGATACGCGCTCTGGTCGGGGCGCTGCTGGCGATCACCGCCGTCTCGGCCCAACCGCGCACCGCCCCAGGCCCGGAGGTCTACAGCCGCCTGCACTGGCGCACCATCGGCCCCGAGGGCAACCGCTTCTCGGCCGCGGCCGGCGTCCCGGGCGATCCGTACACCTACTACGTCGGGGCCGCCTCGGGCGGCATCTGGAAGACCACGGACGGGGGCGTCAACTGGGCGTCGATCTTCGACGCGCAGCCCGTGCAGTCCATCGGGTCGCTCGCCGTCGCTCAGTCCGACCCCAACGTGGTCTGGGCGGGCACGGGCGAGGGCAAGATCCGCAGCCACATCTCGGTCGGCCAGGGCGTGTATCGCTCGGTCGATGCCGGCAAGACGTGGACCCTGCTCGGCCTTGAACAGACCGGCCGCATCCCGCGGCTGGTGGTCCATCCGAAGGATCCCGACACGGCGCTGGTGTGTGCGCTCGGCCACGCCTACGGGCCGCAGCCCGAACGCGGGGTCTTCCGCACGACCGATGGCGGCCGCACGTGGGCCAAGACGCTGTTTGTGGACGAGAACACCGGGTGCTCGGACATCGCGATGGATCCGAAGAACCCGAGGATTCTGTTCGCCGGAATGTGGACGCTGGAAATTCACACGTGGGGCCGCGAGAGCGGCGGGCCCGGCGGCCTGTTCATGTCGCGCGACGGCGGGGTCACGTGGACGCGGCTCCAGGGCCGCGGCCTGCCGACCAAGCCGGTCGGCAAGGTGGCGGTGGCGATCGCCGCATCGAATCCCAACCGCGTCTTCGCGCTCATCGAGACCGGTGACGGCGTCCCCTGGAAGGGCGAGCCCACCGAGAGCGGCCAGGTGTTCCGGTCCGAGAACGGCGGCGACACGTGGCAGGTGGTGAGCTACGACCACAACGCGATGGGCCGCGCGCACTACTACTCGCGGATGGCGGTGGCGCCCGACAACGAGAACGAGGCGTACTTCCTGACCGCGTCCTACTCGAGGTCGATCGACGGCGGACGCACGCTCACCGTGCTGCCGCGTCCCGAGGCGCCAGGCGGCGATCACCACGACATCTGGATCGACCCGACCAACGCGAACCGCCAGATCGTGGCCCACGACCAGGGGCTGTCGATCACGGTTAACCGCGGCAAGACGTGGTACCGCCAGCGCCTGAAGAACGCGCAGATCTATCACGTCACCGTGGACAACGAGATTCCCTACAACGTGCTGGGCAACAAGCAGGACGAGCCCACCTACCGCGGGCCGAGCAACAGCCGGCTGCAGGGCGGTTTCGGCGGGGGTCCCGGCATTCCGCGCGCGATGTGGCACGCGGTGGGTGGCGGCGAGAGCGGCTGGGCCACGCCCGACCCCACCGACTCGAACGTCATCTGGTCGACGGCGTCCGGCTCGGGCATGGTCGGCGGCATCGTCGTGCGCTTCGAAGAGAACCGCCGGCAGTTCCGTAACGTCGAAGTGTGGCCCGACCAGTCGAACGGCCCGGCCGAGGGCGTGCGCTACCGGTTCGTCTGGGACGCGCCGCTTCACATCTCGCCGCACGATCACAACACCATCTACGTCGGCAGCCAGCACATCCACCGCACGACCAACGGGGGACAGAGCTGGGAAGTGATCAGCCCCGACCTCACGCTGAACGACCGATCGCGGATGGGCAGCTCCGGCGGCCTGACGCCCGACAACATCGGCGTCGAGTACGCGGGCGTGGTCTACGGCATCGCCGAGTCAACGCGGCAGCGCGGCCTGATCTGGGCCGGCACCAACGATGGACAGGTGCAGCTGACCCGCGACAACGGCAAGACCTGGACCAACGTCACCAGGAACCTCCCCGGCCTGCCGCCGTGGGGCTCGGTCCGCAGCATCGCCCCGTCGCGCTACGACAGCGGCACGGCCTACCTGACGGTGGACGGTCATCAGGTGAACAACCGCGACCCGTTCGTCTACCGGACCACCGACTACGGGCAGACGTGGAAGCTCGTCACCAACGGCATCCCGAAGAGCATGCTGAGCTACGCGAAGGTGATCTACGAGGATCCCGTGCGCCGCGGGATGCTGTACCTGGGAACGGAGAACGCCATCTATCTGTCGTTCGATGCCGGCGACACCTGGCAGCCGCTGCAGAACGACCTGCCGCACGCGCCGGTGTCGGGCATCGTGGTGCAGGAGCACTTCAATGACCTGGTGATCTCCACCTACGGTCGCGGCTTCTGGATCCTGGACGACATCACGCCGCTCCGGGCCATGACACCCGAGGTGCTGAACGCCGACGCGCACCTGTTCCCGCTGCGAGCGGCCTATCGCTTCCGTGGGATTACCGCGCCCTCGACACCGTACGACGATCCGACCGTGGGTGAGAACCCGCAGTACGGGGCGTCGATTAACTACTACGTGAAGCAGGCGGTGCCGGCCGGCGGCACCCTGGCGATCAGCAACAGCCGCGGCGAGGTGATCCGCACGATCAACGTGCCGGGTGGGGCGGGCCTCAACCGCGTCGACTGGGATCTGCGTCAAACGCCCACGAAGGAGGTGCGGCTCCGCACCAACCCACTCTACGGGCACGACCTGCCGCTCGGGCCGGATGGCACGCGGCCCGCGGCCGGCGGCGCCGGCCAGTTGACCATCCTGGCGCCCCCGGGCACCTACTCGGTGAAGCTGACGATCGGCGGACGCGATTTCACGCAGCCGCTGACGGTCCACAAGGATCCGCACTCGGGCGGAACCGACGCCGACATCCAGACGCAGATGCAGGTCCTGGGCGATTTGCGTACTGGGATGAACACGGCGGTCGATGCCATCAACCAGCTGGAGTACGTCCGCGCCCAGGTGCAGACGATCATGAAGTCCACCGCGGACAGCGAGCTCCGGCGGGCGGCCACCGAGCTGAACACCAGGCTCAGCGATCTCGAGATGAACCTGATCGAGCTGCGCATCACGGGAGGCCAGGACGGCGTGCGCTATGCGGCGAAGCTGCTGTCGCGACTCAACTACCTGGCCAACGGCGTGTCGGGGAGCGACTTCCGTCCCACGGACCAGCACCTCGAAACGGCGAAGCTGCTCCAGGAGCGCCTGAAGGGGCACGCGAGCACGCTCGGCACGCTCATCGACAAGGACGTCTCGACCTTCAACGACATGCTCCGGCGGCAGAACGCCGGGCAGATCACGACGAAGGTGCCATGAGGCTCCACGGCTAGCCGCAGCACCTGCAGGCCCTCGTCTGTGCGCCCGCTCGAGGGAGGACACACTCCTGTCCAAATCGCTCTTGGAGCAAAGTCGATGCCGGCCAACGTGGTGATTGCGATGTTCAGGCCTCCCGGCCCATCATCATGGACATGAACCGGCGCGCGTTTTTGCAAACCACGGCCTCTGGCTTTTTCGCCGCCCCCGCCGTGATGAGCCGCGTGCTGCAGGAATCGGCCGTCCCGGCGATGCCCGGCGGCGTGCAGGTGGGCGATGTCACGCCGAGCCGCGCGATGATCTGGAGCGCGGCCGATCGCCCGGCGCGAATGATGGTGGAGATCGCGCGTGACGAGCGCTTCACGTCGCCCCGCCTGATCGAGGGTCCGGCCGCGCTCGAATCGACCGGCTTCACCGCCAAACTCGACCTCGGCGGCCTCACGCCTGGTGAGCCGGTCTTCTACCGGGTCTGGTTCGACGACCTCGCCCGCCCCGGCCTGCGCAGCGCGTCCGTCACCGGCCGGTTTCGCGCCGCGCCCACCACCGCTCAGCCGCTCACCATCTGCTGGTCGGGCGACGTCGTCGGGCAGGGTTGGGGCATCAACCCCGACTTCGGCGGCCTGCGCCTCTACGAGACCATGGCCCGGCACCACCCGGACCTGTTCATCCACTCCGGCGACATGATTTACGCCGACGGCCCGCTGCAGCCGGAAGTGCGGCTGGACGATGGGACGGTGTGGAAGAACATGATGACGCCGGCAAAGAGCAAGGTCGCCGAGACGCTGGACGAGTTCCGCGGCAACTACGCCTACAACCTGCTCGACACCCACGCCCGCGCGTTCAACAGCCAGGTGCCGATGGTGGTGCAGTGGGACGACCACGACGTGCTCAACAACTGGAGCCCAGGCACCGACCTGTCGGCGCGGCCCGGCTACACCGAGCGCAGCATCGCGCGGCTGGCGGCGCGCGCCAGGCGGGCCATGTTCGAGTGCCTGCCCATTCGATCGCATCCCGACGAGGCGGAACGCGTCTACCGCGCCTACCGGTACGGGCCGATCGCCGAAGTGTTCGTGCTCGACCAGCGCAGCTATCGCGCCGCCAATGGCGCCAACCGTGAGGAAGCCGCGGGCCCCGCCACGCGCATGATGGGCGACGCGCAGGTGGCGTGGCTCAAGCAGAGCCTTGGCGCGTCCAACGCCACGTGGAAGATCATCGCCAGCGACATGCCCCTCGGCCTGCTCGTCGGCGATGGGCAGGTGAACGGCGTGCCGGCGTGGGAAGCGTGGGCCAACGGCCCCGGCGGGCCGCTCGGCCGCGAGCTCGAGATCGCCGACCTGCTGTCGTTTATTCGCCGGCAGCGCGTGCGCAACGTGGTGTGGGTGACGGCGGACGTGCACTACTCCGCCGCGCACTTCTACGATCCCAAGACAGCGGTGTTCAAGGACTTCACGCCGTTCTGGGAATTCGTGGGAGGCCCGCTCCATGCGGGCACGTTCGGGCCCAACGCCGCGGACCCCACCTTCGGCTGCACCCAGGTGTTCAACAGCGTGCCCGCGGGCATGAAGCCGAACCGACCGCCCAGTGAGGGCCTTCAGTTTTTCGGCACGCTGACTATCGACCCGCGCACGCGGCGGATGACGGCGGCGCTGTGGAACCTGAAGAACGAGCGGCTGTGGAGCCAGGAACTGGACGCCGAGAAGTAGCCGAACAACTGGAGTGACCGTCATGAACCGTAACCTCACCTTTCTCTCTGGACTCGTGCTGATCGTCGCCCTCGCTACGCTGACCTGGGCGCAGCCGGTCTCGTCCGTGTCGATCGACGCACTGATGGACACGTCGTTCGAAACCGACCTCATCACCGCGCCCACCGGCGGCCGCATTGCCTGGGTGTCGAGCGACAGCGGCGTGCACAACCTGTGGGTGGCCGATCCACCGGATCACAAGGCCCGCGCGGTGACGGCCTACACCGGCGATAGCGGGCTGTGGATCACGGAGCCGGCCTTCACCAGCGACGGCAAGACCCTGGTGTATGTGCGCGGTGACGGCGCCAATCGACAGGGCGAGTCGCCGAACCCCGCGCAGTTGCAGGACGGAACGGACCAGGCGGTCCACGCCGTCGCGATCGATGGCGGAGCGCCGCGCCGTCTCGGGCCCGGCAGCGGTCCGGCCGCGTCGCCGCGCGGCCAGCGCGTGGCGTGGGTGTCGCGCGGGCAGATCTGGAACGTCGACCTCGCCGCCCCGGACGCCAAGCCGGCGCAACTGGTGAACGCGCGCGGGTCGGCGTCGGGCCTGGCGTGGTCGCCGGACGGCTCGATGCTCGCCTTCACCAGCAACCGCGGCACGCACAGCTACACCGGCGTGTTCACGCTCGCCAGCCGCGAACTGCGTTACCTCGATCCGTCGCTCGACCGCGACGTCAACGCGGTGTGGTCGCCGGATGGAACGCGCCTGGCGTGGATTCGGCAGGCGGCGGCGCCGCGCGCGCGGATGTTCTCGCCCCGCCGCGAAGTGGATGAGCCGTGGTCGCTGCGCGTGGCCGACGTGAAGTCGGGACAGGCACGCGAAGTGTGGAAGGCCGCCAAGGGCTACGGCAGCGCCTTCCAGGGCGTGGTCGCCGACAGCCAGCTGTATTGGGGCGCGGGCGACCGCCTGGTGTTCCCGTGGGAGAAGGACGGTTGGCTCCACCTCTACTCGGTCCCGGCCAAGGGCGGCCAGGCCACGCTGCTCACGCCCGGCGAGTTCGAAGTCGAGTACGTGAGCCTGAGCCCGGACGGCTCACGGATGGTCTACAACTCGAACCAGGACGACATCGATCGCCGGCGCGTGTGGACGGTGCCGGTTGACGGTTCGGCGACACCGGTGGCGATCACCAAGGCCGGCATCAGTTGGCAGCCGTCGGTCACGAGCGATGGCCAGACGGCGATGCTGCATTCCGACTGGATGATGCCACCGCAGGTGCTGGTGGTGAACCCGGCCGGCGCCGGCCACTCGCTGGCCGAGACAATGCCGCCGGATTCGTATCCCGCGAAGCAATTGGTGGAACCGCAGCCGGTGATGGTGACCGCCACCGACGGCATGCCGATCCACGCGCAGCTGTTCGTACCGCGCGATCTCAAGGCCGGCGAGAAGCGCCCCGGCCTGATCTTCTTCCACGGCGGCTCGCGCCGGCAGATGCTGCTCGGCTGGCACTATAACTACTACTACCGGAACGCCTATGCGATGAACCAGTGGCTGGCGAGCCAGGGTTACGTCGTGCTGTCGGTGAACTACCGCAGTGGTATCGGTTACGGCATGGAGTTCCGCGAGGCGCTGAACTACGGCGCCTCCGGCGGCGCCGAGTTCAACGACGTGATGGGGGCCGGCCTCTACATGAAGAGCCGGCCTGACGTGGATCCGTCCCGCATCGGGCTGTGGGGCGGTTCGTATGGCGGCTACCTCACCGCCATGGGCCTGTCGCGCGCCTCGAACCTGTTCGCCGCCGGCGTCGATTTCCACGGCGTCCACGACTGGAACCAGGGCATCCGCACGTTTCAACCGGACTACAACGTGCTCGATGATCCGGACTTCTCGCGCCGCGCCTTCGCCTCGTCACCGATGGCGAGTGTTGATGGCTGGAAGTCGCCCGTGCTGCTCATCCACGGCGACGACGACCGCAACGTCTCGTTCATCGAGTCGATTAACCTGATTGTCGCGCTGCGACAACGGAACGTCGAGGTCGAGCAGCTCGTGTTCCCGGACGAAGTCCACGACTTCCTGCGGCACGCCAACTGGGTCCGCGGCTACAAGGCAACCGCGGACTTCTTCAACCGCAAGCTGAAGCTGCGACCCAACTAGGCCGCGGATTACGCAGATTACGCCGATTCAGCAGGCTGCCCCGCAGCCCGCGCGACACGCGTGTGAGATGCGTTCGCTGCACCAGCAAACTCGCATCTGCGTAATCGGCGTAATCTGCGGCTGACTCTAGGACAAGGCTCGCGCGGTCTCGTGACCGCCCACGATATCGGCGATCCGGCTGGCGGTGACATCGAGAACGCGCGCCAACTGAGAGGCTGGGGTCTCAGCCGGCGCGTAGACGATGACCAGGGCGTCGGCGGTGGCCGTGGTCACCATCGTCCGTGCCGAATCCGATGTCGGGTTGCCGAACGCGCCCACCGTGTCGGCCACGGTGATCCGTCCGCCGACGTTGACATCATCCTTGCGGATGCCGGCGTACGACTCCCCTTCCGTTCCCAGTCTCATCGTCACCGGGCCGACGATCTTCGACAGGTCGTAGAGCCCGTACGGCAACTGGCACTCGAGCGAGCACCAGTTGACGATGTCGACGAGCGAGTTGATGCGCGGAATCGTGTCGCCCTTGCGCACGCGGCGCAGCAGCGCTTCGTTCGACGGACGGGTCTTCGTGGGATCGATACCGACGCGCTTGTACATCGTCCGCACCGCGGCAGATTCGGCGGGCGGCGACAGCCGAACGCGCGCCTCGGCCTCGGCCAGCAATGGATCGAGCCGGTGTTCGTGTGACACCACCGTGGCGCCGGTCCACCAAAGGAGCCCAGGCCGCACGAT
>CAYHCX010000011.1:19116-33284 GCA_964355095.1 uncultured Acidobacterium sp.
GCCTCGGCTTCCACGGCGGGGCGAATCACCTCGCGCACCTGCTCGGCGAGGGCGCGAATCTCCGCCGGCGTTGGCTCGGCGTTGGCAGCCGTCTCGATGGGATCGTGCACGAGCAGCGTGACATGCCCGGGACGGGCCGTGAGCTCACCCTTTTTCATCACGCGCCGGCTGCCCACCACGGAGATCGGGACCAGCGGCAGGCCCGCCTGCATCGCCAGCATGATGCTGCCGCCCTTGAACTTCCCCATCATGCCGTCGCGGCTGCGCGTGCCCTCTGGAAACACGATCAGCGACAGGCCGTTGGACTTGAGCCGGCTCGCCCACCCGAAGATTCCGGCCTTGTCGGGCCGGCTGCGATCCACCAGCATGTGCCCGGTGCGCTTCAGGTGCGGTCCCAGCATGGGAAAGCTGCCGAGCGATTCTTTCGCGATGATGCGGAGCTGAAACGGAATTGACCAGAACAGCACCGGGATGTCGTAGCTGCTCTGGTGATTCGCCACGAACACGTAGGTCTTGCCCGGCACCAGCCGGTCCAGGCCCTCGACCGTGACGTCCACGCCGGTGGTCGCCAGGATGAGCCACGACCACGCCCGCGCGCAGCCGTGCGCGAAGTGACCGCGCCGATCGACGAAGCTCGAAGTAATCGAGGCGATGCCGAGGACGACGGTGTAGACAGTGATCGTCGGGATCAGCCAGAGGATCGTGCGGAGTAAATGGAACGACAATTTGGTGATTTGGTGATTTGGTGACTTGGCGATCTAGTGATCTTTCGCGACGATCGGGGACGGCGGCACCACGGCTTGCACCGACGACGCCGGCGTGGCGGCGTGCGCGGGCCGGGGGGCCGGAGCCTGTGAGCCGCCCGGTTCGAGGTAGCGCCCGAAGATCATCTTCCCCGCGGTCGTTTGCAGCACGCTGGTCACGACGATGTCGATGGTCTTGCTGATCATCTTGCGCGCGTTGTCGACGACCACCATGGTGCCGTCGTCCAGGTAGGCGACGCCCTGGTTGTATTCCTTGCCTTCCTTGAGAATGAAGACCTTCATGATCTCGCCCGGCAGCACCACCGGCTTGAGGGCATTGGCCAGCTCGTTGATGTTGAGCACGGCGACGCCGCGCAGCTGCGCCACCTTGTTGAGGTTGAAGTCGTTGGTGACGATCTTCCCAGAGAGCGTGCGCGCCAGCTCGATCAGCTTGAGATCCACTTCGCGCACGTCCGGGAAATCCACGTCGGAGATCACCACATCGATGCCGGCCATCTTCTGGATCTTCTGCAGAATGTCGAGGCCGCGGCGGCCGCGGTTCCGCTTCATCGAATCCGACGAATCGGCCACCATCTGCAGCTCCTTCAGCACGAACTGCGGGATGACCATGGCGCCGTCGATGAAACCGGTTTCGCACAGGTCGGCAATGCGGCCGTCGATGATCACCGAGGTGTCGAGGATCTTGTAGTGCCGGTCAGGGCCGGCGGTGTGGAACAGCGTCATCAACCGCGCCGGCTCGAGCCACTCGCCCTTGCGCCCGCCGAGGACGACGCCGATGTACGGAAACACCAGCAGGATGAAACTGTGGAGGAAGGTGACGCGCTGGTCGCCGTGGTCGACCCAGAACAGCGCCGCGCTGATGCCCTTGGCGAGGAGCAGGCCGACGGCGCCGCCGATGAACGCGCCGAGGATGTGGGTGACCGCGGTGTGGCGCAACTGCCACTCGAAGCCGACCGACAGCGCCGCCAGGGCGACGCCGCACGCCACGTTGAGGAGCGGATCGGTCCCCATCGGCCGCAACATGAATGCGGAAGCGGCGACCGCCGCAATGAATGCAAGCCGCGCGAGTATGAACCAGGCCATATCAAGCCCCGCGGAACCGCGGGGAGCATCCGGCAACCTTAGAACCGCGAGGGCTGGCAGGTCAAGGCCGCAGATGACGCAGATGACGCAGACGATTTACTGCAGCAGCATGTCGAGCGCCTCGCCGACCGAGCGCACCCCGACGAGCTCCACCTTCGCGCCCGGCGCTTCGGTGGACTCGCCGGAGCCTTGGCGGAGGCGGTCCGCCTTGCCCGCTTCTTCACTCGCATCCACGTTCGACAGGGGCAGGATGATGCGGGTAAACCCCATCTGCTCGGCCTCACGAATCCGCAGGTTGGCCTGCGAAACGCCGCGTATCTCCCCACCGAGGCCGACCTCGCCGAACACGGCCGTGCCGGTCGCGACCGGACGATTGCGCAGGCTGGATCCGACCGCGGCGACGATGCCGAGGTCCACCGCGGGCTCGTCGATGCTCATGCCGCCGGCGATGTTGACGAACACATCGTCTGACACCAGGTGGAGGCCGGCGCGCTTTTCGAGCACGGCGAGCAGGAGCGACAGCCGGTTCTGGTCGATGCCCACCGCCATGCGGCGCGAGGTGCCGTAGCTGCTGGTGCTGACCAGGGCCTGCACCTCGACCAGCAGCGGACGCGAGCCTTCGAGGCAGCACAGCACGGCGGAGCCGGGCGTCGCCGTGGGCCGCTCGGCCAGGAACATCGCCGACGGGTTCGCCACCGGCCGCAGCCCGGCGCCGGTCATCTCGAACACGCCGAGCTCGCTGATGGCGCCGAACCGGTTCTTGACCGCGCGCACGACGCGGTGCGAGTGATGCCGCTCGCCTTCGAAGTAGAGCACCGTGTCGACCACGTGCTCGAGCGCCTTGGGGCCGGCGAGGCTGCCGTCCTTGGTGATGTGGCCGACCAGGAAGGTCGGGATGTTGTGGCCCTTGGCCATGAACAGGAACTGCGTCGCCGCCTCGCGAACCTGGCCAATGCTGCCGGGCGCCGACTGGAACTTCAGCGAGAACACCGTCTGCACCGAGTCCACGATCAGGAGCGCCGGCTTGACGCGGCCGACTTCCTCGAGGATGCGCTCGATGCAGGTCTCGGCGAGCAGGTAGAGCGGCGCGTCGCCGACGCCGAGGCGATCGCCGCGCGACTTGATCTGGTGCTCGGATTCTTCGCCCGACGCGTAGAGCACCGGGCCGAAGGTGTGGGCGAAGTTGGCCGCCGCCTGCAGCAGCAGCGTTGACTTGCCGATGCCGGGCTCGCCGCCGAGCAGCATCAGCGACCCCGGCACGATGCCGCCGCCCAGCACGCGGTCGAATTCGTTGATGCCGGTGGTGAGGCGATCGGCGTCCGAGGCCTCGATGTCGGCGTACTTCTTCGCGCCGTGCGAGACCACGCCGAGCGTCGAGTAGCGATGCTCCGTCGGGCCGGCGCTCGGCTCGACCACGCGTTCCTCCACGAACGAGTTGAACGCGCCGCAGTCGTGGCACTTGCCCTGCCACTTGGGCTGCTGGGTGCCGCACTCCTGGCAGACGAATACCGGCTTCGCTGGTTTCATCGCTCAGCTACATCCGAATAACGGCCACGGAGACACAGAGACACGGAGAACACCTTTTTTGGAAATGCAAATACGAGTGCCAAAGGCCACCATCTTCTCATCGTCGCAAGAGCTTTTTTTCGAGAAGTAGTTCAAGAAAAGTATTCTCCGTGCCTTTGTGTCTCTGAGGCTAATACTTTCGTTCGACACGTGCCCCGAGGCGGCACAGGATCTCGTACGGGATGGTGCCAATCCATGCCGCCATCTCGCGGGCATCGATGCGCTGCTCGGGCTCGCTGCCCTGCGATCCGAGGAACACCACTTCATCTCCCGGTCCCACGGCGTCGATGTCGGAGACGTCGGCGGTCAGCATGTCCATGCTCACCGCGCCGATAATCGGCGCCCGGCGGCCGCGGATCAGCACGGCACCCCGCCCCTCCAGCCGCCGATCCAGCCCGTCAGCGTAACCCGCGGGAATGACCGCCAAGGTCACGGCCCGATCGGCGGTGAACCGGCTCCCGTAGCCAACGCCCTCGCCGACCCGCACACCCTTGACCGCCACGACCCGGCTGGTCAGCGACATCACCGGCGTCAGCACCAGCGTCGAGCCCAGCGGCGGCGGCACCAGCCCGTACAGCAGCAAGCCCGGGCGCACGAAGTCGTACCAGACGCGCGAATCGCGCAGCAGCGCCGCGGAGTTCGCCGCGTGGCGCACCCGCGGGCCCGCGCCCATGTCGTCGAGCACGCGGCAGGCCGCCTCGAACCGCGTGCGCTGTTCATCAAACAACGCGTGGCCCGGTTCGTCGGCGCTGCCGAAGTGGGTGTGCACGGCGTCCAGCGACAGGTTGGCGCTCGCCAGCAACGCCGGCAGCGTCCGCCGCAGATTGTCGTGGCGAAACCCGAGGCGGTTCATCCCGGTGTCGATCTTGAGGTGATAGTGCAGGGTGGTCGCGCGCTGCGCGGCGGCGGTCTGCAGCGCCGCGGCGGCGGCCGGGCTGGAGACGGTCGGCGTCAGGCCGTGATCGAACACCCCGTCCACGTCACTCACGCTCAGCGCGCCAAACACGAGAATGGGGGCGTCAATGCCCGACCGGCGCAGGTCCACACCCTCTTCGATGTCAGCGACGGCGAGCATGGTGGCGCCGGCCGCCTCCAGCGTCCTGGCGACATGACGCGCGCCATGGCCGTAGGCATTGGCCTTGACCACCGCGATGATGCCTGGCGGCCGCACCGGCCCGCGGCCCGCCCCGCGGTTGAGCGACGCTTCGTCCCGCAGGTAGGAGCCGATGGCGCGGAAATTCCGGTCGAGGGCGGCGAGGTCAACGCGCGCCGCGGTGCAGCGGGTCACTGAAAGATTAGAGCACAGGCTTGGGGCTTGAGGCTTGGGGCTTGCTAATCGTCGCTGGTGGCGTAACCCGGGCCCGAGTAGTTCGCGAACCGGGTCTGCTCGCGCAGAAACGTCAGCTTGATCGTCCCGGTCGGACCGTTGCGCTGCTTGGCGATGATGATCTCGGCGACGCCGTCCGAATCAGCCGGCTGATCGTCGGTCTTGTACATCTCCTCGCGGAAGATCATGGCGACCACGTCGGCGTCCTGCTCGAGGGCGCCCGACTCGCGCAGGTCCGACAGCATCGGCCGCTTGTCGGAACGCCCTTCCGGTGCGCGCGACAGCTGCGACAGCACGATGATCGGCACGCTCAGTTCCTTGGCCAAACCCTTGAGCGAGCGGGAGATCGACGCCAGTTCGAGGTTGCGGTTCTCGAACCGCCCGCGGCCGGTCATCAGCTGGACGTAGTCGACCGCGAGCAGGTTCAGGCCGTGCTCGGCCTTGAGGCGGCGCGCCTTGGCCCGCATCTCCATCACGCCGATGCCGGCGCTGTCGTCCACGAACAACTGCCCTTCGCTCAACGTCTCCAGCGCGTGCGTGATCTGACCGTATTCCTTCTGCCCGATCTGGCCGCTCAGCAACCGGTAGGTGTCGATCTTCGCCTCCGACGCGAGCATGCGCATGAACAGCGATTCTTTCGACATTTCCAGGCTGAAGAAGCCGGCCACGCCGCCGTGCGTGGCGACGTACTGGCAGATGTTGAGGACCAGACTGGTCTTCCCCATCGACGGGCGGGCCGCGACGATCACCAGATCGCCGGGCTGCAGGCCGCGTGTCTTCTTGTCGATGTCGTCGAAGCCGGTGGGCACGCCGGTGACGAAGGTCTTGTTCTCGAACAGCTTCTCGATCTTCGGAAAGCTGTCGCGCACCAGGTCGCGCATCGGGACGAAGCCGGTCTTGATGCGGTCCTCGGCCACCCCGAAGATCGCCGCCTCGGCCTCGTCCAGAATCAGGTCGGCTTCCTGGTCGGCCTCGTAGGCGCTGGCGGTGATCTTGTTCGCCGAGAAGATCAACGCCCGCAGCGTCGCCTTCTCCTTGACGATTTGGGCGTAGTACTCGACGTTGGTTGACCGCGGCACGCCGTCCACCAGCGACGCGACGTAGGCGGGCCCGCCGACCTCGTCCAGCTCACCCGCCCGCTCGAGCTCTTCCTTCAGGGTGACCAGGTCGATCGGCTGGCTGCGCTCCGACAGGTCGGCCATCCGCTCGAAGATGCGGCGGTGCGCATCGCGGAAGAACGCCTTGGCGTCGAGCATCGCCGCGGCGACGTTGTAGGTGTCGTTGTCGATCAGGATCGCGCCCAGGACGGACCGTTCCGCTTCGAGGTTATGCGGGAGCGTGCGTGGCGCTGGTGCGGTTGCTGTTTCGGCCATGTCGTGCGGGATCGAAAGTATAGCGCGGACAAACCTCGCGGGTTGTCGCGGCGCGGCGGGTTGACCGCTGAAAAAAACAAAAGGCCGGACGCCCGTGGCGCCCGGCCTTGAAACCAATGTTCGGTCGTACGCCCTTTAGGCGGCTTTGACGACCGTGATCTTGAGCTGCGCCGTCACGTCGCGGTGCAACTTCACCGGCACGTGCGCTTCACCTAGTGCGCGCAGCGGGTCCGGCAACAAGATCTTGCGGCGATCGACGTCGAAGCCCTTTTCTTTCAGGAGCTCCGCGATGTCGGCGTTGGTCACCGAACCGTAGAGGGTGTCGTTGTCGCCGACCTTGCGGCCAATCTGCAGGTCGAGCGCCACGAGCCGGTCGGCCAGCGCTTCGGCGGCCACGCGCTCTTCACCTTCACGCGCTTCGGCAATCTTCCGCTCGCGCGCGATCCAGTTCTTGTTCGCGGGGGTGGCCAGCAGGGCCAGCTTCCGCGGCAGCAGGTAATTGCGGGCGTAGCCGTCGGCGACCTTGACGACGTCACCGCGCTCACCCACGTGTTCAACGTGGTCTCGGAGAATGACTTCCATGATTCGCGTTCTCCCTTAATCCGCCGCGTACGGCAGCAGCGCCAGCTGGCGTGCCCGGACGATGGCCACGCGGAGCCCGCGCTGGTGCTTCGCGCAGGTCCCGGAAATCCGGCGCGGCAACACCTTGCCACGCTCGGGAACGAAGCCGCTCAGCAGCTTGACATCCTTGTAGTTGATGTCGTCGATCTTGTCCGCGCAGAACTTGCAGACTTTCCGGCGCCGGAAGAATCCGCCGCCCCGACGCTTGTCGCCAGCCTTGGCGTCCTTGGCATCCTTGCCACGGGCTCCGCCCGGGCCGCCTCGCTTGGGTCCACCGAATGCCATGTTAAGCCTCCATCTCCCCGCCGTCGAACATCAAGTCGCCGGAATCGTCGTTCTCTTCACCCTGCGGTCCCTCACCCGGCTGACGGTCGGGGGGGAGGCCACGCGCCACGCGGCGGCGGCGCGATTCTTCGGTGCGCTTGGTGCGCATGCGCTCGGCCTTGATCGCCGCCTCGTCGACGCGGACGATCAGGTGGCGCAACAGGCCGTCGGTCACCTTCAGCCGGCGATCGATTTCCTTCATCAACTCGGCCGAGCCGGTGATCACTTCGAGGACGTAGAAGCCTTCTTTGTGATGCCCGATCTCATACGCGAGCCGGCGACGCCCCCAGGGCGCCACGTTCTCGGTCTTGTCGATGGTGCCGCCCAGGCGTTCGACGATGTCGGCGACCTGCTTGTGCATGTCGGCGACCTCCGTCTCGGGCGCGTCCGGTTTCAGGACGTAGATCAACTCGTACGTTCGACTGCTCATTCACTGTCTCCTTGTGGACACGCCTTCGCGCTTCGCGCTTCGGCGGTGCAGGCGCTGGAGGCCCACACCGACTGACGCATCGCGCGGGGCGATGGCCACCTTGGTGGCAAGGAGAACCGGCCTGCGGCTAATCCGCTGGATCCGGGTCTTGCTTTTCCGCTGCGTTGAACACGTTCATCACGCGCTCGATGCCCTCGGAGAGAAACGTCTCCGCGGCATCGGCGGCCCGCAACACGGCCGCCGAAACTGTTTCGCGCTCGCCGGCTTCGAACCGGCCCAGCACGTGATCCGCGAGGTCGCGGCGGCTGTCGCCGCGCCCCACCCCCACCCGCACGCGCGGAAACGCCGGCGTGCCGAGGTGCTCGATGATCGACTTCAACCCGTTGTGCCCGCCGGCGCCGCCGTCACGGCGCGCCCGCAACCGCCCGAGCGGCAGCGCCACGTCGTCGGTCACCACGAACACGTCGGCGGGCTCGATCTGGTAGAAGCCCGCCAGCCCGGCCACCGCGTGGCCGCTCAGGTTCATGAACGTCAGCGGCTTGGCGACGAGCACCGGCTCGCCGCCCGCCACCGTCTTGATATACAGCGCCCCGAACTTCTCGCGCCACCCCTCCCGCACCCGCCAGCGGTTGGCCAACTCGTCGGCGACGAGAAAGCCCACGTTGTGACGGGTGTCGCGGTACTCGGAACCGGGATTGCCGAGACCGACGACAAGCTTCATTACTTCTTCTTGTCGTCCTTCTTCTTCTCGTCCTTCTTCTTGTCGTCCTTCTTCTCGGCCTTGGCGCCTTCGCCTTCCTTGTCGGTCTTGCCCTTCTTGAGCACTTCCGGTTCGGCCGCGCCGCCGGCGGGGACGGCAGCCGCCGCGCCTTCAGCGCCAGGCACCACCGCTTCCTCGACCGCCTTGATGGTGATGATGTGGACGAGCATGAGGTCGGAATCGGTCACCGGGGTCCAGGCCGCGTTGGCCGCGACGTCGCGCACGTGGATGGCGCCGCCAATGCCCAGGTCGGTGATATCCACCTCGATCGAGTTCGGAATCTCGGCCGGGAGCACTTCGACTTCAATCTCGCGGTGCACGAAGTCGAGCACGCCGCCGTCCTGCTTCACGCCGCGGGCCTCGCCACGCAGGGTGATCGGCACGGTGACCTTGATCTTGCGGTCCAAGTTGACGCGGTAGAAGTCGGCGTGGAGCAGGTGCTCCGACACCGGGTCGATCTGCACGTTGCGGACCAGCACGCGGGCCTCGTTGCCCCCGGCGATCTTCAGCGTGATCAGGGTGTTCAGGCCCGAGCTGGAGTGGAGGATCTTCATGAAGGGCTTGGGATCCACCGCCACCGCTTCCGGCGCCGGCGCATCGCCGGCCTTCTGGGCGCCGTAGACCACGGCCGGGATCTTGCCGGCCACGCGGAGACGCCGCGCTTCGTTTTTGCCCCTGGTGTTGCGGGTGACTGCGTCGAGAACTGCTTCCATGACCTGACTACCTTCCTCGGGCTTCGGCTGCTGCCTACACCCTTTGCCGAGTTAAACAACGGAGGGCGATGGCTTCAGCCGTCGCCGAAGCGGGGGCTAAAGCCCCCGCTCTCCGAACGCACTATACAAACAGCGAAGACACTGACGTTTCCTCGTGAATGCTGCGGATGGCCTGGCCCAGCAGGCGCGCCACCGACAACACGATGATCTTCTGGCACTTCGCACGGTCCGCGATCAGCGGGATCGTGTTGGTGATGATCAGCTTGTCGATCGGCGCCTTCTCGATGCGATCGATCGCCGGGCCGGAGAGCACGCCGTGGACGGCACAGGCCAGCACGCGCTCGGCGCCCGAGTCTTTCAGTGCCTGCGCCGCCTTCTGGATGGTGCCCGCCGTGTCGATGATGTCGTCGGCGATCACGCAGGTGCGGCCGGCCACCTCGCCGATGACGTTCATCACTTCGGCGGTGCCGTCTTCGCTGCGGCGCTTGTCGATCACGGCCAGTTCGGCGTCGAGACGCTTGGCGTAGGCGCGGGCGCGCTCGGCGCCGCCGGCGTCGGGCGCGACGATGGTCAGCTTCTCGTACGCCTGGCGCGAGAGGTAGTCGATCAACACCGGCGCCGCGAACAGGTGGTCCACCGGCAGGTCGAAGAAGCCCTGGATCTGCGCCTTGTGCAGGTCCATGGTCAGCACGCGGTTCACGCCCGAAGCGGTGAGCACGTTGGCCACCAGCTTGGCGGAAATCGGCACGCGCGGCTTGTCCTTGCGGTCCTGGCGGGCGTAGCCGTAGTACGGAATGACGGCGGTGATCCGGGCCGCAGACGACCGGCGGAACGCGTCGGTCATGATCATCAGCTCCATCAGGTGAGGATCCACCGGAGCGCAGGCCGGCTGGATGATGAAGACGTCGGTGCCGCGGATGTTTTCGTCGATCTGGAACGAGACTTCGGTGTCGGGAAACCGGCGGAGGCGTGCCTGTCCGAGCTCCACCCCGAGGAACTCGGCGATCTCAGCCGCGAGTTGCGGGTGAGCGCTGCCTGAAAAGACTTTCAGTTCTCCGAAACCGGTTGGTCGCATTTGCTCATCACTGGAGTTCAGTTCAATTGCCCTGCGGGCCGTTCCGACGGAACGGCCCCAGTTTCGTTGGTCGAGCCGTCCTGCCCGACCGGGCGATCCTGCTGAAACGCTCCAATAGAATGGTTGGGGCGGAAGGATTCGAACCTTCGAATAAGGGTTCCAAAGACCCTCGCCTTACCGCTTGGCCACGCCCCAACACCCCGGGGCAAACACTTATCGTAGCCGAGTTTACGGGAGTTGGGCAACCCAACAATCCGCCTGAAGGCGGATGCGGCATGTGGCGTCCGGCTTCTTGGGCGCCGAAGCCTTGGCGAAGGCGGCTAGCCGGACCACTGCCTACAGGCCGGCGGCAACCCGTCGGGCGTATTCGCGGCGCGCTATCGTGCGGGTGTGGAGCGACAGCCAGCCAGGCCGGGCCAGATCGTTGGCGGTGCGGCGGGCCGCGTCAGCCCGCTCGAACAGCCCAAATACCGCGGATCCGGACCCCGACATGGCGGCAAAGTTAGCCCCGGCGTCGAGCAACGACTGGCGAATCCGCGCAATCGCGGGATGGTGGCGCACGACCGGTACCTCGAGGTCGTTGCGCAGGGTCGCCGCCCAGGCCGGCCAACCGGACGGGTACGGGCGCGGCGCCGGCTCCCGGCTGGAGCGGCGAGACTCATCGTCGAACCACTGGTAGGCGTCGGCCGTCGCCACGCCGAACCCCGGCCGCAGGATCACGACGTGCACGGTCGGCAGGTCGGCCAGCGGATAGATGTCGTCGCCGCGGCCGAGGCCGAGCGAGGTGCCGCCGCCCAGGAAATACGGCACGTCGGCGCCCAGTCGCGCGCCGATGCGCGTCAGCGTGGCCACGTCCAAGTTCGTCTTCCAGAGCCTGTTCAGCGCCAGCAGTGTCATGGCCGCATCGGCGCTGCCGCCGCCCAGCCCCGCCTGCATGGGAATGCGCTTGCGCAGGTCGATCGAGATGTTGCGGGCGGCCGTGGCCTTGCCGGTCGAGACGCGGTGCAGGAGCGACGCCGCCTTCCACACCAGATTGCGACGGTCGGTCGGGATGTCGGGCTGGTCGCACACGATCTCGAGCGGCCCGCGCCGCCGCGTCACCGTCACCTTGTCGAACAGCGCAAGGCTTTGAAAGATGGTGCGCAGGTCGTGATACCCGTCGGGCCGCGTGCCGAGGATCCGCAAGTCGAGGTTGATTTTCGCGAAGGCGGGGAGACTGACGGACTGGACCATATCAGGACTTGGGTACGAGTGGAGCGACCGACCGCAACTCGTCGAGCGTCATCGGATCGGCGTCCGATGGTATCTCAAGCGCGAACGCGCGCGGGTCGATCGTGGTGTTCACTTCGAGTTCGCCGACGCGGGCGGTCACGTCGGTCGTGGCGTCGCCTTCGCCAAGGCCTCGGCGCCCAAGGGCGCGGCGCACGCGCACGAGGCGCGGGTAGCCGCTCAGGTGTTCCGAATAATCCAGCCGCCACGGTCCGTAGTCGGCCGCGACCACCACCGGCTGTCCCTGCCGGAGGCGAAGATAGGCGACGCGATCGGGCCCGAGCGTGACGGCCTGCCAGCCGCCGGGCCACTGCTTCCCTTCCGCGGGCGCGGCATTGTCGGCCAGGCAGCCGGACACCATCAGCCGCAAGTCGTCCGCGCCGAGGGCGAGGCCCGTCAACCGTTCGAGCACGGCGGCCACCGCAGTCTCCCTGAGCACGCGACGCTCGCGCGGCAGCAGCAGCGTGGCGCGTTCCGCGCGGCCGGCGAGGATGAACACGGGAGGGCCAAAGGGCGCGACCCCCTCGAGGCGGATCGAGCCGCCGGCCTCGAGGCCGGCGATCACGCGGCCGCGAATGCGCTCGCCGGCGGCCTGGCCTGACAGTGACAGCTCACCGGTCAACGAGCGGAAGCCGCGGCACGACGCGGTCGCCCTGGTGAACGCCTCGATCGCGGTGGGATCCGGGCCGGGCGTGCCGGTGGGACGCGGCGGCGTCCGCGCGGCGCACGCCGACAGCGCCAGCACGATCGCCAGGGTGGCGAGGCGCCTCATTACTTGACGCGGGCGCGCGCGGCCTTGATCTTCTTCTCGATGGCGGCGCGATCGACCTGATCGCCGTCGCCGGCGAGGGCCCGTTCCCAGGCGGCAATCGCGTCGGCGTGGCGGCCGCGCCGCGCCAGCACGTCGCCGTGGTGATCCTGGATGACGGAGTTGCCGGTCAGCACGGCGGCGGCCTTCGCCAGCGGCGCGTCGGCGTCGTCGGCCTTGCCCTGCTTGAACAACGCCCAGCCCAGGGTGTCGAGATAGGAGGGGTTGTCGGGCTCGATCTTCACGGCGCGCTCGGCCAGGTCCACGGCCTCGGCCAGCCGCAGGCCGCGATCGGCCAGCATGTAGCCCAGCGAGTTGAGGGCGCTGGCGTTCAGCGGGTCCTCGGCCATCAGCCGCCGCAGTTCCTGCTCCGCTTCCGCGTACTTGCCGCCGCCCTCGTAGGCGTTGGCCAGGCGCATGGTCAGCACTTCGTCGTCACCGAACGTCTTGCGGGCCTGCTCCAGCATGCGCACCGCATCGTCGGTCCGCTTCTGCTCAGCGTAGAGGTCGGCGAGCCCGACCACGAATTCGCGGCTGGTGGGATGCCTGGCGGCGCCGTCTTCCATGAGCTGCAGGGCCTCGGCCGGCTTGCCGCCCTTCGCCAGCGCCTGCGCGCGCAACCGGGTCATGCGGGGCTGGTCGGGATTCTTCGCGAGGTTCTCGCGGGCCAGGGCTTCCGCGCGATCGAAGCGCCGCGCCGCCAGGTGCGCCTGCACGAGGTAGGCGTCGATTTCGGTGTCCCTGGGCGTCAGCGCCCGGGCCGCCGTAAACGCGGCAACCGAGGCGTCCCACTGCGCCAGCTGTTGCTGCGCGATGCCCAACTGCACGAGCACGGCGGCGCCTTCAACTTCGCGGCCCTTGGCCCGTGACGCGGGATCCTTCGCAAACGGCGCCACCGCCTCCACCACCTGCTTGAAGTCGTAGCGATCGAACAGGATCTGCACGAGCGCGTACAGGCCGGTGACGCTGGCCGGGTCGGCGGTGAGGATCTTCCGGGCCGCGGCCTCCGCGGCCTTCAGGTCGCCGTCGGCGCGCTCCATGCTCGACAGCAGGGACAGCGCGCGCGGGTCGCTCGGATTGGTCTTGAGCAGGTCGGCGAGCACGGCCCGCGCCCGAGTGGCGCCGTCGTCAACGTTCAGCAACGCGGCGACCAGGCGCAACCGCACGTCGCGGCTCGGCTGGCGCATTTCCTTGAGCGCTTCGTCGTAGGCGGCGGCCGCGTCTTCCCACTTGTTGCCGCGCTCGTAGAACTGGCCGAGCTGGGCCCAGTAGCGCGGGTTGATCTGCGCCGCCGCCAACAGCGCGCGTTCGGCGTCGTCGCGCTTCCCGGTGGTGGCGTAGGCTTCGTGCAAGAGCACGAGCGGTTCGGCCGCCCACGGCGCCTGCGCCGAGACGCGTTCGAGAATCGGGACGGCGTCGCCGGTGCGGCCGGCGCGCAGCTGCAGGCGGCCCAGCGTCATCTGCAGGTTGGGATCCACCGCCATCACCGGCGATTTCTGGATCGCCGCGAGATGTTCGATGGCCTTGAGCCGCGCCCCGGCTTGCGTCTCTCCGGCCGGCGGCTGGGCGCCGGCCTCGGCCCACGACGAGTAGATCTGAGCCAGCACGTGGTGCGCCTCGACGTTGTCGGCATCGAGCTTGAGCGCCCGCGCCGCCTGTAAAATGGCGGACTGCGCCTGGTCCTGGCGGGCGTGCGCGCCGGCCATTTCGGCGGCGATCCCGGCGGAGTCGGGGTCGAGCGCCTGCGCGCGCTGCAGCGCGGCCATCGACCCGGCGGTGTCGCCGGAGGCCTCGAGCCGCCGCGCCATCATGAACTCGAAAAACGCCTGCGCCTTGGCGTTGTCGGGGGTGGCAGCCGTTTGCCCGCCTTCGCTGCCGAAGGCAGCTTCCGCCTTCGCTGAAGCTTCGGCGGACAGGTCGGCGAGGTCGCGCCGAAGCTCGCTCGGAGACATGCGAGCGGAGGCGGACGCCAACGCCGAGGTGGAGACCGCCAGCGCGACCAGGACGAGGCGAATCACGAGCATGCCGCGATCTTACCCTCGGGAGGAACCATCG
>CAYHCX010000011.1:33384-42481 GCA_964355095.1 uncultured Acidobacterium sp.
TCGGGAGGAACCATCGTGAGGAACCATCGTGAAGAACCTTCGCGGGGAAGCGGTGCTAGTATTTGCGTATGCCCGTCGATGCTGAACTGCTGGAAATTCTCGCCTGCCCGGCCTGCAAGACGCCGGTGGTGCTCGTCAAGGACGGGACCGCGCTCAAGTGCGGCTCCTGCCACCGGGTGTATCCCATCAAGGACGACATCCCGGTGATGCTGATCGACGAGGCGACGGTCGAGCCCTGAAGATCCTCCTGATCCGGCTGCGCCTGATCGGCGACGTGGTGTTCACCACGCCGGCGATCGGCGCCCTGCGGCGCCGGTTTCCCACCGCTCGAATCACCTATCTCGTGGAAGGGCCGGCCGCGCCCGTGGTGCGTCATCATCCGGATCTCGACGACGTGACCGTGCTGGAACGGCCGCGCGGCCTGGCGCGCATCCGCTACGACCTGCAGCTCGCCCGGCGCCTGCGCGCCCAACGCTTCGACTTGGTCGTTGATTTCCATGGCGGCCCGCGCAGTGGATTCCTCACCTGGGCCAGCGGCGCGCGGCAGCGCGTCGGCTACGCGCTGCCAGGACGGCGCCTGGCCTACACCACGCGCGTGCCGTGGACCCGCTCGCTCGTGCCGCCGCGGCATTCCGTGTTGAATCAATGGGACCTGATCGCGCCGCTCGGGATCGAGCCGCCCACCGGCGCGGCCAACCCGGTGGTGATGCCGGTGGACGCCGGCGCCGCGGCGCGCGTGGCCGCCCGCCTGACCGCGGCCGGCGTTGGCGAGTCCGCCCCGGTCATCGTGCTGCACGTGAGCGCCGGCAACCCCTTCCGGCGCTGGCCGACCGCGTCATTCGCCGCAGTGGCCGCGGCGCTCGCCGCCGAGGATCACGCGCGCCGCATCATCATCACCTCCGGACCGTCGGAAGCCGACGCCGCGCAGGCGGTGGCCGATCAGGCGCGCGCGCTGGCCGGTGCGGCGGCCGCGGGCATCGTGCGCACCGGCGAGTTCGACCTCTCGGAACTGCGCGCCCTCGTCGGCCGCGCCGCCCTCTACATCGGCGGCGACAGCGGCCCGCTCCACATCGCCGCCACCACGGCCGCGCGGGTCGTGGCGCTGTTCGGGCCAACGCTGCCGGAGCGGTCGATGCCATGGCGCGACGCCGCCATCGGCGGCATCGCGGTTGACGCGGGGCCGCTGCCCTGCCGGCCGTGCCATCAGCGCCACTGCGTGCCCGGCGACTTTCGCTGCCTGACCGGGATTTCGCCTACCATGGTGGTCGCCGCGGCGCGGACGCTGCTGACGAGACCATGATCACCTTTTCCCTGACGGCCGGCATGCCGCCACGCGATCGCCTCGAGCAGGTCGGGCTCTTCGCCCTGGTCGGCATCGTCGCGGCCATGCAGTTGTCGATTGCGGCGGCGCAGATCCTGCTGGCCGTGGCGGCCGTGACGTGGACGATGTCGCACGTGTCGCGCGGCGAGCGGCTGCAGGCGCCGCCGTTCTTCTGGCCGCTGGTGACCTACGCCGCCCTGACCCTGGCGTCGGCGGGCTTTTCGCTCGATCCGGAAGTCAGCTTCACCGACTGCAAGCAGCTCGTGCTGTTCATGCTGGTGCCGATCACCTACGACCTGGCCCGCGGCGCCCGCGCCAATTCGGTGCTGAGCATCATTCTCACCATCGGCGCCGCCAGCGCGTTGGTGGGCATCGTGCAGTACGGCGTCTTGAACTTCGACGGCCTCGGACGCCGGCCGCAGGGCACGCTGTCGCACTGGATGACCTACTCCGGCACCTTGATGCTGGTGATCTGCGCCGCCACCGCCCGGCTGCTCTACGGCAACTCGGGCCGCCTGTGGGCGGCGTTCGTGATGCCGGCCCTGCTCGTGGCGCTCAGCCTCACGCTCACCCGCGGCGCCTGGGTCGGCGTCGCCGTCGGCGTCGCGGTGCTGTTCCTGAGCAAGGACTTCCGCCTGCTGGCGGTGATTCCGATCGTGGTGGTCACCGGCATCCTGCTGGCGCCGCAGGCCCTGACCGATCGCGTCTATTCCATCTTCGATCGCAATGACCTCACCAGCCGCGACCGCGTCGCCATGCTGCAGGCCGGCGTGGCGATCGTCAGGGACTATCCGCTGATGGGGGTGGGGCCGGATCAGATCGAGCGCGTGTATCCGTACTACCGTGTGCCCGACGCCGTGAAGCCGACCAACCCGCACTTGCACAACGTGCCGATGCAGATTGCCGCCGAACGCGGCCTGCCGGCACTCGGCGCCTGGATCTGGTTTCTCGGGTCGGCGTCGATCGGCCTTTTCAACCTCCTGCGGCGCTCGCGGCACACGGGCCTCGCCGCCGCCGGTCTCGGCGCCATGGCGGCGATGCTCGCCGCCGGCCTGACCGAGTACAACTTCGGCGACTCTGAATTCCTCATGCTGCTGCTCGTGATGATCACCCTGCCGTTTGCCGCCAACCGTGATGGAGGCCTGCCGACATGAGCGCGTCGCAGCTGCCGGAGATTGCCTCGTCGCGCGCGCACGAGTTGATCGACCGCTTCAACTCCCGTCGCATCACCGTGGTCGGCGACGTCATGCTCGACCACTTCGTGATCGGGCGGGTCAGCCGCATCTCCCCCGAAGCGCCGGTCCCGGTGGTGGTCTTTAACCATGAGGAGTGGCGCCTCGGCGGCGCCGCCAACGTCGCCCACAACCTGCGGGCGCTGGGCGCGGCCGTGGACCTGATTGGCGTGGTCGGCCAGGACAAGGCCGGCACGCAACTGCGATACGAACTGGCCGCGAAGGGCATCCACGCGACCGGACTGATTACCGACGTGGACCGCAAGACCACCACCAAGATGCGCGTGGTGACCACCCGGAACCAGCAGGTGGCGCGCGTCGACTACGAATCCGATCACGAGATCGGCACGGCGATCGAAGAGGCGGTGGCGGCGCAGGTGGACCTGCGCGCCAGGAGCGCGCAGGTCATCCTGGTCTCCGATTACCAGAAGGGCGTGGTCACGCGCCGGTCGATGGCGCACGTCTCCGCCTACGGGCAGGCGGCCGGCATTCCCGTGATTGTCGATCCCAAGGTGCCGCACATCGACTACTACACCGGCGCCACGCTGGTGACCCCGAACCACATCGAGGCCGAGAGCGCCACCAACATGCGCATCGTGTCGCACGACGATGCCCGCACCGCGGCGGAGTCGTTGCGGAAGCGCCTGGGCGTGGAGAACGTGCTGATCACGCGGGGCGAGCACGGCATGTGGCTCACCCACGCCGGCGTGGACGGCTACCTGCCCACCTTCGCGCGCGAGGTGGCCGACGTCACCGGCGCGGGCGACACCGTGATCGCGACGCTGGCGCTGGCCATCGCCGCCGGCGCCAACATGGTCGAGGCCGCCCGACTCGCCAACGAAGCCGCCAGCCTCGTGGTCGGCAGGTTCGGCGCCGCGGTGGTCGATCCAGACGAGCTCAAGGGCCGTTTCCCGATCTAAGACGGCCACCGAGACACAGAGACACGGAGAAGGCCCTCTTCTTACCCTGCGAGACTGCCACAGAGACACAAAGACGCAGAGCTACAGTGCGCTGGTTGCCGGCCTTTCGGCTCGAGCCAGAAGGTGCTGATCGGCCAGGCGTCGCTCGACTGGCTGACCAGGGGCGGGCGTCACCCGCTTGTCGTGGACGCCGGCGATGATCAGCGCCGGAATCTTCGTCGCCGCCGCCATCGCCGTGTTCCAGCCCCACGTGGTCGTCGCCGGAGCGCGGCGAACACCCGGCCAGTACCCGGGCGCCGACGGATCGACGGCGACCTCGGCCGGGGTGCCGGCGCAGGGCGCTCACTTGAAGGTCGCGATCTCGTCGAGCGACTTCTTGGTGATGGCGGGCACCCGTGCGCCCTCGGCCGGATACCCCACCACCAGGATCAGGAACGGCCGCTCGCGCGCGGGCCGGTCGAGAATCTCGTTGAGGAACCCCATCGGGCTCGGTGTGTGCGTGAGCGATACCAGTCCGGCGTGATGGACCGCGGTGATCAGGATGCCTGTCGCGATCCCCACCGATTCCTGCGTGTAGTAGTGCTTGACCTTGCGGCCGTCAGGCAACTCGCCGTAGGTCTCGGCGAAGATGGCGATCAGGCACGGCGCCGTTTCCAGGAACGGCTTGTGCTCGTCGGTGCCGAGCGGCGCCAGGGCATCCAGCCATTCCTGCGGCGCCTTGCCGCGATAGAACGCGCGCTCTTCCTCCTCGGCGCCGGCGCGAATCGCGCGCTTGATCGCGGGGTCGGTCACCACCACGAAGTGCCACGGCTGCATGTTGGCGCCGTTGGGCGCCGTGCCGGCGGCGCGGATGCAGTCCGCGATCACTTCGCGCGGCACCGGCCGGTCCGAGAAATCGCGCACCGTTCGCCGGCGCCTGACCTCCTCATAGAACGACGCCGCGCGTGATTTCATCGTCTCCGGATCGATCGCCTGGTATCCGGGCAACGCCACGAACTCTGCCATGCCACGACTCCTAGTGCCTGAAGTGCCGGCGTCCGGTGAACACCATCGCCAGCCCGTGCTCGTCGGCGGCCGCGATTACTTCCGCATCCTTCACCGACCCGCCCGGCTGCACCACCGCGGTGGCGCCGGCGGCGGCGACCGCGTCAAGACCATCGCGGAACGGAAAGAACGCGTCCGACGCCGCCACCGAACCCTTGAGGACCATCGCCACATCGCTGGACTGCCATCCAGCCGCCTTCATGGTCGCCACCTTGACCGCATCGACGCGGCTCATCTGGCCGGCGCCGATCGCGAGCGTGCGGACGGCATCGGTGAAGATCACGGTGTTCGACTTCACGTGCGCCATCACCCGCCAGGCAAAGCGCAGCGCCTGCCACTCTTCAGCGGTGGGCTGGCGCCTGGTCACGACCTTCAACACCTCCGACGGCCATGGCATGCGCGCTTCGATCACCTGGTCGCGCTGCTGCACGAGCAGGGCGCCGAGAATGGATCGATACTCGCTCCCACCAAGGGTCGTGAAGTCGGCCTCCAGCACCCGCAGGTTCGCCTTGGTGGCGAGAATCGGCTTCGCCGCCGCAGCCACCGACGGCGCCACCACGGCTTCGATGAAGGTGGCGACAATGGCCCTCGCGGTCGCTTCATCGATGGGCCGGTTGAGGCCGATGATGCCGCCGAACGCAGCCAGCGGGTCGGCGTCGCGGGCGCGGACGTAGGCCTCCGCGGCGTCGGCGCCCGTCGCCACGCCGCAGGGATTGGTGTGCTTGATCACCGCGGCCGCCGGCTCGTCGAACTCGAGCACGATGCGGGCGGCGGCGTCGAGGTCGAGGAGGTTGGTGAACGAGAGCTCCTTGCCCTGCAGCACGGCGGGCGCGCCGAGGCCCGACGCCGGCTCGAGCGCGTACCACGCCGCCGGCTGGTGTGGGTTCTCACCGTAGCGGAGGTCGCGCAGCTTGTGCGCGGACACGGTCAACTCATCCGGCGCGAACGCGGCGGCCGGAGCGAGCCCTCCGGCAGCAGGCCCGCGCGCGAACTGCTCACCGTGCACGCTGACCTCATCGAGCGTGCCGGCAATGGCGGTGTCGTAGCCGCCGGTGTGCGCGAACGCGCGCCGCGCGAGGTCGAACCGGAACTCCAGCGACGGCCCGCCGGCCCGATCGAGCTCGGCGATCACCTCGAGGTAATCCTTCGGCGACACCACGATCAGCACGTCGCGGAAATTCTTGGCCGCCGCGCGCACCAGGCTCGGGCCGCCGATGTCGATCTGCTCGATCAGGTCGTCGAAGTGGATGCCGGGCTTCGCCGCGGTCTCGACGAAGGGATAGAGGTTGACCACGACCAGGTCCACCAGGCCGATGCCATGTTCCGCGGCCAGCTGGAGGTCTTCGGGATGGTGCCGGCGCGCCAGGATGCCGCCGTGAATCTTCGGATGGAGCGTCTTGACGCGGCCATCCATCATCTCGGGAAAGCCGGTGACGTCGCTCACGTTGACCACCGGCAAGCCGGCGTCGGCCAGCGCCTTGGCGGTGCCCCCGGTGGACACCAGCTCGAAGCCACGTTCCGCCAGCGCCCGCCCGAACGGCACCAGCCCACTCTTGTCAGAAACACTCAAAATCGCACGGCGCATCGACCACAGCCCCCAATGAAACGAACAAAATACGGAAACACATCGGTATCTGGCCCGATTGCCAATTGACACCAAATGTAACGGCCCAGTATCATCCCCGCAGTCCATTTATGCGGACCAGAAAGGCCGCACGTTGCGGCCTTTTTTTGTTTCCCCGAGCTCATCCACAAGTGAGACAGGGGTCGATCACTACGGTGGCCGCGGCCACCTGCAAGACAGGAACAGAACGATGCGTATTACAGGCAAGGTCAAGTGGTTCAATAACGCCAAGGGTTACGGCTTCATCGAGCGCGAAGGCGGCAGCGATGTGTTCGTGCACTACTCGGCGATTCAGGGCGCTGGCTTCCGCTCTCTCGAAGAGGGTCAGCCGGTTGAGTTCGAAATCGTCGACGGACCCAAGGGTCCCCAGGCCGGCAACGTGACCCGCGCCGCCTAGTACCGCATTGACCAGGAACGGTGCCGGGCTCCCTCCCGGCATCGTTTCCCCGTAAGGTTCAGTCCTCCCCCGCTTTTACCGGCTTCACCGTCAGCGACACCTTCCCGTCTTTCAAGGCCACCCGGAACGCCACCTCGCTGCCCTCGGCCGCGTACTTCTCGACCTGCGCCTTGACCAGCGCGGCGACGCGCTCAATCGGCACGGTCGCCTCGCCGGCCGCCTGTTTCACCGCGGCCAGTTTCTCGTAGAGGTCCTTCACCCGCTCGGCGTCGGCGGCGAGGTCGCGTCCACTCGAGAACCTGACCACCCGCTCGGCGTCGGCGGCCTCGGCCTTCTCGGCCCTGCGGGGCTCGGGGGGCGGCTTCGCGCCCCGCCTGGACCGTCCGCCTTCCATCTGGCTCAGCTGCCGCTCCCACAACTCGCAGAACTTGGCGTAGCGGTTCTGCATCGTCTCGAAGCGGAACCGGTCGGCGGTGTTGCGGATGAACGACCGATCGTGTTTCTTGACCAGCGCTTCGACCTTGGTCCGGGTCTCCCAGGGCAGGCGCGGCAGGCGGCCGGCGAAGAACATGTTGTATTCCGCTTCGAGCCGCCGGATCTCGGCGTCGAGCAGCTGCATCTCGCGATCGAAATCAGACTTGGGAGACGCCACGTGCTGGGCTAGTCGAGAAGCAGAAACCAGATCAGTGGCAGCCACAGCTCCCGTGAGTACGGGATGGGCCGGTCGTCGATCAACACTTCGCAGCCGGGCACCGGCCCGATCAGCTCGAAGAGATCCCTGAGGCTCAGCGCATCGCCGGAAAAGAACCGGGCGCGATGCCGGCGGTTGGCGCCCTCCCCGGTCTCGAGGTACTCGGCCGACGCGCGGGCCTTTTCGACCGCCGGATCGTAATTGGGGCCCGCAAAGGGCGGGAAGACGAGCGTGACCGAAAACGGCAGGTCGCGCGGCCCAAACAGGGTGTTATGGAGGTCTGGATCGAGCGCGGCCAGCTCCTCGGCCGTGGGCTCTTCCGGCTTCTCGACGTACGGCCAGAACTTCTCGGCCGGACGGTGCGTTCGCTGCGTCATGGGCTTAGGGATCGTACTCCAAGGTGCCAAGGGTGCCAAGGGTGTCCGCCTCCGCGACCGCAGGTCGCTACGGCGAGACCTCGCCGAAGCTCGCCTGAATTCTGTCGAGCGAAGGCGGACCACCGTGCAGGTATCATTCTGCGTGCCCGACTTCAGAATCATCCCGGCCATCGAAGCCCTTCGGCAGCGCGAGGGTGTTCGCGCGCTTGAGGCGACGTTCGGCGCCGACGCAACCGTCCAGGCCTTGCGCGCGGGTGCCAGCCGGATGCGCGACACGATCGCCGCCGGTCAGGGGCCCGCAGACGCCGCGGCTGCCGCGGCGGGACTGGAAGACGGCGCCCGGGCGGCACTAGCCGCCGGTGCGCGCGGGTCGTTGCGGCCCGTCATCAACGCGACCGGCGTGGTGATCCACACCAACCTGGGGCGGGCGCCGATTGCGCCGGCCGCGCTGGCGCGGGCGACGGCCATCGCCGGGGGATACTGCAACCTCGAATACGACCTGGCTGCAGGGACGCGCGGCTCCCGCACCGTGCACGCCGAGTCGCTCATCACCGCCTTGACCGGCGCCGAAGCCGCGGTGGTGGTCAACAACAACGCCGCCGCGACGCTGCTGATCCTCACCGGCCTGGCCGCCGGACGCGAGGTGGTGATCTCGCGCGGCGAGCTGGTGGAGATCGGCGGCGGCTTCCGCGTGCCCGACGTGATGCGGCAATCCGGGGCGACGCTGCGCGAAGTGGGCACCACCAACCGCACGCGGGTCAACGACTACACCGCCGTGGTCTCGCCGGCCACCGCGCTGTTCCTGCGCGTGCATCCGTCGAACTTCCGGATCGAGGGCTTCACCGAGCGCCCGGCGCTCGCCGACCTCGTGCAGGCGGGGCGGGCCGTGGGCGTGCCGGTGATCGAAGACATCGGCAGCGGCTGCCTGCTGGACGACCTCGCCGGCGAGCCCTCGGTGCAGGCCTCGCTCGCCGCCGGCGTCGACCTGGTCTGCTTCAGCGGCGACAAGCTGCTTGGCGGGCCGCAGGCCGGCATCATCGCCGGCTCGCGCGCGCTGGTCGATCGGCTGCGCACCCACCCGCTGATGCGCGCCCTGCGCGCCGACAAGATCACATTTGCCATCCTGGAAGCCACGCTCGCGGAGTATGTCGCCGGACGCGCCACGGCGACCGTGCCGGTCCAGCGGATGTTGCACGTGACGGCGGATGACATTGAGGCGCGCGCGATGGCGCTCGGTGAGCTGCTCACCTCGAGCGGCTGGCGGATCGCATTGATGAGCGGATCGTCGGCGGTGGGCGGCGGCAGCGCGCCCGGGCTGGGCCTGCCGACCGTGCTGCTGTCGATCGCGCGAGAGGGACAATCGGCGGACGCGACGCAGGCCTGGCTCCGCACCCTGGATCCGCCCGTCGTCGCGCGTATTGAGGGCGACCGCGTGGTGCTGGACCTGCGGACGGTGTTGCCGGAGCAGGACGAATTGCTGGCCGACTTGCT
>CAYHCX010000011.1:42581-60328 GCA_964355095.1 uncultured Acidobacterium sp.
CTCGGGGTCAGTCCCCTCCCAATCTAGAAGATGGTGCTGATTGAAGCCTGAGCGAAGTCGATGATGGCCGACGGCAGCACGCCGAGGTAGAGCACGCCGATCAGCGACAGGATCAGGCCGGCATACGCCACGTTGGTGATCGGCGGCGGCACCGGGCGCGCATCGCGCTCGGTCATGTACATCATCACCACGATGCGCAGGTAGAAGAACACCGAGACCACGCTCGACAGCACGCCGATCAGGGCGAGCCCGTAATAGCCGGAGCCAATCGCCGCGCTGAACACATACCACTTGGCAATGAAGCCCGCGGTCGGGGGGAAGCCGCCCAGCGACAGCAGGAAGAACGTCATCAGCGTGGCCAGGGCCGGGTGGCTGTGGAACAGGCCGGCGTAGTCCCGCAGGTCGTCGTTGGCGCGCTCGCGCGTGCCGAGCAGCGCAATGACGCCGAAGGCGCCGAGGTTGGTCACGGCGTAGGCGGCCAGGTAGAACAGGATGGCGGCCTTGCCGACGTCGTTGCCGGCGACCAGGCCCGCCAGCATGTAGCCGCCGTGCGCGATGCTCGAATACGCCAGCATGCGCTTGAGGCTGGTCTGCGCCACGCCGACCACCGTGCCGAGGATCATCGTCGCCGCCGCCATCACCCACAGCACCGGTGCCCAGTCGGCAATCATCGGCTCGAGCGCCGACAGGAACACGCGCACGAACGCCGCCACCGCCGCCGCCTTCACGCCCGTGGACATGAAACCGGTCACCACCGCCGGCGCGCCTTCGTAGGCGTCGGGCGACCACATGTGGAACGGCACCGCCGCCACCTTGAAGGCGAAGCCCACGATCAACATCCCGACGCCCAGCAGGATCATCGGGTTGCCGCTCATCGACTGGGCGGCAATCACGGTGCCGATGCGATCGAGGCTGGTGCTGCCGGTGACGCCGTAGAGGAACGCCACGCCGTAGAGGAAGAAGGCGCTGGCGAACGCGCCCAGCAGGAAGTACTTGAACGCCCCTTCGGTGCTCTGCTGTTGCTCGCGCCGGATGCCGGTCAGCACGTAGACGGCAATCGACATGGTTTCGAGCGCCAGGAAGATCACCAGCAGGTCGGTGGCCTGCCCCATCAGCATCATGCCGACAATGCCGAACAGCATGACGGCGTAATACTCGCCCGCCGGCAGCCGATCGCGATCGATGGTCTGCGACGAGAAGATCACCGTCAGGATGCCGACCGCCACCAGCACCAGGTTGACGAACAGCGAGAAGTTGTCGGCCGTCACCACGCCGAAGCTGGTGGCGTTGCGGTTCCACAGCAGGATCGAGGCCGCGCCGGCGCCGATCAGGCCGATGATGGCGAGCCCGCCAATCGGCATCTTCTCGTCGCGGCCGCGGAACGCTTCCGCCAGCAGGACGACAAGCCCGGCCAGGGCCACGCACAGGATGGGGATAATGGCGTCGAACTGGCTGCTAATCATCGCTGTCCCCCGGAAAAGGGGTCGGGGATCTTTTCCGCTGGTACCCTGGGCAATTCGGGATTCGAAACTAGCCGAACACGATGATTCAGGCCTGTTTTCGATGGATCGGGCTCGAAAAAGATCCCCGACCCCTTTTCCACGACCAGCGGTTGGCGTGCTTGCACGCGATCGACGATGCGCTGAATCGCCGGTTCCATCGGTTTCAGGAACACGTTCGGCACCACACCCATGGCGATGGCAACCGCCGCCAGCGGGCCGATAATCGCCCACTCGCGGAACGACAGGTCCGCCAGGTTCTTGTTGTGGTCGTTGGTGACCTTGCCGTAGAACACCCGCTGGAACATCCACAGCATGTAAACCGCCGACAGGATCACGCCGAGCGCGGCGACCACCACGAAGCGCGGGTCCCACTTGAAGGCGCCGAGCATGATCAGGAACTCGCCGATGAACCCGTTCATGCCGGGCAGGCCGATCGACGACAGCGTCAGGATCAGCATCACCGCCGTCAGCCTCGGCATCACCGTCTTGAGGCCGCCGAACTCGCTGATCAGGCGGGTGTGCCGCCGGTCCGACAGCATCCCGACAATGCAGAACAGGCCGCCGGTGCTGACGCCGTGGGCCAGCATCTGATAGGAGGCGCCCTGCACGCCCTGCATGTTCATGGCGGCAATGCCCAGCACGACAAAGCCCATGTGGCTCACCGAGGAATAGGCCACCAGCTTCTTCATGTCCGGCTGCACCATCGCCACCAGCGCGCCATAGACGATGGCGATCACCGACAGCGTCGCCAGCAGCGGCGCGAAGTAGAGCGCCGCCTCGGGGAACAGCGGAAACGCGAAGCGGATCAGGCCGTAGCCGCCCATCTTCAGCATGACGCCAGCCAGGATCACCGAGCCGGCCGTGGGCGCCTGCACGTGGGCGTCGGGCAGCCACGTGTGGAACGGGAACAGCGGCACCTTGATGATGAACGCGATGGTGAAGGCCAGGAACATCCAGTACTGCGTGCCTTCCGGAATCTGCAGCTCATACAGCTTGAGCAGGTCGAAGCTGTACTCGCCGGTCATCGACTGGTGCATCCACGACAGGCCGATGATCGCCACCAGCATCAGCACGCTGCCGGCCATGGTGTAGAGCATGAACTTGACCGCGGCGTAGATGCGCTGGTCGTAGCCCCAGATGCCGATCAGGAAATACATCGGGATCAGGACGAAGTCCCAGAAGATGTAGAACAGGAACACGTCGAGCGCGCAGAACACGCCGATCATCGACGCCTCGAGCAGCAGCATGAAGATCGAGAATTCCTTGACGTGCTGGTCGACGCTTTCCCACGAGGTCAGCAGCGCCAGCGGCGTCAGGAAGCCGGTCAGCACCAGCAGCATCAGGCTGAGGCCGTCGATGCCGACGTAGTAGTCGATGCCAAAGGCCGGGATCCAGGCATGACGCTCGACGAACTGGAACGCCGGCGCGGCCGCCGACGGGTCGAAGCCCGCCCACAGCAGCAGCGTGACCGCAAAGGTCACCAGCGAGATGCCCAGCGTCAGGTTGCGGACCAGGCCGTTCTTCGAACCGTCGCGGTTCGACACCAACAACAGCAGGGCCGCCCCGATGACGGGGAGCAGGATGGCAATGGAGAGCAGGGGCAACCCGTTCACGTCGCGCTATCTCCAGAGGTAGAAGGCGAGGATGGCGACCGCGCCCGCAAAGATGGATGCCGCATAGGTCTTGACCGACCCGTTCTGCAGCAGGCGGAGCACGATGCTCACCCCGCTCACGAAGTAACCCGCGCCGTTGACGGCGCCGTCGACGATCTTCACGTCAAAGCCGCGCCACAGGCCTTCCTGCGACACCACCTTGATCGGCTGCACGATGGTCGCGTCGTAGATTTCATCCACGTAGTACTTGTTCAGCAACAGCTTGTGGACTCCCGAAAACTGCGTGGCCATCTGCGCCGGGATGTCCTTGCGCTTCAGCCAGAGGAACGTCGCCAGCCCGATGCCGGCAAAGGCGATCAGTGACGACACCCCCATCAGCGACAGCTCGAGGCCGGTGTGGTCGCCTTCGGCGCCGGCTTCCTCGCCGGGCAGGCAGTTCTCGATGGCCATGCCCGCCAGCTCGCCGGTGGTGACCGGCTGGCCGCAGTTGGTGGCCTGGAACGCCGGCTCGAGCCAGGCGCCAAGGTTGTTGTGGCCGCCGAGCGCGTGCGGCACGCCGACGTAGCCGGCGAGGATTGAGCCGACCGCCAGCACGATCAGCGCGAACGCCATGGGGGCTGGCGCATCATGTAAATGCACACCAGGCGCGTGCTGGGGTGCTGGGATGCTCGGGTGCTGAGGTGCCGAATGCGCATGGCCGTGGTCGTCGTCGCCATGGCCGGCCGCAGCGAACCGCTCTTCACCGTGGAAGGTCAGGTGGACCAGGCGGAACATGTAGGTGGCGGTCAGGAGCGATGTCAGCGCGCCCACGCCCCACAGGATCTGGTGGCCGTGCAGGAACGTCTCGAACAGGATCTCGTCTTTCGAGAAGAACCCTGACAGGAACGGAATGCCGGCGATGGCCAGTGCCGCAATCACGAACGTCCAGTAGGTGATCGGGATGTGCTTCTTGAGGCCGCCCATCCTGCGGATGTCCTGCTCGCCGTGCAGCGCGTGAATCACCGCGCCCGAGCCGAGGAACAGGCAGGCCTTGAAGAAGGCGTGGGTCATCAGGTGGAAGATGCCGGCGCCGAACGCGCCGACGCCCATCGCCAGGAACATGTAGCCCAGCTGCGACACCGTCGAATACGCCAGCACGCGCTTGATGTCGTTCTGCACCAGGCCGATGGTGCCGGCCAACAGCGCGGTGGCGGCGCCGACCACGGCGACCACGGTCAGCGTAATCGGCGCGTGCTCGAACAGCACCGCGTTGCGGCCGATCATGTAGACGCCGGCGGTGACCATGGTGGCGGCGTGGATGAGGGCCGACACCGGGGTCGGGCCTTCCATCGCGTCGGGCAGCCACACATACAGCGGAATTTGCGCCGACTTGCCCGTCGCGCCGATGAACATCAGCAGCGTAATCAGCGACAAGGTGCCGAACGTCACCTCGGGCGGCATCTCCTTCACCGCCAACGCGATGGTCATGAAATCGAGCGAGTTGAACGTCACCACCAGCAGCAACGCGCCCAGGATGAACGCGAAGTCGCCGACGCGGTTGACGATGAACGCCTTGTTGGCCGCGTCTGACGCCGACTTCTTCTCGTAGTAGAAGCCAATCAGCAGGTAGGAGCACAGGCCCACGCCCTCCCAGCCCACGAACATCACCAGGACGTTCGAGCCGAGCACCAGCATCAGCATGAAGAAGCAGAACAGGTTCAGGTACGAGAAGAACCGGCCGTATTCGGCGTCGGTTTCCTCGTGCATGTAGGAGATCGAGTAGATGTGAATCAGCGAGCCGATGCCGGTGATCACGAGAATCATCACCGCCGACAGCGCGTCGAGGCGCAGCGCCAGGTCGAGCGTGAAATCGCCGGCCGTGATCCAGGTGAACAAGGTCTGGTTGATCTGGCGCGATGCCGGCGGCAGGCCGGCCAGCGCCCACACCTGCATGGCGGCAATCAGGAACGACAGCACCATGACGGCCGACGCCAGCCCGCCGGTCACCGCCTTGGGCAGCCGCCGCCCCACGCCTGCGTTGACGAGGAAGCCGGCAAACGGCAGCAATGGAATGAGAGCTAGCACGTCGTTATCCCTCGGCTCCCGACGTAGTCTGCGTCATCTGTGTCATCTGCGGCCCTGGCGTGGTGGTCGGCGTCATCTGCGGCTACCACTTCAGGGAAGTAAACGCCTCAGGGTTGAGCGTTTCGCGGTGGCGGAACAGGCCAATCACCAGGGCCAGGCCCACCGCCGCCTCGGCGGCGGCCACCGTCATCACAAAGAAGGTGATGATCTGGCCGTCCACGGTGCCCAGCTGGCGGCCGAAGGCCACAAACGCCAGGTTGACCGCGTTCAGCATGATTTCCACCGACAGCAGCAGCGTGATCAGATTGCGGCGCAGGAAGACGCCGGCGGCGCCAATCGAGAACAGCAGACCCGAGAGCACGAGATAGTGGCCGATCGACATGGTCAGTCCTCTCTCTTCTTGGCGAGGACGACGGCGCCAACCATCGCCACGATGATCAGGATCGACGTCACTTCAAATGCAAACATGTAGTCGGTAAACAGGACGCGGCCCAGCTCGGCGACCGACGCCACCGCCGGGTGCGCCTCGGCGACGCCTCCGCCCAGCCCCGCCGTGCGTGACAGCGCCCAGGCCAGTTCGAGCGCCAGCAACAGTGCCAGCGCGCCGCCCACGCGCACCGCCAGCGGGCGGTAGAGCGGATGCGAGCGGTCCCATTCCGAGGCGTCTTCGCGCGGCACGTTGAGCAGCATCACCACGAACAGGAACAGCACCATGATGGCGCCGGCGTAGATGATGATCTGCACCACCGCCACGAACGGGGCCTCGAGCAGCACGTAGAGGCCCGACAGCCCGAAGAACGAGCCGATCAGCGCCAGCACGCTGTAGACCGGGTTCCTCTGGGTGACGACCAGCAGCGCGCCGAGCACCGCGACGCCGGCGAACAGGTAAAAGAGCAGCGCGTCAGAGGCCAAAGTAGAGCACCCCCGCGGCTGACAGAAGCAGGTTGACCGTCGCCAACGGCAGCAGCACCTTCCACCCGAACGACATCAACTGGTCGTAGCGGAAGCGCGGCAGCGTCCAGCGCAGCCACAGGTAACCGAACAGCAGGAACGCCAGCTTGATCAGGAACCAGATCCAGCCATACTCAGGCGGGATGAACGGGCCGTGCCAGCCGCCCAGGAACAGGTTGACCGCGACCGCCGAGACCGTGACCATGTTGATGTATTCGGCCATGAAGAACATGGCGAAACGCATCGAGCTGTACTCGGTGTGATAGCCGGCCACCAGCTCCTGCTCGGCTTCGGGAAAGTCGAACGGCGCGCGGTTGGTCTCGGCAATGCCGGCGCACGCGAACACGAAAAACGCGATCGGCTGAAGGAAGATGTTCCACTGTGGGATGAAGCCGAACCAGTAGCCCTGCTGCTCGCCGACGATCTCGCGCAGCGACATCGAGCCGGCGAACATCACCACCGTCGCCAGCGACATGCCGTAGGCCAGCTCGTAGCTGATCATCTGCGCCGAGCTGCGCAGGCCGCCCAGCAGCGAGTACTTCGAGTTGCTCGCCCACCCGGCCAGCACGATGCCGTAGACGCCCATCGAGGCGACGGCGAAGATCACCAGCACCGCGACGTTGACGTCCGAGATCATCAGCGCCATCGGCTCGTCGAGCAGGCCGAAGAAGGTGGTGGGCGCGCCGAACGGCACCGGCGCGAACGCCAGGAAGGCGGTGGTCACCGAGATGATCGGCGCCAGCGAGAACAGGAAGGCGTCCGCCGCTTTCGGCCGCAGCTCTTCCTTGAAGAACAGCTTGACGATGTCGGCAATCGGCTGCAGCAGGCCCGCGGGACCGACCCGGTTCGGGCCGTTGCGCTGCTGCATGTAGGCCGAGACCTTGCGCTCGGCGTAGACCATCACGGCCGCCGACATCTGCAGCGCCATGAACACCACGCCGACCAGCGTGGCGTAGGCGATGAATTCCGGCGCGGTGAGGTAGTCGATGATCCCGGTCACGTCAGTGCGTCTCCACCGGCTTGACCGCCGACTTGTCCGCCGAAGCCTCGGCGAAGGTGGAAGCCCCGGCGGCGGTGGGCGCCTGCGCCCGATAGGCGGCCGGCTTGGGCTGCGTGCCCGTCACGTAGGCCTCGAATTCCGGCTTGAACAACTTGAGCGTGGTCAGCACCGGCGTGGCCGCGGCATCGCCAAAGGCGCACAGCGTCTTGCCGTTGATCTGGTTCGCCACGCTGCCGAGCAGCGCGATGTCCTTCTCCGTGGCCTGCCCGTTCATCATGCGATGCAGGATGCGATAGAGCCAGTCGGTGCCCTCGCGGCACGGCGTGCACTTGCCGCACGACTCGTGGCGGTAGAAGTGCAGCAGGTTGTCCGCCAGCCACACCATGTCGGTGGTGTCGTCGAGGGCCATGATCGCCGCCGAGCCGAGCAGCGACCCGGCGCGCTGCACGTCGTCGAAGCTGGCCGGGATGTCGATCTGATCGGGTAGCAGGATCGGCACCGACGACCCGCCCGGAATCACCGCCTTCAGCGTGTGGCCGTCGAGCGGGCCACCGGCGTAGTCGAAAATCAGTTCCTTCAGCGTGACCTTCATCGGCGCCTCGAACACGCCAGGGCGCTTGACGGCGCCGCTCACGCAGAACAGCTTGGGGCCACCGTTCTTCTCGGGGCCGAGCGACGCGAACCACTCCGACCCACGGGTCATCACCAGCGGCACGTTGCACAGCGTCTCGACGTTGTTGACGGCCGTGGGGCAACCCCAGGCGCCTTCCACCGCCGGGAAGGGCGGCTTGAAACGCGGCTGCGCGCGCTTGCCTTCGAGCGATTCGAGCAGCGCGGTTTCTTCCCCGGCTTCGTAGGCGCCGGCACCGCGGTGCAGGTAGACCTCGCAATCGAAGCCCGAGCCGCAGATGTTCTTGCCGACGTAGCCGGCCTGGCGCGCATCGTCGATCGCCTTCTGCATGGCGGGGAACAGGTGGTAGAACTCGCCGCGGATGTAGATGTAGGCGGCCTTCGAGCCGATCGCGTAACAGCCGATCAGGCAGCCCTCCACCAGCAGGTGGGGGTTGCGCTCCATCAGCAGGTGGTCCTTGAAGGTGCCCGGCTCGCTCTCGTCGGCGTTGCAGACGATGAACTTCGGCTTCGGCGACTTCTTGTCCACGAACTGCCACTTGAGGCCGGTCGGGAAACCGGCGCCGCCGCGGCCGCGCAGACCCGACTTCTTGACGTCGTCGATGACCGCATCGGGCGTCATCGACAACGCCTTCTTCAGCCCTTGGTAGCCGGACTGGTTCTTGACGTAGTGGTCGAACTCCGCGCCTCCCGGCGTGAAGGCGTACTTGGTGAGCACCGGCTCGTAGTCGGGCACCGCCTTCGGCTTCACCGGCGTCGTGGTCTTGCCTTTCCACTCGCTTTCAGGGCGGCCCTCGATGGCGAGGTGGCATCCGCCGAGCGCCTGCAAGCCGCCGGTCTTCATCTGATCGATCAGAGCACCGGCCGATCCGGGCGTGAGGTGTTCGTGCCAGTGGTCGTTGTTCACCATCATCACCGGCGCGCGATCGCAGGCGCCGAGGCATTCCATCTGCTGGATGGTGAACATGCCGGTGGGGTCGGTCTGCCCGGCCTTGATGCCCAGCTTGTGCTCGAGCTCCTCGACGACCCGCTCGGCGCCGGCGAGGGCGCACGACAGCGTGGTGCAGACCTGCAGCACGTACTGGCCCACCGGGTTGCGGTGGAACATGACGTAGTACGAAACCACGTCTTCGACTTCGGCGGTGGTGCAGCCGATCACCTCGGCGACGTGCCGCGTGACGTTGTTGCTGATATAGCCCTGCTGCTCCTGCGCGAGGTAGAGCGCGTGCAGTACCGCCGATTTGCGATGCTCGGGCGCGTAGTGCGCCGCGAACGCCTCGAACTGCGCCCGGGTCGCGGGACTGAAGGCAAACTCCGGACCCTCCGGCAGCGTGACCCGCCGCGAGCGGTGCCACTGCTCCGTGCCGTAGGGCATCGTGGGATGAAAACTCATCGATCGACGTCTCCCATCACCACGTCGAGCGAGCCAATCACCGCGATCACGTCCGCGATCATGCCCCCGACAACGAACTTGTGCAGCGCCTGGCAGGCCATCAGGCCCGGCGAGCGCATGTGAACCCGCCACGGCCGGTTGCCGCCGTCCGAGACGATGTAGCAGCCGTGCTCGCCGCGCGGGCCTTCCACCGGGACGTAGGCTTCGCCGGCGGGCACCTTGAAGCCCTGCGAGTAAATCAGGAAGTGCTGAATCAGCGCTTCCATTTCCGTGTAGACCTGATCCTTGGGCGGCGGCACCACCCGCCGGTCGTCGCATGCCCAGGCGCCCACCGGCGCAATCCGCTCCAGGGCCTGCTGGCAAATCTTGACGCTCTCGCGCATTTCCGCGACGCGGGTCAGGTAACGATCGTAGACGTCGCCGTTGGCGGCGCCGATCACGTCGAAGTCGTAGGTGTCGTAATCGCAATACGGGAAGGCGCGGCGCACGTCGTAGTCGCCGCCGGCGGCGCGGGCAATCGGGCCGTAGAGGCCCCACTGGCAGCAGTCCTCGAAGCTGATCACGCCGACGCCGCGGGTGCGGTCCATCCAAATCGGGTTCTTGGTGATCAGGGTCTCGTATTCGTCGAGCTTGCCGGGCAGGCGATCGAGGAAGGCCTTGACGGCTTCCTGGTAGCCGCGCGGGATGTCTTCTTTCAGGCCGCCGACGCGGATGTAGCTCGGGAAGAACCGGAAGCCACCGAGCATCTCGTTGAGATTCATGAGAATCTCGCGCTCGCGAAACGCGTAGAGCATGCCGGTGATGGCGCCCATCTCCATCGCGTGCGTGCCGAACCACACCAGGTGGCTGCTGATGCGCTGCAGTTCCGCAATCAGCACGCGAATGGCGTTGACGCGCGCCGGCATCTCGAGGCCGAGCACCTTCTCCACCGACAGGCAGAAGGCCAGGCTGTTGGACTGCGGGCCGAGGTAATCCATGCGCTCGACCAGCGGGATCACCTGCTGCCACTTCTTCTGCTCGGCGGTCTTCTCGATGCCGGTGTGCAGGAAGCCGATGGTCGGCTGGACGGAGACGACGGTCTCGCCATCGAGCTCCAACACCAGCCGCAGCACGCCGTGCGTGCTGGGGTGTTGCGGCCCCATGTTGACCGTCATTGTCTCGGTGCGAACGTCAGCCATTCAACTCTTCCTCAACTAACTCACAAAGGATATGCAACATCGTGATGTGCACCTCCTGAATTCTCGGCGTGCGGTCGTCGTCCACGCCGAGATGAATCGTGGCCAGCCGGCCCGCGTCCCCGCCGCGCCCGGTCAGTGCAATCGTAATGAGGCCTCGCTCGTTCGCGGTCTCGAGCGCGCGAAGCACATTCGGCGACCGTCCGCTGGTGGTAATGCCCAGCGCCACGTCACCGGCCTGGCCGTGCGCCTCGACCTGCCGCGCGAACACTCGATCAAACCCATAATCGTTGCCGAGTGCCGTCAAGATACTGGTGTCAGTTGATAGGGCGATGGCCGGCCACGCTTGACGCTCAACCAAGTATCGTCCGACCAACTCCGCAACGAAGTGCTGCGCGTCGGCCGCACTGCCCCCGTTGCCAAACACCAGCACCTTTCGACCTTGCCGAAGCGCCCCGACGACCGCCTCCGTCGCCCGCACGATGGCTTCGACGTCTTGCGCAGCGTGCTCGTGCGCCGCTGCGCTCTCTCGCAGCGCAGTGACTGCTCGGACAGCGCGGGCTTCGTTCGTCATTTCGGCTTGGCGGCGGTGCGCTGATACCGATCGCGCTCCATGTTCGCCTGGAACTCTTCCGCCGTGATCCGCAGCGGCATGTAGGTCTGCGCGTCCTTGCGGAGCTGCACCGGGTAGTCCTTGCGCAGTGGATAGCCTTCCCAGTCGTCGGGCATCATCAGGCGCCGCAAGTCGGGGTGCCCCTCGAACACGATGCCGAACAGGTCGTAGACCTCGCGCTCGGGCCAGCCGGCACCCTCGAACACCGGCGTCAGCGTCGGCACCGGCTGATCGGCGTTGACGCGCACCTTGAGACGCACGCGCGCGCGGCGGTGCGGCGACACGAGGTGGTAGACGACGTCGAAGCGCGGGTCGCGGTGCGGGTGAAAGTCCACGGCGGTGAGGTCGGAGAACGCCACGAACTCGAGGCCGGGTCCCCGCAGCGCCTGGCAGGTCGCAATCAGGTGCTCGCGCGGCACGAGCAGGGACGGCGTGACCGCGGAGTCCGCGGACCCAAGCGTCTCGAACGTCGCGCCGGGCACGGCTGGCGCGATCGCGGCGATGATCTCGTCGGCGGTCATGCGATGCGGACCTTCGGGGTCTGATCCATCTTGGCGGCGGCAATCTTCTTCTGCAGCTGCACGATGCCGTAGATAACGGCTTCGGGCCGCGGCGGGCAGCCGGGAATGAACACGTCCACCGGCACCACCTGGTCGGAACCCTGGACGATGGCGTAGTTGTCGAACACGCCGCCGCAGGACGCGCAGGCGCCCATCGAGATCACCCACTTGGGCTCGGGCATCTGGTCGTAGATGCGGCGCAGGGCCGGCGCCATCTTGCGCGACAGCCGGCCGGCGATGATCATCAGGTCCGACTGGCGCGGCGACCCGCGGAACACCTCGGCGCCGAAGCGCGAGACATCGTAGCGGCTCGACGCCATCGCCATCATCTCAATGGCGCAGCAGGCGAGCCCGAAGGTGACAGGCCAGATCGCGGAGCGGCGCGCCCACTGGATGACGAATTCAGCAGTGGTCGTGACGACCGGAATCTCGTAATCAGTTTCGAGTCCCATAACGGTATCTCTTCACCACGGCGGGGCCGGGTTTGGGCGGGTGCCGGTAATCGGGGTCGTATTCGGGGCCCCAGTTGAGCACGCCCTTGCGCCAGATATAGATGTAGCCGACGACCAGTATCAGGAAGAAGACCGTGATCTGAATGAGGCCGGGCCACGACAACTGGCGCATCGCGAGCGCCCAGGGATAGAGGAATGCGACTTCGATGTCGAACAGCAGGAAGATCACCGCGACGAGGTAGAACTTCACCGACTGCCGTTCGCGGGCGTCGCCGACCGGCGGCATGCCGCATTCGTAGGCCGCCAGCTTCTCGGGAGTGGGATTGCGCGGGCCAAGGAAGTACGACAGCACCACGGAGACGATGCCGAAGCCGACTCCGATGACACCCAGTAGTAGGATTCCGCCCCAGCCGTCCATGATCTCGCGCTCTGAAAAAGTATGTCACGCACTCAGGATTTCAGCGTGCTTGTGAAGGATATCACACGGCATACATTCACACCGGGCCAGGCGGGCGGCCTGGGCGGCCGCCGTTACTTCTTCTTCTTCTTCTTCGCGAAGTCGGCGAGACGGCGTTCGATTTCCGCCACGGCCTGCCCGATCTGATCGCGGCGCGCCGGGTGGGTCGTCAGCTCAAGCTGGCGCTGCAGCTCGGTCCGCGCCAGTTTAAGCGATTCGATCTGCCGTACCAGTTCGGGGTCAACCTTGGGGCCCTTGTCTTTCGCGACCTTGCGGCTTTCCTCGAGTTCGTCCATGCGCTCCTGCAAGCGCGCTTCAGCGTCAATCAGGCCTTCGCCAGCGTCACCCATGTAGCCGTTCATTATATCCTCAAACAGCGATGGCGGAGCCAATACCAGGGCCACCGACCTGTCCGCCATAGCGCTTTGCGCGACGGCGGATGACGCAGATGACACAGAATTAACCTGGTGGCCGACACACCCCAATCCCATTTTCATCCGGCTGTCGCTGCGTGGTTCCAGGCAGTGTTCGCCACGGCTACCGCGCCACAGAAACGTGGGTGGCCGGCAATTGCCGGCGGGGAATCCACGCTGATCCTGGCGCCCACGGGCAGCGGCAAGACCCTGGCCGCGTTCCTGTGGTCGCTCAATCGCCTGATGTTCGAGCCGGTGCCGGACGCGGCGGCACGGTGCCGGGTCCTGTACATTTCGCCGCTCAAGGCCCTGGCGGTGGACGTCGAGCGCAACTTGCGGGCGCCGCTGGCCGGCATTTCGACCATGGCCGCCGGGCGCGGCGAGACCTTCCATCCGCCGGCGATTGCCGTGCGCACGGGCGACACGCCGGCCGCCGAGCGGGCGAGGTTCCAGCGGACGCCGGCCGACATCCTGATCACGACGCCGGAGTCGTTGTTCCTCCTGCTTACCTCGAACGCGCACGCGAGCCTGCGGTCGGTCGAGACCGTGATCATCGACGAGATTCACGCGCTGGTGGCCACCAAGCGCGGCGCGCACCTGGCGCTGTCGCTCGAACGGCTGGAACGGATCGCCGGCCGGCCGCTGCAGCGCATCGGGCTGTCGGCGACGCAGCGGCCGCTGGAGGAGGTGGCGAGGTTCCTCGGCGGCGCTGCCGCAAAGAAGGCAACCACGTCCGCCTTCGCGGGCCAGAGCCCGCTACGGCGAGACCTCGCCGAAGCCCGCAAGCAACACCGGGCGGGCGAAGGCGGGAAGAACACGAAGGCCAAATCTTCAAAGACCGATTACACAGATTCTGTCCACGCCGAGTTCGAAGACGACCACTCGGTGACGTACCGGCCGGTCACCATCATCGACGCCAGCGCGCCGAAGAAGCTGGCCATCACCGTGCGGACGCCGGTGGAAGACATGGCCGCCATGGGGAAGCCGGCCGAACCGCCGAGCGGCCCGGCATCGCGGGGCCCGGTGGTGCAATCGATCTGGAGTTCGATTCACCCCGCGCTCATCGATCTGATTCGATCGCACCGGTCCACCCTGCTGTTTGTCAACAGCCGCCGCCTCGCGGAGCGGCTGGCGGGCGCGCTCAATGAGCTGGCGGGCGAAGCGCTGGTGCGCGCGCATCACGGCTCGCTGGCGCGGGCGCAGCGGGCCGAGATCGAAGACCTGCTCAAGGGCGGGCACCTGCGGGCGCTGGTGGCGACCTCGTCGCTCGAACTCGGCATCGACATGGGCGCCATCGACCTGGTGATCCAGATTGAGGCGCCGCCGTCGGTGGCGAGCGGCCTGCAGCGCATTGGCCGCGCCGGCCATTCCATGGACGAAGTCAGCGAAGGGATCATCTTCCCGAAGTTTCGCGGCGACCTGGTGGCGTGCGCGGCGGTCACCGCGGCGATGCGCGGCGGCAAGGTCGAGTCTTCCCGCTACCCGCGCAACCCGCTCGACGTGCTGGCCCAGCAACTGGTGGCCATGGTGTCGATGGAACCGTGGGCGGTGGACGACCTGTTCCGCGCCGTGCGGTCGGCGGCGCCGTTTGCGGAGTTGAGCCGCCCCATTTTCGACGGCGTGCTCGACATGCTCTCGGGCCGCTATCCGTCGGACGACTTCGCCGAGCTGCGGCCGCGGCTCACGTGGGACCGCGTCAACGGCGTCGTCACGGGGCGGCAGGGCGCCAAGCGCGTGGCGATTGCCAACGCCGGCACCATTCCTGACCGCGGGCTCTACGGCGTCTTCCTGTCCGGCGCGGAGAAAGACCAGGCCCGCGTCGGCGAGCTGGATGAGGAGATGGTGTTCGAGGCGCGGGCCGGCGAAACGTTCCTGCTCGGCGCCTCGACGTGGCGCATCGATCAGATCACGCACGATCGCGTGTTGGTCTCACCGGCGCCGGGTCAGCCGGGCAAGATGCCGTTCTGGAAGGGCGAAGGGCCGGGGCGGCCCGTGGAGCTGGGCCTGGCCATCGGCAAGCTGGTGCGCGAGCTGCGCCAGCGCCCGCGCGCCGAGGCGCTCGCCTCGCTGCACCAGGACCACGGACTCGATCCGTTGGCCAGCGCCAACCTGATGCGCTACCTCGACGATCAGCAGGCGGCCGCCGGCGCCGTCCCCGACGACCGCACGATCGTGATCGAGCAGTCGCGCGACGACCTCGGCGACTGGCGGGTGGCGGTGCTGTCACCGCTCGGCAGCCGCGTGCATGCGCCGTGGGCGATGGCCGCCACCGCGCGCATCCGCGATGAGGCCGGCGTCGATGTCGAGGTGATGTGGTCCGACGACGGGTTCGTGGTCCGCTATCCGGATGGCGAGCGGTTGCCGCAGCCGTCGTTGCTGCTGCCCGACCCGGACGAGATCGAACGCCTGGTGGTGCGGCAGCTCGGGTCCACGGCGATGTTCTCGGCGCGGTTTCGCGAGGCGGCCGGCCGCGCCTTGCTGCTGCCGCGCCGGCGCCCCGGCGCCCGCGCGCCACTGTGGCAGTTGCGCAAGCGCGCCTCGGATTTGCTGGCCGTGGCGGCGCGCTACGGATCGTTTCCGATCATCCTCGAGACCTATCGCGAGTGCCTGCGCGACATCTTCGACCTGCCGGCGCTCACCGACATCCTGGCGCGCGTGCGCAGCCGCGCCATCCGGATCGTGCACGTCGAGTCGGCGACGCCGTCGCCATTCTCCACGTCGCTGCTCTTCGGCTACGTCGCCAACTATATCTACGACGGCGACGCGCCGCTGGCCGAGCGGCGCGCCCAGGCGCTGTCGGTGGACCAGTCGCAACTGCGGGAGCTGATCGGCGACACCGGGCTGCGGGACTTGCTTGACGCCGGCGCGATCGAGTCACTCGAGGCCGACCTGCAGCACCGGCCGGAGCGCTTCCACGCGCGATCGACGGATGCGGTGCACGACCTGCTGCTGCGCCTCGGCGACTTGTCGCCCGCCGAGATCGACGAGCGGAGCGCGCCCGGCATTGCCGGCACGGCCATCGCCGACCTCGTCGCCACCCGCCGCGCCATCGAGGTCCGTGTCGCCAGTGAACCGCGGCTGATTGCCGTCGAGGACGCGGCGCGGTATCGCGACGCCCTCGGCACGCCGCTCCCGCCCGGCCTGCCCGACGCGTTGCTGGAACCCGTCGACGATCCGGTCAGCGACCTCGTCCGACGCTATGCCCGCGGCCATGGGCCGTTGGTCGGCCAGGACGTCAGCGCGCGCCTCGGACTGGGCATCGCGGTGGTCGATGCCACGCTCGCGCGCCTGCGCGCCGCCGGCCGCATCGTCGATGGCGAGTTCCGCCCCGGCGGCCGCGGCCGCGAATGGTGTGACACCGAGGTGCTGCGCAGCGTGCGCCAGCGCTCGCTCGCCAGGCTCCGCCAGCAAGTGGAGCCCGTCGATGCCGGCGCGCTCGGTCGCTTCCTGGTCCGCTGGCACGGCCTGTCTCGGCCGCGCGCCGGCCTGGATGGCCTGCTCGACGTGATCGAGCAGTTGCAGGGCGTGCCGCTGGTGGCGTCCCTCCTCGATCGCGAGGTGCTGGCCGCGCGCGTGCGCGATTACACACCGGCCATGCTCGACACGCTGATGGGCGCCGGCGAGGTGACGTGGGTCGGCGTCGAGCCGTTGGGCGAACGCGACGGGCGCATCGCGTTGTACCTGACGGATCACGTGGCCACGCTGCGGCCGCCGGAAGGGCTCGACGCCGCGCGCCCGCAAGGGCTCGCTGAACGCGACGCGCACATGATCGCGTTCCTGCGACGGCACGGCGCGTCGTTCTTCGGGCCCCTGCACGAGGCGGCCGGCGGCGGTTTTCCGCAAGAGACGCTGGATGCCCTGTGGGACCTCGTCTGGAAGGGCCTGGTCACCAACGACACGCTCCACGCGCTGCGGGCCTATGTGGCGCCGCCGGAACGCGCGCGGCGCCACGGCCGGCCGCCGTTTCGATCGCGCCGGCTGGTGCCGCCATCCGCGGAAGGGCGATGGACGCTGGTCCCCTCGGCAACCAGCACGCCGACATCGTGGGCCACCGCCATGGCCAGCCAACTGCTGTCGCGCCACGGCGTGGTGACGCGCGACAGCGCCGCCCTCGAACAACTGCCGGGCGGCTTCTCCGTGATCTATCCGGTCCTCCGCCGGCTCGAGGAAACCGGCCGCATCCGCCGCGGCTACTTCGTGGCCGGATTGGGCGCGGCCCAGTTCGCGCAACCGGGCGCCATCGATCTGCTGCGCGACGCGCGGGATGCCGGCGACGAGGACGTCACCGTCACGTTGTCGTCAACCGACCCCGCGAATCCGTATGGCGTGCTGATCCCATGGCCGATGGCAAAGGCCACGCGCGCGGCCGGCGCGCGCGTCGTGCTGGTCAACGGCCTGCTGGCCGGCTGGATTGGGCGCGGCGATCGCCAACTGCTGGCCTCGCTCCCCGCCGATGAACCGGAGCGATCGCGGACCGGCCGCGCGCTGGCGCGCGAGCTCGTGCGCCTCGCCCGGCACGCGCCCGAAGGCCGGCGCGGCTGCCTGATCGAGGAGATCAACGGGCAACCCGCGGCCACCGACCCGGCGAGCCAGTTCCTGCTCGAAGCGGCGTTCACCGCGACAGGCCTGGGGTTGCAACTGCGCGTGGCCAAGGCCGGCTGATCGAGCGCTGGTGGCGCGGGCCGCAGGCCATGCGCGTGCGCGTCGGCGTGCCAAGCCGCTGGTCGGAAAACAGCCGCAGATTAGACGCAGATCCATGGGTCCCCTTTTAGGGGGATGAATGGGGATGAATGGGGTCAGGCCGTGAATTTCGCCCTTTCGGGCCTTTCACCAAGGGCGAAATTCGCGGCCTGACCCCATTCATCCCTCTCCCTTTCATCCCTTTTGTTGGTTCCGCATTTAAGTCTGTGTCTAATCTGCGGCT